>CACISK010000004.1 GCA_902589315.1 uncultured Pelagibacteraceae bacterium
TTTCCATAAAGACAGAGGACTGAATGACTCTTGTTTAGAACGAGCAAAAGCAGCAAAATTTGATGTGATGGCTTTAACTGTTGATACAATAACAGGAGGAAATCGTGAAAGAGATTTAAGAACTGGATTTACATCACCTCCAAAACTAACACTTTCGAGTTTGTTTAGTTTTGCCACAAAACCAATGTGGGGGATAAATTATTTAACCAAAGGAAAATTTGAACTACCACACCTTCAAGACTTCGTTAAAGAAGGCACTGACACAAATACTTCAATTGGTAATTATTTTTCTACTATGTTAGATCAATCTATGAACTGGGACGATGCTGAAAAATTGTGCTCTCAGTGGGGTGGCCATTTCGCGCTTAAGGGAGTTATGAGTGTTGAAGATGCTAAAAGAGCGGTTGATATCGGATGCACAGGTATAATGGTATCAAATCATGGAGGAAGACAACTTGATGGATCTAGATCACCTTTTGATCAATTAGCTGAAATTGTTGATGCAGTTGGTGATAAGTTAGATGTAATTTGTGAAGGTGGATTTCAAAGAGGAACTCATATGATAAAAGCTTTATCTATGGGTGCAAAAGCATGTGCTGGTGGAAGATTATATCTTTATGCTTTAGCTGCAGCAGGTCAAGAAGGTGTTGAGAGAGCACTTAACTTATATAAAACTGAATTAGTAAGAGACATGAAATTAATGGGCTGTACAAAGATCAGTGATCTAAATCGAAACAATTTAAGATTCCGAAATGCATGAGCCTGAAAAGTTGTTACAATTTTGAGGATTTTAGAAAGTTAGCTAAAAAAAGATTACCAGCTCCGATTTTTCATTACATTGATGGTGGTGCAGACGATGAAACCACTTTAAAAAGAAATACAAATTCATTTGATGATTGTGACTTAATCCCCAATATTCTTAGAAGTGTGGGAGAACCAGATCTATCAACCATAGTTTTTGGTAGAAAAATTGATATGCCAATTTTTTTATCTCCAACTGCTATGCAAAGTTTATATCATCCTGACGGAGACAAAGCTTCAGCTAGAGCTGCAGAAAAATTTGGTACCATGTATAGCATGTCGACAATGGCATCATTTTCCATTGAAGAAATTGCTAACATATCAAGTGGACCAAAATTATTTCAGCTTTATATCCATAAAGATAAATCATTTACTGATGATTTGATTGATAGGTGTAAAAGAGCAAACTTTGATGGTTTGTGTTTAACAGTTGATACTTTGGTTGCCGGTAATAGAGAAAGAGATCATAGAACTGGTTTTACAACTCCTCCTAAATTTACATTAGAAAGTATAATGAATTTCGCAATAAAACCAGGGTGGTTATTCAGATATTTTACGAATAAGAAATTTGAACTTGCAAATATTAAACACAAAACTGACAAGGGAACCAGTATAACTAAATCAGTTATAGATTATGTTAATGAACAGTATGATCCTAATATGAATTGGGATGATGCAGAATACTGTATAAAAAAATGGGACGGACCTTTTGCATTGAAGGGTGTAATGTCTGTAGAGGATGCAAAGAGAGCAGTTGATATTGGTTGTACAGCAATAATAATATCTAATCATGGAGGAAGACAACTTGATGGATCTAGAACTCCATTTGATCAACTAAAAGCTATTTCTGATGCTGTGGGTGATAAGGTTGAGATAATCTTAGATGGAGGTGTTAGACGGGGAACTCATGTTCTAAAGGCTTTAGCTGCAGGCGCAACTGCTTGTAGTTTTGGTAAAGCTTTTTTATTCAGCTTAGGAGCGGGTGGACAGCAAGGAGTAGAGAGGCTGCTTCAAAATATGCACGATGAAATTAGAAGAAATATGATCCTAATGGGCTGCAAAAGTGTAAAAGAGTTAGATAGATCAAAGATAATTTACCGTTATTAAATATTTTTTATAAATAAATTTTATTATTATTTTCACTCTAAATAAATAGACATGAAGTTGCTTTTCAGTTAGTTTGTCGACGAAAAATTATGATTGAACTATCAAAAGCTTTAGACCGTTTAGGAACTGAAAGTGCATTTTCTGTTTTAGCAGAGGCAAAAAAATTAGAAGCACAAGGTAAACCTATGATCCATTTAGGTCTAGGACAACCTGACTTTAAAACTCCAAAACATGTAGTCGAAGCTGCAAAAAAAGCTTTAGATGATGGTCATCATGGTTATGTATTATCAAATGGTATTCCAGAATGTCGTGAAGCTGTAGCTAGATGGGTAAAGAGACTTTACAGTACAGATATTGATCCAAATAGAGTTTTAATAATGCCAGGTGGTAAACCTACAATGTATTATGCAATCACTTGTTTTGGTGAACCGGGTGCTGAAATAATTCATCCAACGCCAGCCTTTCCAATTTATGAATCAATGATTAACTATTCTGGAGCAAAAGCTGTTCCTTATGACTTAACTGAGGATAAAGATTTAAAATTTGATCCAGATAAACTTTTATCTTTAATAACTGATAAAACTAGACTTTTAATTTTAATAAACCCTAATAACCCAACTGGAAGTTTTGTTGAAAAACCTGCGATAGATTACTTAGCAAAAGAATTAGAAAAACATCCTCACGTAACAATTTTAAGTGATGAAATTTATAGTAGACAAGTTTTTGACTATAAAGAAATGCCAACTTTTTTTAATTACCCAAACTTAAGAGATAGATTAATTGTTCTTGAGGGTTGGAGTAAAGCATATTCTATGACTGGATGGAGACTTGGATGGAGTTTTTGGCCAGAACATTTAGTTGAGCATGTAAACAAACTTTTGATTAATAGTGTATCATGTGTAAATGCTGCAGCTCAATATGCAGGTATTGCTGCATTAGACGGCCCAGAGGATTCAATCAAAGATATGCTTGATAAGTTTACACTAAGAAGAAATTTAATTCATAAAGGATTAAATGATTTACCAGGAGTTGAGTGTAGTTTGCCGGGAGGAGCTTTTTATGCTTTTCCAAATATAAAAGGTACTGGCATGAATGGATCTGAGTTTTGCAAAAAAGCAATGCATGAAGCTGGAGTTGCGATTGTTCCTGGCACTGCATTTGGTAAAACTTGTAATGATTACGTTAGATTTAGTTTTGCCGCATCTAGAGATAATATAATGCAAGCCTTAGAAAACATAGGCAAGATGCTTTCTAAATAAACTGTATTTTTAACTAATATTTTTGTATTATTAACTAATGAATGAAACTGTCCAAGCAGAATTAAAAAAGATATTTAACGGGAGATTTTCCACATCCGAGTCTACTCGTGCAAATTATGCAAGAGGAGAAGATACTTATAATCCAATATTATCGAAGGCAGTTGTATTTCCAGAAACTAATGAAGAAGTTTCAAAAATCTTAAAAATTTGTAACGAGCACAAAATTCCTGTCGTCCCGTTTGGAACCGGCACCTCTCTTGAAGGTCATGTTGTTGGAAATCAAAATGGTATTACAATTTCTCTAGAAAAAATGAATAAAGTTTTAAGCGTAAACGCTGAGGATTTTGACTGCAGAGTACAAGCAAATGTAACAAGAAAGCAATTAAATGAATACTTAAGAGAAGATGGTGTATTTTTTCCAATAGATCCTGGTGCGGATGCTGCACTCGGTGGAATGGCATCTACTTCAGCTTCAGGAACAATGGCAGTTAAATATGGAACAATGAGAACAGTTATTTCTGGTTTAACAGTTGTTTTACCAAATGGAGACATAATTAAAACCGGTGCAAGAACTAAAAAAACTTCTGCGGGATATAACTTAACTAATTTGTTTATTGGATCTGAGGGAACATTGGGAATTATTACAGAAGTCCAATTAAGATTATCACCAATACCTGAGAGCATAATGAGTGCAGTCTGCTATTTTCCAGATTTAGACTCAGCAGTAAAGACTGCGCAAGAAGTTATTCAGTATGGTGTTCCAATTGCAAGAATTGAAATGTTAAACAAAGATCAAATGGAAATTAGCATTAAATATTCAAAGTTAGAAAACATCAAAGCATCGCCAACTTTATTCTTCGAATTCCATGGTAGTGAGCTTACCAATAACGAGTCTATAAAAATTGTAGAAGAATTATCAAAAAATAATGGTGGAAGTGATTTTCAATGGGCATCTTCTCCCGAAGAACAAAAAATACTATGGAAAGCAAGGCATGATGTTTATTATTCAGTAAAAGCTTTAGGTCATGATATGAAAGTGTACTCCACAGATGTTTGTGTACCTATTTCAAAGTTAGTGGAGTGTATTTCCTGGGCGGAAAAAGAAGTCAAGAAGTTAGGTCTAACTGCACCAATGGTTGGTCATGTTGGAGATGGAAATTTTCACTCTATAATATTGTATGATCCAGATGATGAAGAAAAACAAAAAAAAATACGACAGTACAGCGATGATCTAATTAACAAGGCTTTAGAGTTAGAGGGAACAATTACAGGAGAACATGGAATTGGTCTCCAAAAAAAACATTACTTATTAAGAGAGCATCCAGATAATTTGCCAGTGATGAAAGCTATTAAAAGAAGTATTGATGTAAACAATATCATGAATCCTGGTAAAGTTTTTGATCTAAATTAATCCAAAACAAAATGAAAAAAATTTTAATCACGAGAAGGCTTTTAAGATCTTGTGAGGATAAAGCTAAAGAATTATTTGATGCTAATTTTAATTTAAATGATGAACTCTACTCTCAAAAAAAGCTAATAGAGATGAGTGCAGGCTGTGATGGTATTTTATCAGCTCTAACAGATAAGTTAGATACAGAAACAATTAGTCAATTACCTGATAGTGTTAAAATTATATCAAATTTTGCTGTAGGTTTTGGAAATATAGATTTAGAAGCCGCAAAGAAAAGAGGGATCGCAGTTACGAACACTCCGGATGTTTTAACCGATGCAACAGCTGAAATAGGAATGCTGTTAATATTAGGTGCTTGTAGACGAGCTGCTGAAGGTATCGAAAGTGCTAGAGATGGTGGATGGAAGTGGTCTGCAGATTACTTAATTGGAAAGCAATTAACAGGTGCCAGATTAGGAATACTTGGTATGGGAAGAATTGGACAAAAAATCGCTAAGGTTGCTAAATCTTTAGGAATGATCATTCATTATCATAATAGATCTAAGTTAAGTGAAGAAAAAGAAAACGGAGCTACTTACCATGATAATTTAAAAGACTTACTTTCAGTATCAGATGTATTGTCTGTTTGCTGTCCAGCCTCAAAAGAAACAGTTGATATGATCAACAAAGATACAATTGAATATTTACCTAAAGGAGCAATTGTTACAAACGTTGCAAGAGGAGATATAATTGAAGATGAAGCTTTAATAGATGCCTTAGAAAGAAGAAAAGTTTATGCAGTTGGGTTAGATGTTTACAAGAATGAGCCAAATTTAAATCCTGGATATCTTAAACATAAAAGCGCTTTTATTCTTCCCCACTTAGGTAGCGCAACTAAAGAAACTAGAACTGCAATGGCTAATTTAGCAATAGATAATATCGATGAGTTTTTTAAAACAGGCAGGTGCAAAAACAAAGTTAATTAACAATCTCAAGTTGTAATTTGCTATTTAAAATTATTCTAACTTTCTAGACATATTTTTTATTTCAATTTAAGATTTGTTTATAAAAAAAAATTTAGAGAGGAAAATAATGAAAGCACAGGTTTTACATAAGTATGACCCAGAAATGAAAGCAGATGTTTGGGTCACAGGTGAAGAGTTACCAAATCCTAAAATTGAGAAAGCAAGCGATGTCATTGTTAAAATTGGAGCTGCAGGTGTTTGTAGAACTGATTTGCATATTATTGAAGGAGTTTGGAAGCACATCACAGATCAAAATAACGATCTATTGCCTATGGTTATGGGACATGAGAACGCTGGATGGATAGAGGAAGTTGGTAAAGATGTTACAGGATTTAAAAAAGGTGATGCAGTTATTTTACACCCTAAAGTTTCTGGCACAGGAGGAACATGCTTGGATTGTAGAAGAGGAAACGATATGCATGCTGAAGATCCAATTTTTGCAGGTTTGAATGTTAAACACGGAGGGTATTCAGAATTACTTCAAACTAGTGTTAGAAATTTAATAAAAATTCCAAAAGTTTTAGGTCCAATAGATGTTGCACCATTTTCGGACGCAGGCTTAACTGCTTACAGAGTTGTTAAAAAAGCTACAAGACACCTTTTGCCAGGAGAAAATTGTGTAATCATAGGTGCTGGTGGATTAGGACATATAGCAATTCAATGTATGAAAGCAATGTGTGCTGCAAATATTATTGTTGTTGAAAAAGCAAAAGCACCTTTAGATCATGCAATGGAGCTCGGAGCTGACCACGGTGTTTTAATTGATGGTAATGAAATTGAAAAAGTAAAAGAACTTACAAAAGGTAAAGGAGCAGAGGCTGTTATTGATTTTGTTGGTGAAAAGGGTTCTACGCCAATGGGAATTAAGATGACAAAAGCAACTGGGACTTTTTACATTGTAGGTTACGGAGAAGAGATAAGAGTTTTGGCAATCGATATGATTGATCAAGAAAAAAGTATAGTTGGAAGCTTAGTAGGTACGTGGGCTGAATTATATGAATTAATGGAACTAGCTGATAAAGGTTTAGTAAAACTTTCAATGAAAGAATACAAACTTGAAGAAGCTAATAAAGCACTACACGATTTAAATGATGGTAAGATTAAAGGTCGTGCAGTGTTAGTTCCATAATTAACAACAAAGAGAGGAAAAAAGATGAAGACAATAAAAACTTGCGTAACCGCTCTAATATCAGCTTTGTTGGTATTTAGTCCTGTTGCGTATGCTGATAAGTGGAGTGATCAGTTTCCACATATCAAAGCAACTGGGGATATTCCTGGTGATTGTTCTTACGAGTCTATGTCTAAGAAAAACTATAAAGGCAAGACGCTTAAGATTAATACACATGCTGTACCGGTCATGGGAGAGCCAACAGCTCTACACGCTGAGCAGTTCGCTAAACTTACTGGAGCAAAAGTTGATGTTACTCATACACCAGCAGGTGACTTGTATGCGAAAGCAATGGTACCATTTCAAGCTGGACAAGCTCCATATGATATCGTTTTTGGATTTTCAAACTTCATTAACGATTGGAGAAGATACTTAGAGCCAGTTCCAAAAAAATACGTTGAGATGAAACAAATGAAAGACGTTACTCCATCGCATATTGGTGTAGCATCTTGGGATGGTGTTATGTATCAGTTTCCGGTTGATGGGGACAGACATTATCTAAAATATAGAAAAGATGTAATTGATAATCCTGAGTACCAAAAACAATATAAGGAAGCTACTGGTAAAGAGTTAAAGGTACCAACAACTTGGAAAGAGTACGGAGAAATGGCCGCTTATTTCAATGGATGGGATTGGGATGGTGATGGCGAGAAAGAATATGGATCAGCAGAAGTTATGAAAAAAGATGACCTAATGTATGCTGCTTTCTATTCAAGATCTGCTGCTTATTCTAAAAATCCAAAAACACCTGGTGGTTTTTTCTTTGATTTAGAAACTATGGAACCACTAATTAATAATCCAGGTTTTGTTGAAGCATTAACAGATTGGGTTGCTGCAACTAAATATGTTCCTCCAGGAGGAATAAATTTTGGTTTAGGTGATGAAATTGGATCATTTGGTGGAGGACAAACTCTGTTTAGTTTTTCATGGGATGATGCATTTGTTGCTGCCATGCAACCAGATAGTCCAATAAACAATAAAGTTGGTGCTGCACAGTTACCAGGAGCAACAAAAGTTTGGAATAGAAAAACTAACTCTTGGGATGAAGGCTTTAACCAAGCTCCTTTCTTCGTATGGGGATGGGCAGTTGGAGTAGCTAAGAAAAGTAAAGAGAAAGAAATGGCTTTCGATTATCTATGTTTCTTTGCTAACGAAGCTAATCACCAAGCAGACATTGGAATTGGTAGATTTGGTGTAAACCCATTTAGAAATGACGACTTTAAAGTTGACGTATGGACACAAATTGGTTGGGATAAAGATATTGCTCAATCATATGTTGATACTCTAGCTCAAATGGAACAAAGTAAAAATAGAGTATTCCCATTAAGAGTTCCTGGAACTTTTGAGTTTAACGCTGCATTGGCTACTGCTGCTGCAAAAGCATTAGCTGGTCAATTATCTCCACAAGCTGCCTTAGACGAAGCTGCTAAACAGTGGAATGATATACTTAACAGAGTAGGAAAAGATAATGTAAGAAAAGCCTATGCTGTTGGTGTAGCAATGGAAGATAATAAGCAATAATTTTGTAAAACTTGTGGCCGTTTTTTAACGGCCACATTTTAAAATAATCCAAAAAAAAATTATGAATTTTAAACACAAGTTTGTTTTTTTATTCCCAGGATTGTTTGTGCTTATTGGAATTTTAATTTTTCCAATTATTTTTACTATTAGATTAAGTCTCTCTGGATGGAATAGTTATACACCAGAAATGAACTTCATAGGTATTACGAACTATATAAGGTTATTTACTGATGACCCAAGGTTTTGGGAGTCTTTTTTTAGGCTAAGTTTTTTATCGGTTACAACAGTTATTCTCCAATATGTTATCGGATTTGCTCTAGCAATGATTGTTTGGAGAGAAATAAAATTTAAAAGATTTTTTAGAGTAATTTTTCTAGTCCCAATGATGACTACTCCAGTAATAATGACAGTTATTTGGAGAACATTTTTTCATGAATCACTAGGTCCTGTAAATGATTTGTTAGGTGGATTAGGAGTAAAACCTATTTTATGGTTGAGTGATCCAGTTATTGCAAAGTTTACAGTTATAATTGTTGAGGTTTGGCAATGGACACCGTTTATGTTTTTACTATTATTAGCTGGACTTTTGTCACTTCCAAAAGAACCCTTTTTGGCAGCTGCTATAGATGGAGCAAGTCCATTTAGAAAATTTGTTTACGTAACTTTTCCTTTGATGGCTCCAATATCAATTGGTGCAATAATAATAAGACTTATAGAGGCTTCAAAAATAATGGATACAGTATTTGTTTTGACATCAGGAGGTCCAGGTACCGCAACAGAGACGTCAAGTTTTTATATTTATATTAAAGGATTAAGAGAATTTCAGATGGGGTATGCAGCAACCTTATCTTTCACTTATCTTGTCATAATGATTATCAGTTTAACGATAATAGCTAAAGTATTGACCAAATTAATGATTAAAGAATAATTATGAGCAAATTTTACACTTTTCTTAAATATTTCTTTATTACATTTTGGACTGTATTTGTTGTTGCGCCATTCCTGTGGGCTGTATCAACATCTTTTAAAGACTTCCAATCTGTAAATAGTAAAGTAACTTATATTCCTTGGTTAGATTTCGAACCAACATTGGAAGGTTGGAGAGTTTTAATTAAGTCACCTGCCAAAGGTGGAGTAGATATTGTTGAGCCTTATTTTAATAGTATTTTTGTAACTTGTACTGCTAGCCTAATAAGTATTGTTCTTGGCACTCTTGCTGCTTATGCACTATCAAGATTTACCTTTAAAGCTGGATTTGTAAGAAACAACGATATTACTTTTTTCTTTATTTCACAAAGAATCATGCCTCCAATTGTATTATCAATTCCTTTCTTTATTTTTCTAAGCACAATAGGATTGCTTGATAGCTTGCTAGGTCTGGTGGTTGTATACATCGTTTTATTAATGCCAATTGCTGTTTGGATTATGGTAGATTTTTTTAATAGAGTTCCAAAAGAATTAGATGAGACTGCATTAATTGATGGATGTAATCCGTATCAAGCTTTCTATAAAGTTGTTTTACCAAATTCAATACCTGGTTTAATTGTTGCAGGAATGTTTTGTATTATTTTTGGATGGATAGATTTCTTTTTTGCATTTATTTTAACATTCACTGAAGTTCAATTATTACCTGTAAAGGTTGTTGCACTTAATTCATCAATAACACCATGGTGGAGCCTTTCGGCATCAGCTTTAGTCTCAGTTGCACCATTAATAATCGTTGCATTTATAGTTGAGAGATATCTATCAAAAGGAAATTTATCAGGAGCATTAAAATAATGAATTTAATTGGAGAGAAAATTTCTTATAAACCTGATGAGCAATTTCATTTAAATGATGTCTCGTTTAATTTTAAAAAAGGTAATTTGTATACCATTCTAGGCAGGACTTTATCTGGCAAAACGACTCTTTTAAAAACAATTGCAGGATTATTAAATCCAGATCAAGGCTCAATTTCTTTTGAGGAAAAAGACTTTATTAAAATACCAGTTTGGGAACGAAATGTTGCTATGGTCTATCAACAATTTATTAATTACCCTCATTTAAATGTATATGAAAATATAACTTTTCCATTAGAACAAAGAAAATTAAGTCCTGAGCAAATAAAAAAAGATGTAGATGAAGCTCTAAAAACTGTTGGATTAGTTGGATTTGAAAATAGAAAAATTCAAGAATTATCTGGCGGACAGCAACAAAGGGTTGCACTTGCAAGATCACTTGCAAAAAAAGCAAAAATTTTGTTGCTAGACGAACCGTTAGTTAATTTAGATTACAAACTTAGAGAGCAATTAAGAGAAGAATTTAAAAGAATTTTCTCAGAAGGACTGTCCCAAGATACAATTTTAATTTACTCAACAACAGATCCTCAAGAAGTGATGGAACTAAATGGAGAAGTAATCGTTTTAGATGAAGGGAAGGTATTACAAAAAGGGCCTGCAAAAGAGATTTTTGAAAATCCATCTAATTTAAAAGTTGCAGAAATATCAAATGATCCACCAATGAATGTTCTGAAGGGTTCAAAAAATTCAAAAAATCTGAACTTTGAGAATATTTCTTTAGAAATTCCAAATCATTTTAAGAATTTAGAAGATAAAGATTATAATTTTGGAATTAGAGCTTCAGAAATTAAACTTGATGAAAATGGTGAAGAATTCGAAATAGAATTAGCAGAGATTAGTGGTTCAGAAACTTTACTTCACTTAAAAAGAGGAAATTCAAAAATAATTGCTTTAATCGAGGAAGTAATGAATTTTAAAATTCATGAGAAAGTAAAAATAAATTTTAATGCAAATAAGTTTTATGCTTTTGGAGAAGATGAAAAATTAGTTTCGTCGCCATATGGAGGAACAAATGGCTAAAATTGATTTATCAAATATTTCTCATACTTATAATCCTTTAGATCCAAAACCAACATATGCTCTTAATCCGTTTTCAATGACTTGGGAAAATGGAAAGCGGTATGCAATTTTGGGACCGTCTGGATGTGGAAAAACCACAATGTTAAATATTGTTTCTGGATTAGTTAGGCCATCCAAAGGTGAAATATTATTCGATGAAACACCTGTGACCGATTTAAAAACAGAAGATAGAAATATTGCCCAAGTTTTCCAATTCCCAGTAATTTATAATACAATGACTGTTTATGATAATTTAGCGTTTCCACTAAGATGTAGGGAATTTACAAAAGAAAAAATTGAAGAAAGAGTAAAAGCAGTTTCAGATACTTTAAATTTATCTTCATTTTTAAACTCGCCAGCAAGAAAATTAACGGCTGATCAAAAACAACTTATCTCTTTAGGTAGAGGTTTGGTTAGAGAAGACGTTGCGGCTGTTTTAATGGACGAACCTTTAACAGTTATTGACCCAGATTTAAAATTTAGACTTCGAAGAAACTTAAAAGAAATCAATGAACAATATAAAACAACATTGGTTTATGTAACTCACGATCAAAACGAAGCTATGACTTTTGCCGAAAATATAATTGTTATGGATCAAGGTGAAATCGTGCAAGTTGGATTGCCAAAAGATTTATTTGAAAAACCTAAAACAACTTTTGTCGGTTATTTTATTGGCTCTCCTGCGATGAATATTTTTCATTCAACTGTATCTTCTGATCATGAAGTAAAAATTCATGATACTACAATTAAGACAAATTCAAATTTAGGAAATTTAAAAGATAAAAATGTTAAACTGGGAATTAGATCCGAGTTCATAGAATTGGCTGAAAAAGAAAGAAGCAATACAGTTAAAATTAAACTCACAAGAGTTGAGGACTTTGGTAATTTCAAGCTTCTTACAGGAAAAATGGGTGATTTAGTGGTTAAGTCAAAAGTAGAAAGAGAAAAACCCATTCCAGAAGGAGATTTAAATTTATATTTTCCACCAGAGAAATGTTGTGTTTATTCTGATGAAAAATTAGTTTAAGGGATAAATGAAACTCCTAAATTTATCAGCACAACAACTTTTAAAAAAACTTAAAAATAAACAATTAACTTCAGTTGAACTTTGTAAAGCATATATCAATCAAAAAAAATATGATAAGAATATTCAAGCTTGGGAATATTTTAATGAAAAAAAACTACTTAGTGATGCAAAAAATTCTGACAATCAGAGAAAAAAATTAAAATCTTTAGGTGTTTTGCACGGCCTTCCAGTAGCACTTAAAGATATTATCTCAACATCTGAAATGCCAACAAAATATGGAGCAAAAATAAAATTTAAAAAAAAGAATAATCTAGATGCTAAAATTGTTAAGCTTTTAAAAAAGGCTGGGGCAATAATTATGGGTAAAACTGTAACTTGTGAATTAGCTTTCTTATCGCCATCAAAAACTAAAAATCCACACGATTATTCAAGAACACCAGGAGGTTCTTCTAGTGGCTCTGCTGCTGTTATTGCATCTGATATGGCACCATTATCAATTGGAACTCAAACGGGTGGATCTGTAATTAGGCCAGCCTCTTATTGTGGAGTTGTTGGTTATAAACCTACCTATGGATTAATTTCTAGAAATGGTGTTTTGCAAACATCGTATAATTTAGATCAAGTAGGTGTCTTTGGAAAAACAGTTAGTGATGTAGAACTTTTATCGAAAGTTTTATTTGTTAGAGACGATGCAGATGAAACAACAAAAAGCATTAATTTCTTAAATAAAAAAATTAAAATGAAAAAATCAAAATTTGTTTTTTATAAAACCAAACGTTGGAGAAACGTTGATAGTATTTCAAAAAAATCATTTAATAAATTTATTTTAAATAATAAAAAAATAGTTAAGGTTGAGACTGCTCCTAAATATTTTGAAGATATGATCGATTTTCATACAATTATATATGAGACCGAGATGGCTCAAAATTTTTATCATTATTACAAAACTTCAAAAGGAAAACTTTCTGTAGAAATTAAGAAAGCAATAATTAATGGATTAAAACATCCTGCAAAAGATTATGCTTTAGCTTTAGATGCGATGAGAAAATATTCAAAAAATTTAGATAGTATATTTGAAAGGTTTGATGCAATTATAACTCCAAGTAGTTGTGGAATTGCAGACAAAGGATTTAAGACAACTGGTAGTCCAGAATTCAATAAGATTTGGTCTCTTGCCCATGTTCCTTGTATTTCATTACCAATATTGAAAGGTGAAAAAGATTTACCACTAGGATTGCAAATAATAGGTAAGCAATTTGAAGATTTGAGCATGTTAAGGCATGCCAAAATATTCAAGAATTAAAGAAAATTCATAAATATTTACAATCATAGATTGTAATTAAGTGAAAAATCTTCACTTTTTTAAAATGACTCTAAGAAACATATATGCTTTAAATAGAATAGTTAATTAACTTAAAGAGGAGAAATAATGATTAAAGATAAAAAACTATTGAAGGGTAAAACTCCTTCAAGACGTAAATTCTTTAAAGCTGCTGCTGCAACTGGTGTTGCCGCTGTTGCTGCATCATCTTTAGCTGCTCCTGCAGTTGCCAAAGAAAGAATCGAAGTTTCGATGGTGGCAACTTGGGGAAGAGATTTTCCAGGTCTTGGTACAGGTGCGCAAAGATTTGCTCAAAGAATTACAGACGTGAGTGATGGAAGAATTCAAGTTACTTACTATGCCGCAAACGAGAGGGTTAAAGCGTTTGACTCATTTGATGAAGTTGCATCAGGTAACTCGCAAATGTATCATGCAGCAGACTACTACTGGGTGAAAAAAGATCCTGCATGGGGTTATTTTACTGCCGTACCTTTCGGTTTCACTTACACTGAAATGAATGCATGGATTAGATTTGCAGGTGGTCAGCAATTATGGGATGAGCTATCTGATAAATTTGGTCTAAAAAACTTCATGTGTGGTGACACAGGAGTTCAAATGGGTGGATGGTTTAATAAGAAAATTAGAAGCCCTAATGACTTCAAAGGTCTTAAAATGCGTATGCCTGGATTAGGTGGACAAGTTATCGGTAAACTTGGAGGATCTCCAGTTTCACTTCCTGGTGGACAAATTTATGAAAACCTTGTTTCTGGTGCAATCGATGCAACAGAGTGGGTAGGTCCATGGAATGATGAAGCTATGAAATTCCAAGAAGCTGCTAAATATTATTACTATCCTGGTATGCATGAACCTGGTTCAATGTTAGCTTGTGGATGTAATAAATCATGGTTCACGAGCTTATCAAAATCAGATCAGCTATTAATCGAAGCATGTGCATCAACAGAGAACGATGTTATGATGTCAGAGTACAATGCAAAAAACGGTGCTGCTTTAGAGAGATTAATAAATGATCATGGAGTTAAATTAGAAAGATTTAGCGACAAGGTTTATGATGGTTTCGGTAAAGCTGCTGAAGAAGTTTTTGAGGAAACAAGAGCAAGCAGTGGTCTCGCTGAGAGAATCCACTCTAGTTTCTTAAAAGCTAGAAAAGAAATTGGTGCTTGGACAAACTTGTCAGATTCACCATATATTCAGCAACGAAACAGAGTGTTAGGAATGTAATCTAACTAAACTTAGTTATTAAAGGGCCCATAATTGGGCCCTTTTTTTTTAAATAAAATCGATTATTACTTAGTTATTTTAAAATACTATGGTGTCAAAAAATTCAAATCTTTCTCTATATCTCAGAATTATCAGTTATTCCGTTTTAGCTTTTACTTTAGCATTTCTCATTAACAATGTTTTAACAGTTTGGAATGATTGGCCAGGCATAAAAAAGATTTTTTCACATCATGAGATATTTGGATTTAAGAAAAAAGCTCTTGAGGGATCTGATTTAAATTACGGTTATATGCAAATTGGTTTGTATCTGATTTTTATTGCTGCAGTTATTTTTTATGTTTTTAAAACATATAGCCAAACTTTAGAACAAGATTCTAAAATTTTATCAAGATTTTCAGCATATATTATTAGATCATCATTTTGGGCAGTATTTTTAGTTGGTGTAGCTGATTTTGTTATTTCATTTATGGTTGTAGAGAGATTATGGGAAGCAATCTTCAGTCCTGAGGTAAAAGCATTAATGGTTAAAGCCCCTGTAAGAATTACTTATATTCACTTTCCAATTATATTAATTTCTTTTGTAATTGGATATTTTACAAAATCAGTTGGCTTTATATGGCTAGCAGTATTAGTTGTAGCAAGTGAATTTGTGATTGTTCTATCAAGATTTATATTTTCATATGAACAAGCATTCCAAGGGGATTTAGTTAGATTTTGGTATGCAGCACTTTATTTGTTTGCAAGTGCATATGCATTAATTCATGAAGGCCATGTAAGAGTTGATGTATTATATTCTTCTTTTAGTGAGAAAAAGAAAGCATGGACAAATTTACTTGGATCAGCAGCTTTAGGAGTGCCTCTTATGTTGATTGTAATATTTTTAGGTTTAAATGGAAAAGCGAGTATAATAAATGGTCCGGTTGTAGCTTTTGAAGTTACTCAACAAGGGTCTAATGGACTTTATCTTTTATATTTGATGGCTGTATACCTAGCTGTTTTTGCTGTCACTATGTTAATTCAATTCACAAGCTATTTTATGGAAAGCAGCCACAAAATTTTAAAAGGTGTCAAAAATTAAATTATGGAAACATTCTTTTTAGCCATTCTAGTTGCAATAATGATCGTTGCTCTTGCATCGGGTTACCCGGTTGCCTTTGCACTACCTGGCTCAGCTATAATTGCAATTGGTTTAGCAGCATTTTTTGGCTACATATTCGAGGGAGACTCTAGTGCTTTCTTTGCTGTAGATGGACCCATTGAATGGCTAGTTGCAGGTATTACAAATTTTCGGAGTAATTACTGGGATGTAGAAACAGATACCTTGATTGCAATTCCTTTATTCATTTTCATGGGAATTATGCTTCAAAAATCAAAAATTGCCGAAGACTTATTAATAACAATGGGCCAGTTATTTGGACCAATTCCTGGCGGTCTAGGAATTTCCGTTATATTTGTAGGAGCACTACTAGCAGCAACCACAGGTATCGTTGGAGCAACTGTAATTGCAATGGGATTAATCTCATTACCAACAATGTTGAATAACAAGTATGATAGGCAACTTGCAAGTGGAATAGTTTGTTCGTCAGGAACATTAGGTCAAATTATTCCTCCATCAATTGTTTTAATTATTATTGCTGACCAGTTGGCAAGTGCATCAGATGTTGCAAACAATTTAAGACAAAAAGATTATAAAGCCTTAACTGGTGAATTCAACATGCCAGGAGAATTCAGAGTAGGTTCATCTAGTGCAGGTGATATGTTCTTGGGAGCACTTTTGCCGGGCTTAGTATTAGTTGCTCTTTATATGATCTATGTATTTATTTTTGCTAGAATAAAGAGAGGTGTTGCACCACCAGTTCCATTTAAAGGAAATTTTGATTTAAAATTTTGGTTAAGAGTAGTTGTAATTATCATACCACCTCTTGCATTAATTTTTGCAGTTTTAGGTTCGATTTTAATGGGCATTGCCACTGTAAACCAAGCAGGCTCAATAGGAGCAATTGGTGCTACTTTGATGGCTGGTTATAGATTATATGAAGGAAAGAAAAGTGCATTTTATCCTTTAATTTTAATTATTGGATCTCTAATCCCAATTACATTCTTTGCTTCAAATTATGAGTTAAATGTTAAAAATTTGGAGGAAAGAGATTTAGGCGCAATTTATATTACTGCTTTCTTTGTAGTCATTTTTATTATCGGAATAGGTTGGAGTTTTTGGAGAACTTTTAAAACAGAAAATGTTTTAAAAGAAGTAGTAACAGAAACTTGTGTAACTACTTCAATGGTATTTATTATTCTCTTAGGTGCAGCGATGCTTACTTCAGGATTTAGAGCTTTTGGTGGAGAAGAATTAGTAAGAGACTTTTTACAGGATTTACCAGGAGGTTTTTGGACACAATTTGTTGTCGTTATGATTGTAATTTTCTTGCTAGGATTTTTCCTGGACTTTATAGAAATTGCAGTTGTTGTCGTTCCAATTATTGCACCAATATTATTGGCGGAAACAGGAGCTAACGTTACAGCTGTTTGGCTAGGAGTTATGATTGGTGTTAACTTACAAACTTCCTTCTTAACTCCACCATTTGGATTTGCGCTCTTTTATTTGAAAGGAGTTGCTCCAAAAATTGTTAAAACACTTGATATTTGGAAGGGAGTTGTGCCTTTTATAATTTTACAACTTATAGGTCTAGGTATAGTTGGTGCATACCCTAGCCTAGTAAATTATCTGCCGAACAGAGTGTATTTAACCTCGAATGTTGCTCCCCCACCAATGAATCCCAAATTACAGTATTGTTTGCAAGAGTACAAATTTGCAAGATTTGATACCAACGGTGAAACGATTAAAAATGCAATCTTAAAATTCCAATCAGAGGTACCAACTAATCTCCCAGATGATAAAATGGAAATTTTAGAGGATCACTTTGATAGTGCATTAGGAACGTTTGCTCTTGTTGATAAATTAAAAAAAGTTGAGGTAGAATATAACGATTACACTATTGATTACAGAGACCTACATTTTACTGTTAGAAAAAAGCAAAAGAAAATACTTAAATTGAATAAAAAAATCGAAAAATACAAAGCAGAGATTAGAAATTTAGATGATGATGAATTAGATGAGAAAAATAAAATAGAATTAAGAATTGAAGATGTAAAACTCGAAATTGAAGAAATTCAAAATACAATTCCAGAAACTTGGCAAGCTAAGAATTCAGAATTTGACAAAATAAATAAAGCAAAAAATACAACAACAAAAAGATATAGAAAGAATGTAGATGAAGCCTACGATCTACTTGATCAGTTTGCAATGTTCATAAATGATGGAGTAAAACTTGAGGAAGTATCAAAAGATATTAAACAGTTAGATTATTTTATAGCTATGGAAAGTAATACAAAAGTATATGAAAGATCAATTACAATTATGGATGGACTGTTCGATAAATTAAGCGAGATCTCTGGAATGGATGAATTTTTAAATAGTGTAGATGATTTATTATCAATGGTTGACTCAGATGAACTTGATCCAATGGCGATTAGAACAAAATCAAAAGAGGTTGTTGAGTTATTCAATAAAGAAGTTAGTTGGAGGGCAAATGCTAAAGAAAACTTAATGCCAAAACTTGAGGAATATAATAATGCAATCAAAGAAACTATTGGACTAAGATTGCAGTCTAAACTAACCAAAGAGCAAGCTATCTATGTATCTAAATGTAATTCAATACATAGAGATATTTCTCTAAATTTCTAAACTGTTAATTTATCAATTAATTCTGATCTTGTATAAAGACCCAAGTCTTCCGCCTTAGACTTTAACTTTTCATTAATTTCTTTTAATTTTGGAACATTTAAATCAAGTTTATTTGCAATTTCTATAATTGAACCAATTATTGGATCTATTTCTAATGGTTTACCAGCATTTAAATCTTGAGCGGTCGAAGGTTTATGGCCTATAATTGAGACTCCACTTTTAATTCGATCCTCAATTGATATATTGAATTTAACCCCGATTTTTTCCCCAACTTGTTGGCACTCCTGCATTAAAACTTTAATTAAATTGTAAGTCTCTGGATCATTACCCATTTCATCCATAGTTTTATTTGTTAGAGCACTTACTGTGTTGAATGAACAGTTTCCCCACAGTTTCACCCAAATTTCGTCTCTTAAATTTTTCTTTTGAGGAGCTTTTAAACCCCCTTCTATGAATAAACTCGAAATCATTTTTAGTCTTTCTGATTTAGTTCCATCTGGTTCACCTAAAGAAAATCGTTCACCATTACCATTATGTTTAATAACACCTGGCTCTAATATCTGACAAGCTGGATAAACTACACAACCAATTGCTCTTTCAGGTCCAAGAGTTTGCCATATGTTTCCACCTGGGTCCACGCTTTCAACTATTTGATTGTCTAATTTGGTACCCGAATTAGCTTTATAAAAGTACCACCAAGGTAATCCATTAATGGCGCATATAATTGAAGTTTTTTTACCCATAATTGGTTTTAAACTTTCTGAAATTTTACTAATAGCATTAGCTTTTACGGAAATAATTATGAAATCTTGTTCATCCAAATCTTTAGGATTGTCTGTTACATCAAATTTAAAATTAATTTTATTATCATCTCTTATAAAAGTTAATCCGTTTTGCTCTATTGCTTTTTTATGTTCTCCTCTAGCAATTAAAGAGACTTGTGCGTTTGTTTTTTTTAGACTTGTAGCAATAAATCCACCAATAGACCCTGCTCCAAATATACAAATTTTAGTCATCAGTTCACTAATCCAAACTTTTTAGCTAAAGCATTTCTTTGTAGTTTACCTGTTGCACCTTTAGGAATTTCATTTACAAAAAATATTTTCTTTGGAATTTTAAATTTCGCAAGTTTTTCATTCGCATAAATTTTTATATCATCTTCAGTACACTGCATGCCTTCTTTTATGATTATTGCGGTAGCTATATCTTCTCCAAGCATTTTATCTTCATATCCAAAGCAAACAGCTTGCTCAATATTTGGATGATCCATAAGAATGTTATCGACTTCTAAAGGAGAAATCTTTTCGCCACCTTTATTAATTATTTCCTTTAATCTTCCGGAGATTTTTAGATAACCATCTTTATCAAAATATCCTTGATCTCCTGTTCTAAACCAACCATCTGAAAAGCTATTTTTATTTGCATCTGGATTATTTTCATATCCAGATGTAACATTTTCACCTTTAATACAAACTTCTCCCTCTTCTCCTTGATTCAAAATCTTGTTATTATTATCCATAATACAAACTTCTGGCCCAGCAGGAATTCCTACAAATCCAGGTTTTTGGGACTTAGGTGGTAATGGATTTGAGGTCATTTGATGAGTAGCTTCGGTCATCCCATATGCTTCTATTACTGGACAATTAAATACCTCATTTAGTTTTTCAAATACAGCTGGAGGCAGAGATGCCGATGATGATCTTAAAAATCTAAGATTTAATTGTTTAGCAGTTTCTAGATTTTTATCTGCTCTCATTAATATTGCTTGATGCATTGTTGGTACTCCAGAATACCAAGTTATTTTTTCTCTTTTTGCATTATCTAAAAATTTTAATGCATTAAATCCACTACTTGCACAAACAGATGCCCCTACCTTCATAGAGGCCGCAAGAACTGCAATTAAGCCATGTATATGAAATAATGGCATAATATTTAGACAATGATCTTTATCAGTTAAATTAAGACTTTTGGAGATATTATCTGCCGAAGAAAAAATATTTTTATTTGTTAATGGAACAATCTTAGGTCTTGATGTAGTGCCCGAAGTATGAAGCACAAGAGCTTCATGATCCTCGCCTGGCAAAACATAATCACTGCTTTTTTCAAAAAGATTAAAATCTCCGCTTAAAGTATTTCCGTCTGATTTTATTTCGCAAACAGGAATTTTTAATTTATTTGCAACTTCTACTACTGGATTTTTAGAATTTTTCTCTACAACCACTATCTTTGGTTTTAAATCCTCTAGGTAAAATTCGAATTCTTCAGATTTATAGTTAGGGTTTAAAGGTGCAGCAGACATGTAGCTTGAAATCGCCAGAAAACTAGTTGCCATGTAAGGACCGTTTGGCAAAACTATTGCTGCACGATCTTTATTATTAATACCATTACCTGATAATTGTTTTGAAATTCTTTCTATTAATGATTTTAAATCAACAAATTTTAGTGGAGAACTACTTTCAGATGTTATTGCAATTCGATTATCATTTTGTGATTCTATAATATTCCTAACAATTCTAGAGTTCATTAAAATTAATAACCTTTTGCGTATCCATCTTTTCTTGGATCTGAACCGCCAACTAAATTTCCTTTTTCTCTATCTATTTGAATTGCTTGTCCACCTCCATGAGTACCATCTATATACTCAACATTATGACCGACTTCTTTTAAATTATTAAAAATTTTTTCATCAATACTTTTCTCTAATTTATAAATGTTATTGAAATGGAAAGCTCTAGGAAATGAAATGGCTTGTTGAGGGGTTAAGTTGTAATCAATAATACTATTTAAAACGTGAACTTGTCCCACAGGTTGATATTGTCCTCCCATTACTCCATAAGATAATTCACATTCTCCTTTGTTGTTCATAACTATTCCAGGAATTATGGTATGTAGTGGTCTTTTTAATCCTTGAATACAATTAGGATGACCTTCTTCAACTCTAAAATTAGTTCCTCTATTGTGAAGAACCACTCCAGATTTATTACCTGTTATTCCAGATCCAAAAGCATAGCAAACAGAATTTATAATTGAAACTACATTTAAATCTCTGTCTACTATGCTTAAATAAACTGTTTCAGGATGGTTTGGAATATTTAGATCTCCTACATCTGCACAGCCATTAATAGTTATATTTTTTGAGATATTATCTATGTTTTGTTCACTTAATATTTTTTTTAAATCTAAATCTACAAATTCTGGATCACCAATATTTTCTTCTTTAAGTTTATAAGCCTGCTTTGTAGCTTCTGCTTCAAGATGAAACCTTTCAAATGAATTGACATCATATTTTTCAATACCTAACTTTTCTAATAATTTCATCATTACTAAAACTGTTATTCCAGGTCCACTCGGAGGACATTGATGAATGATAATATCTCTATATCTATCTGATAAAGTGTCTGATTTAATAGTTTTTTGTTTATGGAAATCTTCAACTGTATGTAAGCCTCCAAACTCTTTTAAAGTTTTAACTAAATCTTCAGCAATTGAACCTTCATAAAATTCTTTAACTCCATTTTTTGAAATTTTTTCGAGAGTCTCTCCAAGTGCAGGATTTTTATTTACCTCATTAAATTGATAACTTTTACCATTATTTAGCAAATGTTTTCTAGAATATGGGTTATCGTTTAATTTATTAAATACGTTGCTCCAGGCGTTAGCAACAACTTTAGTCACTTTAAAACCATTCTTTGCAATATCTATGCCTTTGTGAAACAACTCCTCAAAATCGAGTTTTCCAAAATCATTATGAATTGAATTCCAAGCATCTAATGCACCAGGAATAGTTACTGAGTGAGGACTTGTTAAACCAATTTTATCTATATTCTTTTCCTTGAAATAATCAAAATTTGCTTTTGCTGGAGCAATACCTGATCCATTATATGAAACAGGGTCTTTGCCATTCATTTTTATTATAGCAAAACAATCACCGCCTATACTTGTAGAATTAGGCTCTGCAACAGACAGAACAACAGAGGCTGCTATTGCTGCATCCACAGCGTTTCCACCTTTTTGTAATATTCTCAGAGCTTCTTCTGTAGCTATTGGATGTGATGTTGCGGCCATACCATTTGAAGAAATGGCATCTTTATCTTTTGTTGAATGATTATTCATAATAGAACTGTAATTTCATAAAAAATATAAATGATCAATAAAATAAATAAAAGTATTCTAATTTTTTCTGTATTTGCCTTTGGCTTTTTTATATCAAATTTGCTGAGATCAATTACTGCAACATTAACACCAGCTCTTTCAACTGAATTCAATTTAAGTGCTGCAAATCTTGGGCTTTTAGCTGGAGGATATTTTCTTGGGTTTTCGCTTATGCAAATTCCTACGGGGATGTTATTAGATAGATTCGGCCCAAAAAAAGTTATCGGATATTTATTAATCATTGCTCTTATTGGAACTATTTCATTCGCTTTTGCTAAAAGTTTTACAGGATTATTAATTTCTCGAATTTTCATTGGTGTAGGCGTTGCTGCTTGTTTAATGGGTCCTTTAACTGGTTACAGAGTATGGTTTGAAGAAAAATATCAACAACGTGCAAATTCATGGATGTTGATGGTTGCAAATTTTGGATTTGTTGCATCAACTCTACCAGTTCAAATTTTATTACCAATAATTGGTTGGCGATCTATTTTTTTAATTATAGCCTCTTTAATTTTAATAAGCATAATATTAATTTCAATTTTAATACCTTCATGGGAAACCAAAAGAGATGAAGATCAAAAAAATAATCTTCAAAATCTTTCTTATATATGGAAAAATAAATTCTTTATAAGCTTAGTACCGCTTGCTTTTTTTAATTATGGAGGCGTTCAAGCTATACAAACATTGTGGGCTGGCCCATGGATGCTAAATGTAACAGGTTATGATGCAATACAAAGCGCGACAGGTTTATTTTGGATAAATGTAACAATGCTTTTTTCTTTCTTAATATGGGGATATTTTTTGCCAAAACTATCATCCAAGGGAATTGACAGTATGAAAATTGTAACATTTACCCTTCCTATAAGTTATATAATTTTATTTTTAATAATCATAATGGGTGACAAAGCTGGTGCAACCATGTTCACTCTTTATATTTTATCATCAATAGTAATTTCATTAACCCAACCAGCAATAGCATTAAATTTTCCTACTAAACTAGCGGGTAAATCTTTAACTTCATTTAATGTATTTTTATTTTCTGGTACTTTTTTTGTACAATGGATAATTGGTTTGATAATAGATTTTTCCAGAAATTTAGGTGCTACTATTACAATGAGCTATCAAATTTCTTTTTCAATTTTTTTATTTTTATGCATTTTAAGTTACTTATTTTTTTTAATATTAAATAAAAATGAATAAAAATTTTATTGGATATTTTTTATTATTGTTTCAGCCACTTTTTATGGCTAGTAACTTAATTGTAGCAAGAGGTGGTGTAGATGATGTTCCACCTATATCTTTATCTTTTTGGAGATGGTTTATTTTTTTCATTATTTTATTTGCTCTAAATTTTAAGTATTTAGTAGAAAATTTTCAAACTGTTAAAAAAGAGAGTAAAAGAAGTTTTTTTCTAGGATTGATGGGTTGTGGAGTTTGTGGAATATTTCCTTATATGGCTGGTTCATCCACAACAATTGTTAATATGGGAATTCTTTATACTTCTTCCCCGATATTTATAATTCTAATCTCATATTTTCTTTTTAAAGATAAGATAAATACTTTACAATTTATTGGCTTACTTTTTTGTCTAGTTGGAGTGTTTGCTGTAATTTTAAAGGGGGATATTAATTTACTTCTTGAATTAAAATTTGCCTCTGGAGATTTTTGGATGTTAGGAGCAGCATTGGGCTGGGCGATTTATACAGTAATGCTTTTTCAATGGAATTCAGAACTTAAATTTTTTCCAAGACTAACACTTATATCTTTCTTTGGTTTTTTATCTATTTTACCTTTTTATTTTATAGAGCATATTTATTTTGAAAAAACTTTATTCAATGAAGAATTTTATTATTGGATTTTGTTTGCAGCAATTTCTCCAGGTATAATCGCTTTCTCACTATACACATTAACTATTAAATACTTAGGACCATCAACAACTGGTTTCACACTATACCTCTACACAATTTATGGAGCTTTTTATGGAATAATATTTTTTTCTGAGATTTTGGAGAATTATCATTTAATAGGTACCATATTTGTATTTTTTGGTATTTATTTGGTAAGAAGAAAAAGTAAAAATGAAATTAAAGCCTAAAATGTTATTTGCAAAAATTCTGTTTTATATTTTTATTATTTATTTTGGAGTTTCTCTAATAGTTTATTTTTATCAAAGAAAATTATTATACCATCCTGGTGAAAATAATTATTTAGATGAGGGACCTTTATCTCACAAAATCGAAAAAGTAAGTATTCAATCTGATGATGATCTAGTTGGATGGTATTACAAAAAAAATAATAACTTTAAAACCTTGCTTTTTTTTCACGGAAATGCTGGAAAATTAGATAATAGAATTTATAAACTAAATGAGTTTGCAGATTTAGATTTAAACTATTTAATTTTTGCATATAGAGGCTTTAGTGGAAACAAAGGCAAACCAACAGAAATTGGACTTTATAAAGATGCAATTAAAGCCAAAGAATGGCTTAATCAAAACAATATAGAAGATAAAGATATTGTTCTCTATGGAGAATCTCTTGGCACTGCTGTAGCAATAGAGACCGCAAGTAAAAATTTATTTGCAGGTATAATATTAGAGTCCCCATTTACATCCATGGAGATTTTGGCGCAAAAATATTACCCATATCTTCCTGCAAAAATTATTTTAAAAGATAAATACAAATCTATTGAAAAAATTAACAAAATAAAGTTTCCTATGCATGTGATGCATGGGAAAAAGGATAATATTGTACCATTTTATATGGGTGAAGAAATATTTAATAAATATGGTGGTGTTAAGTCAAATTATTTTAATGACAACGACGACCATATGATGGAATTTAATAAAAATTTAATTCAATCAATCGACAATTTTATAAAAAGTTTAAATTAAGACATAATTTAAACAAATCCACATCACTTTTAAATTCTAATTTTAGATATGTTTAAATTCCTTTTATTGCTTTTTTTATTAATATTGCCAACAAAACTTAGTTCAGAAATAAATAATGAGTACTATGATAACAATTATTTTCATATTGGAAAAATGAACTCTTACAATAGTGAGTTCACTCTATATTTTAAAACACGGAAGAAAGCTATTTTAGCAAAGGGAGAATTTTCTAATTATATTAATGATTTTCCTCAGGACTTATACTTATATGATAAAAATTTAAATAAAGATTACCCTTTGATTTCATATGACTGGTTTCCAAAAAAAGTAAAAAAAATGTCAAAAAAATATAATTACCCACTTTTCCCAGAGGATTTTGCTTACTATTTATTAAATGACAACAACACTTTAATTTTGATAAGTGCAAAAAAAAACTTTTATGAAAATTTAAAATATGACATAAAAAATAATAAGCTAGAAATTGCTAAGACTTCTGGCAAATTAAATTTTATAATCTCTTCTTATGCTGAAAACTGTGGTTATAAATCTCAAAAAAATAATTTTGAGTGCAACATCTATAAACCTTTAATTTCTAAAAATTTGCTTAATTAACTTGGGTAAAAGCATTTGCAAACTTCTCAGCTTCAAATATTTGTAAGTCATCCTCTTTTTCTCCAAGCCCGAGACCAACAATAGGTACTTTATATTTCTTTGAAATTGCAATTAATATCCCACCTTTTGCAGTTCCATCAAGTTTTGTCATTATGATACCTGTGATTGGAAGTAATTTATTAAATTCTTCGAGTTGATTAATTATATTTTGTCCCGATGTTGCATCCAAAACTAAAATAACCTCGTGAGGTGCTGTTTCATCATTTTTCTTAATTACATTGCCTATTTTTTTTAATTCATCCATTAAATTCTTTTTATTTTGCAGTCTTCCTGCTGTGTCTACTATTACTTGATCTATGTTTTGACTTTGAGCTATCTCCATTGCTTTAAAAGCAACCGAAGCCGGATCTGAACCAGGATCAGATTTTACAATTTTGGCATCTACTCTGTTAGCCCATTCTTCTAATTGGTCAATAGCAGCTGCTCTAAATGTGTCGCATGCTGAAAATAGAACTTTATTATTATTTTGTATAAATATTTTTCCTAATTTTCCAATAGTAGTCGTTTTACCAACTCCATTTACACCTGAAACTAGTACTATATTTGTCTTTTCTTTTTTTAAAAAAAAATCTCTCTTTTCTAGGGGTGTCATTAGTTCTAAAATATAATTATTAAGTATTTCAAAAACTTCCATGATTGGATCATTTTTAGGATCAATCTTTTTTTGAGCAATTATTGATTTTATCTCTGAAGCTGCATCTATGCCCACATCTGAGCTGATCAAGAATTCCTCAATTTTATCAAGAGTTGCATCGTCAATTTCTTTCTTAACTATTATTTCTTTAAGACCTGATGCTATATTGCTTGCGCTTCTTTTAAATCCGATTTTAAATTTTTCAAAAATACCCATTATATTTTGATATTAATTTTTTCAATTTCAGATACAGGACCTCTCATTTTTATATTTAATTCATTATCAATTTGAATATTTAAAATTCCTGTTGAAAACTCAATTTTTGAATTACTATTTTGTAGTCGATTTAAATTAGCTGCAACTGCTGTTGCACATGCTGCAGTCCCACAAGATTTTGTTAAACCAGCACCCCTCTCCCAAACTTTAATTTTGTAATGTTGTTCACTAATTTTTTGAGCTACTGTGACATTGCATTTTTCAGGGAAAACTTCATGATTTTCAATTAATGGTCCATATTTTTTTAAATTTATTTTTTCTATATCCTCACAAAAATATACGACATGAGGGTTTCCAACATTCACTGCAATACCACCATTCATTTTATTTCCGTCAATATCAATCATACCAAGTGATAGATTTTTAGTATCAAGATTTTTACTTAAAGGTATTTTGTTCCACTCTAAATTTGGAGTTCCAATTATCGTTTCAACGTCTTTATTATTAAGAACTTTAGATTTTAATATTTTTGAGGATACCGAAATTTCAATTTCTTTTTTATTTTTTTCAATACTTAGTAAATAAGCAACACATCTAGTTCCATTTCCACATGCATCTGAGCGGCTTCCATCCGAGTTAAAAAAAGCAACATCAGCATCAGCTTTTTGACTTTTGTTTATGTAGATCAACTGATCGCACCCTATGAAATCTCTGTCACAAATTTTTAAGATTTGGTCATTTGATAAGTTTAAACTATTTATTCTCTGATCAATAATAACAAAGTCGTTTCCTAATCCATCCATTTTAAATGCTTCAAATTCCATATAAATAATACTTAACTTATTTATTGACTTTTTGAACCTCTAATATAATTTACGCGCACTTCCGCAAAATACAGCAATTTGCGGTGTCTTTGGAAACAAAGAGATCGACACCAGTCAGCGAGGGTTCGCCCACTGGTGCGATACTTGCTGTGCGAAATTATGTTTGAAAATTTAACTAATAAATTTGAAGAAATTTTTTCTTCATTAAAAAAAGCTCCTTCTCTTGATGAAAAGCAAGTTGACGAGGGTTTAAAAGGAATAAGGTTGGCTTTATTAGAAGCCGATGTTTCTTTAGACGTAGTTAAGGAGTTTATTAGTAGAGTTAAGCCCAAAGCACTAGGTCAGGAAATTATAAGATCAACCTCTCCTGGGGAAATGGTTGTAAAAATTGTTTATGACGAAATTGTATCTTTTTTAGGTGATAAGAATTCTGAAATCTCCCTTAATGCTGTCCCTCCAGTTCCAATCATGTTAGTTGGGTTGCAAGGTTCAGGAAAAACTACAACAACCTCAAAATTAGCGAAATTTTTAGAAAAAAATAATAAGAAAAAAGTTATGATGGCTAGTTTGGACGTTTACAGACCTGCCGCGCAAGAGCAATTGAGACTTTTGGGTGAACAAAATAATATTGAAACTTTGCCAATTATAGAAGGCCAGCTTCCTGCTGATATTTGTAGAAGAGCTTTAAGTGCTGCAAATTTAAATGGTTGTGAAGTAGTTTTATTTGATACCGCTGGAAGAACACAAATAGATTTTCAAATGATGAATGAAATCAAACAAATTGAAACTATTATTAATCCTGCAGAAACTATACTAGTAGCAGATTCTCTAACAGGTCAAGTTGCTGCTAATGTAGCAAAGGAATTTAAAAATACAGTAAATTTGAGCGGCATTATACTTACAAGAGCAGATGGAGATGGAAGAGGTGGAGCTGCATTGAGTATGAAATATGTTGCTGAGGTCCCTATAAAGTTTCTTGGTGTTGGAGAAAAAATTGAGAATTTTGAAGTTTTCCATCCTGATCGAATTGCAAATAGAATTTTGGGAATGGGAGATATCGTTTCCTTAGTTGAAAAAGCTTCAGAAGATTTAGATCAAGAAAATTTAAAGAAAACAGAAGAGAAACTTAAAAAGGGTCAATTCTCGATGGAAGATTATCTTTCTCAATTACGTCAAATGAAAAAGATGGGTGGAATAGAAGGCATAATGTCATTTCTCCCTGGAGTTTCAAAAATTAAATCACAAATGGACCAATCAGGAATAGATGAAAAAATTATAACTCAAAATGAAGCTGTTATTTTATCAATGACAAAGCAAGAAAGAGAAAATCCTAAAATTATAAATGGATCAAGAAAAAAAAGAATTGCTAATGGCTCAGGTACAGACATTGCCACTATCAATAAGTTGTTAAAACAATTTAAGATGATGTCAGAAATGATGAAAAAAATGTCTAAAGGAAACATGAAAGGAATGGCGGATAAAGGGATCCCGCCTGAACTATTTAATCAATTAAAATAAAGGAGATATAAGTAATGTTAAAAATGAGACTATCAATGGGAGGTACTAAAAAAAGGCCAGTATATAAAATTGTTGTTGCTGATAGTAGATTTCCAAGAGACGGAAGGTTTATAGAAAAATTAGGTTTCTATAATCCGTTATTACCTAAGGATAAAAAGGAAAGAATTGGCTTAGATTCTGAGCGAATTAAATATTGGTTAGGTCAAGGAGCTCAGCCAACGACAAGAGTTGCAAGGTTATTGGGAGAAAACGATATAATGCCAATGCCTGAAAAAGGAAACAATCCTCAAAAAGCAATTCCTAAAAAAGATAGAAAAAAAGATGACGAAGGTGGAGAAGCGAAACCAGAAGGAGATGCATCTAAACCAGCAGAAGCACCTAAGGAAGAAGCTAAATCAGCAGAAGCACCTAAGGAAGAAGCTAAACCAGCAGAAGCATCTAAGGAAGAAGAAAAAAAATAATGTTAAAAGCTCGTATATTCACACTCTATCCAGATTTTTTTCCAGGTTATTTAGGTCAAGGTATTTTTGGTAAAGCATTATCAGAGAATAAATGGAAAATAGATACTGTGGATATAAGAGAGTATGCATTTGATAAACATAAAACTGTTGATGACACTCCCTATGGAGGAGGTGAAGGTATGTTAATGAAAGCAGATGTATTAGCAAAATCAATAGATAAGAATGTTAAAGATGGCGAAAAGATTATTTATCTAAGTCCGAAGGGTAAGTTGTTCAATCATCAATTAGCAAAACAACTATCTCAAGAAAAAACAATAAATATAATTTGTGGACACTTTGAAGGAGTTGATGAAAGATTGTTAAAGACAAGAAATATTGAGGAAATAAGTATAGGAGACTTTGTTTTGTCTGGAGGTGAAGGAGCTTCATTTGTAATTCTTGATGCAATTTTAAGATTTATTCCTGGTATTCTTGGTAATACAAATTCAGCTAAAGAAGAAAGTTTTGAAAACGGACTTTTAGAGTATCCTCAATTTACAAAACCCCAAATATGGGAGGAAAAAAGTGTTCCAGATGTGCTATTATCAGGCGATCACGCCAAAATTAAAGACTGGCGTTTATCTCAATCTGAGGCTATAACACGCGTCCGAAGACCGGATTTGTGGCAATTATATAAAAAGACTAAAGAGAATTAAAATGAAGACAATAGAAGAAATTAATCAATCTAAAGTAAAAAAAATTATTTCTGAGAGAAAGCATCCAGAATTTTTCCCAGGTGATATTGTTAAAGTTGGAGTTAGAATAACTGAAGGAAAAAGAGATCGTATTCAATATTTTGAAGGTGTGTGTATTGCGAAAAAAAATAGAGATATCAATTCTTCTTTTACTGTAAGAAAAATTTCTTTTGGTGAGGGTGTGGAAAGAACATTTGCTTTATATAGTCCGATTGTAGATACAATTAAAGTTGTAAGATCAGGAAAAGTTAGAAGAGCCAAGTTATATTATTTGAGAGATAGAACAGGTAAATCTGCAAGAATTGCAGAAAAAATTAAAAAGAAAATAGGTATAGATGTGGAAACTAAGATTCACGAAGTAACAGAAGAAAATGTTATGCCTGACACAGAGCAAAAAACAGCAGACAGTCTACAAGATAATAATAAAGATGCTCCAAAAGTAAAAGCAAAAAAACCAGAAGAAAAAAAAGAAACTAAAGAAGAAACCCCATCAGTAGAAAAAAAAACTGATGAAAAAAAAGAAAATCCTGAAGTAAAAAAATAATTTTTTACAATGCCTCAAACTATATACGATAAAATATGGAATGATCACCTTGTTCATCAACAAGAGGATGGAACTTCGCTTTTATTTGTTGATAGACATTTAATTCATGAGGTTACTAGTCCACAAGCATTTGAAGGTTTAAGAAATTCTAATAGAAAAGTTAGACAACCTTCTTTAACTTTAGCAGTGGCAGATCACAATGTTCCAACAACGGATAGATCAGTGCCTATTACCGACGAAGATTCAAAAATACAAATCGAGACATTAGAAAAAAACTGTGCAGAATTTGGAATAAATCTTTTTGGAATGAACGATAAAAGACAAGGAATAGTTCATATTATTGGTCCAGAACAAGGATTTACACAACCTGGAACTATTATCGTTTGTGGTGATAGTCACACAGCTACTCACGGAGCATTTGGAGCATTAGCATTTGGAATTGGAACTTCAGAAGTAGAACATGTTTTGGCAACACAGACTTTAGTTCAAAAAAAATCAAAAAATTTTAGAATAAACGTTAATGGATCTCTTCCCGTTGGAGTAACATCTAAGGATGTAATATTACAAATAATTGGAAAAATTGGTACAGCTGGTGGTACTGGTTATGTGATTGAATATGCTGGAAACTTAATTTCTAATTTAAGTGTAGAGCAAAGAATGACGATTTGCAATATGACAATTGAAGGTGGTGCAAGGGCTGGGTTAATAGAACCAGATGAAAAAGTTTTCAATTATTTAAAAGGTAAACCAATGTCTCCAAAGAATTCAAGTTGGGACAAAGCATTAGAATATTGGAGTAAATTAAAGTCTGATGATGATGCAGTATTTGACAAAGAAATCAGTCTTGAGGGCATAGATATTAAACCAATGGTAACTTGGGGAACTTCGCCTCAAGATGTAATAGATATTGATGGAATTGTTCCTGATCCTGAAAATGAGCAAAACGAAGACAGAAAAAATTCTATTAATAGATCATTAAAATATATGGGTCTAAAGCCTAACACTAAAATAAAAGATATTAGAATTGATAAAGTATTTATTGGCAGTTGCACAAATGGAAGAATTGAAGATCTAAGAGAAGCTGCGAAAATCTTAAAAGATAAAAAAATTGCTTCTCATGTAAATGCAATGATAGTTCCTGGTTCAGGATTAGTAAAACAACAAGCAGAGCAAGAAGGTTTAGATTTAATATTTAAAAATTCTGGATTTGAATGGCGTGAGCCAGGTTGTTCAATGTGTCTAGCTATGAATGCAGATAAGCTGAAGCCGGAAGAGAGATGTGCATCAACATCAAATAGAAATTTCGAAGGAAGACAAGGACGAGGTGGAAGAACACATTTAGTTAGTCCAGCTATGGCTGCAGCAGCTGCTATATCTGGAAATTTAGATGACGTTAGAAAATACAATAGTTAAATGAACAAATTCTCAACATTAAAAAGTATTCCTGCATATTTACCAATTGTAAATATCGATACAGATATGATTATTCCAAAGCAATTTTTAAAAACAATAAAAAGAACAGGACTAGGAAAAAATTTGTTTTATGAAATGAGATATGATGAAAAAGGTAAAGTAGTAGATGACTTTATTTTAAATAAATCTCCATATGATAATTCTAAAATTTTAATTGCGGGGAATAATTTTGGATGTGGTTCATCTAGAGAACATGCACCATGGGCACTTTTAGACTTTGGTATCACTTGTGTTATAAGTACAAGTTACGCAGATATATTTTATAATAATTGTTTTAAAAATGGAATATTACCTATTAAAGTTAATGATGAACAAATAAAGGAACTTTCTGAATACTCTAAGAGACAAGAAGAAATTGCGATAAACTTACCAGATCAAAAAATAATTTTTGGAAATAAAGAAATCAAATTTGAATTAGACGAATTCAAAAAAAAATGTTTAATTGAAGGACTAGATGATATTGCCCTATCTTTGGAAAAGTCTAATAAAATAATTTCATTTGAAGAAAAATTAAAATCCACTAAGCCCTGGATATTTAATGATTAAAGTCAAAAAAAGAAAATTTTTATTATTACCAGGTGACGGTATTGGTCCCGAGGTTATTGGTGAAGTTAAAAAAATTATAACTTGGTTTAATGTAAATAAATCTCTTGATTTTGATATGGAAGAGGCTTTAGTTGGTGGAGCATCTTATGACAAGCATGGAACACCGATTACAGATGAAGTATTTTATAAATCTTTAGAATGTGAAGCAGTTATTTTGGGAGCTGTCGGTGGACCAAAATATGATAATTTAGATTTTTCCAAAAGACCTGAGAGAGCTCTTCTTAAGCTAAGAAAAGAATTAAAATTATTTGCAAATTTGAGGCCTGCAATTTGTTTTAAACAATTAGTTGAGGCATCTACTCTAAAACCTGAAATTGTATCAGGTCTAGACATCATGATTGTTAGAGAATTGACAGGTGGTATTTATTTTGGTGAACCAAGAGGTATCAAGCCAATTGATAATGGCGAACGTAAAGGAATAAATACTCATACTTATACCTCATCAGAAATTAAACGAGTTGCCAGAGTTGCATTTGATTTAGCAAAGAAGAGAAACAATAAAGTTACTTCCTGTGAAAAATCGAATGTTATGGAAGCAGGTCAATTATGGAAAGAGGAGGTTCAAAATCTTCACGATAAAGAATTTAAAGATGTTGAGTTAAATCATATGCTTGCAGATAATTGTGCAATGCAACTTTTGAGAAATCCAAAGCAATTTGATGTAATTGTGACAGATAATTTGTTTGGTGATATGTTGTCAGATGAAGCGTCTATGCTTACGGGATCTTTAGGTTTATTACCTTCGGCTTCTTTGGGTGCAAAAAATAAAGATGGCGAAATGAGAGCAATGTATGAACCTGTTCATGGATCTGCTCCAGATATTGCTGGAAAAGGGATTGCAAATCCTATTGCAACTATCTTGAGTTTTGCAATGGCCTTGAGGTACTCTCTTGATTTAGATAAAGAAGCTGATGATCTTGAAAAAGCAGTGCAAAATGTACTAGATGATGGGCTAAGAACTAAAGATATTGTGTCAAAAGGAACAAAAGAAATTTCAACTTCTGGTATGGGAGATGCGATTATTGCATATTTGCAAAATTAAAAAAATTAACTTATTTTGATACTATTAAATTTATGACTGTTTATTCCGCACCTGTGAAAGATATGATGTTCTTATTTGAACATCTAAAAGATAATAAAAATTATAACGAAATTGAAAAATATAAAGAAGTCACTTCTGATCTAGTAAAAGATATCTTAGAGGAAGCTGCAAAAATTAATGAAGAAATGCTTCTTCCTTTAGCAAAAGCTGGAGACGAAAACCCTTGTGTCTATGAGAATGGAGTAGTCAGAACCCCTCCAGGTTATAAAGAAGCATATTCAAAATTTATCGAAGATGGATGGGTATCTTTAACTTGTGATCCAAAATATGGTGGTCAAGGAATGCCTAAAACTGTAAGTGCTTTTTTTGATGAAATGCTTTCATCATCAAGTTTATCATTTAAATTATATAGTGAATTAAGTATAGGTGCGTATAACTGTATTTTGAGTCATGCAACTGAAGAGATTAAAAACACATATCTTCCTAAGATTGTTGAGGGTAAATGGAGTGGGACAATGTGTTTAACAGAACCACAGTGTGGAACTGATTTAGGATTAATTAAAACAAAGGCAATTAAAAATGAAAATGGCACTTATAATATAAGTGGACAAAAAATTTTTATTACATCTGGCGATCACGATTTAACTGAAAATATTATACACCTTGTTTTAGCAAGAACTCAGGACGCTCCTAAAGGAACGAAAGGAATAAGTTTATTTTTAGTACCAAAATATGAAATTAATGATGACGGTTCAATTGGTCCAAGAAATGGAGTTAATACTGTTTCTATTGAATCAAAAATGGGTATTAAAGGTTCACCTGCATGTGTATTAAGTTTTGATGATGCCAAAGGTTATATGATCGGACCAGAGAACAAAGGCTTAAATTCTATGTTCACTATGATGAACTTAGAAAGAATCGTTGTCGGTATACAAGGACTAGGTCTATCTGAAACAGCTTATCAAACTGCTTTAAGTTATTCAAAAGAGAGAAAGCAAGGTAAATCAAATAATAATTCTAATGGAGAAACAGATTTAATCATTAAGCATGCAGATATAAGAAGAAGTTTATTAAATATGAAGTCTATAATTGAGGGAGAAAGATCCTTATCTTTTTGGATGGCTCAGCAAGTAGATGTAAGCTTAAGTCATAGTTCGGAGGAAGTAAAAAAAGATGCATCGGATATTGTAGGTCTTATGACGCCTGTTATTAAGTCATTTTTTACAGATATGGGTATGGAAATAACCAATGAAGCAATCCAGGTTTTTGGTGGCTATGGTTATACAAAAGACCAAGGGATAGAACAATTATTTAGAGATAATAGAATTACACCTATTTATGAAGGAACTAATTCAGTGCAGGCAATTGATTTTGTATTTAGAAAAATAAGTCAAAAAAAAGTTTTTGATAATTTTATGAAATATGTAGAAACAGAAATACAAAATTGTTCAAAAGTAGATAAATTAAATGAACATGTAAAAAAAATATCTGAATTAAAAAATATATTGTCAGATTTCACTGACTGGATATCTCCTAATGGTAACACACCAAAAGACGATATAAGCGCATCATGTAACGATTATTTAAGATTTTTTGGTTATTTTTGTCTTTCATTTATATGGCTAAAGACAATGAGAAAAAGCTATGAAAATTTGGAAAATAATAAAGAGTTTTATGAAGATAAATTAAATACAGGAAATTACTATTTTGATAAAATTTTGCCTAGAGCTGAGAGCCATTATAAATCTGCTATTTCTGGTAGTGAATATACTATGAGCGCAAAATTTAATTGATGAACAAATATAATCAGAACTTAGATAAAAATCCCTCAAATTATGTCCCTTTAACGCCGCTAAGCTTTCTAGAAAGAGCGAAAGATATTTATCCAAACTACGAAGCTTTAGTATATGAAACAAAATCTTTTACATGGACGGAAGTATTTAACAGGTGTATCAAATTTGCAAGTGCACTAGAGAAAATTGGTATTGTTGAGGGAGATACAGTTTCAGTTATGACCTTTAACACTCCAGAGATTTTCGAGGCACATTATTCTGTTCCTATGACAGGAGCTGTTTTAAATACAATTAATTCAAGACTTGATGCAAAAACTGTTGCTTATATTTTAGAACACAGTGAAGCAAAAGTATTAATAATAGACAGGCAATTACATGCTATTGCAGAAAAGGCTTTATCAACTTTAAAAGACAAACCAATTGTAATTGATGTTCAAGACGATTTTGCAGATCAATCCTTATTAAAAAAAATTGGTGATAGAGAATATGAGGAATTTTTAAATACTGGTGATGAAAATTATATTTGGAAAAAACCAAAGGATGAGTGGCAAGCGATTTCTTTAAGTTATACATCTGGAACAACTGGAAATCCAAAAGGTGTTGTTTATCATCATAGAGGTTCTTATTTAATGTCAACAGGTAGTGCCGTTGCTTGGAATATGCCAAATAGATTAAATTTTTTAACAGTTGTACCAATGTTCCACTGTAATGGATGGGGGTACCCGTGGACAATACCAATGTTAAATGGAAAAACAGTTTGTTTAAGAGCTATTGATGTAAAAAAAATATTTGAATTAATTGAAAAGCATGACATTACCCATTTTGGAGGCGCACCTATTGTACTTAATATGATAACAGGTGCATCACAAAATGATATCAAAGAATTAAAAAACAAAGTTTATGTTTTAACTGCTGGAGCACCACCTCCAAGTATTATTTTCAAAAAAATGAAAGCATTAGGATTTGAGGTAATGCATGTCTATGGTTTAACAGAAACATATGGACATGTTTTACAATGTGCTTGGAATGATGAATGGAATGGTTTTGAAGAAGATAAAATTAATGAAATTAAAGCAAGGCAAGGTGTGAGGTTTCCAAACACAGAAGGAGTGGTTGTTTTAGATCCAGAAACTATGAAACCAGTGCCTATGGATGGAGAAACCATTGGCGAGATAATGATTAAAGGTAATGTTGTTATGAAAGGGTATTTTAAAGACAAAGAGGCCACTGAAAAGGCTATGAAAGATGGATGGTTTCACTCTGGCGATTTGGCAGTTATTTATGCAGATGGATACATCAAGGTTAAAGATAGGTCGAAAGATATTATTATTTCAGGTGGAGAGAATATTTCTTCTATCGAAATCGAAAACACACTTTCTAAGCACCCAGCTGTTTCAATTGTTGCTGTAGTAGCAAAACCAGACGAGAAATGGGGAGAAGTTCCATGCGCATTTATAGAGAAAGTGGCAGATAAAGAGACAAATGAAAAAGAATTAATCGATTTTTGTAGAGAAACTCTAGCAGGGTTCAAAATTCCAAAAAAAATAGACTTCTGTGAACTTCCAAAAACATCAACAGGCAAAATCCAAAAATTCGAATTGAGGAAAAGAGCAAAAGAGTTTAGCTAAAATTTTTAAAATTTATAACTTACTTTCTTTACAAACTCATAAAAAGATGACACTAAGCTAAAAAATATGAAAAATTTTTATATTGCAAAATCTAGACGGCTTAGAGGAACGAAATACACTTCAAGAGTAGAAAAACAAGGTGTAACTTCTTATACTGTTTATAACCATATGTTATTACCAGCCTCATTTGGAAGTATAGAAAGTCTATACCATCATTTAAAAGAAGATGTTCAAGTTTGGGACGCAGCTGTACAAAGACAACTTGAAATTTCTGGTAAAGATTCATCTAAATTGGTTCAGATGATGACTTGTAGAGATCTAACAAAAGCAAAAGAAGGAAGATGTTATTATTGTCCAATAATTGACAATAAAGGTGGAATAATAAATGATCCTGTTGTTTTAAAATTATCTGATGAAAAATGGTGGATATCTTTATCAGATTCAGATGTTGGGCTTTATGCGAAAGGTTTAGCAATTGGTTATAATTTTGAAGTAGAGATTTCAGAACCAGATGTGGATATTTTTTCAGTCCAAGGTCCAAAATCATTCCAATTAATGGAGAAAGTATTAGGTCCAAAAATAAATGAATTAAAATTTTTTGGGTTTGGATACTTCGAGTTTGGTGGTGCAGAACATTTAATTGCAAGATCTGGCTGGTCGAAACAAGGTGGATTTGAAGTTTATATGGAACACACAGAAGCTGGATTGGCTTTATATGATAAGTTATTTGAAGTTGGTGGAGAATTTAATGTTAAACCAGGATGTCCAAATTTAGTCGAAAGAATTGAAAGTTCTTTACTCTCGTGGGGAAATGATATTGACATCCATGATAATCCATTTGAGTGCGGATTTGATAAATATGTAAATTTAGATACTGGGATAGATTTTATTGGAAAAGATGCATTAAAAAAAATTAAAGCTGAAGGAATTAAGAAGAAATTAATGGGTGTAAAAATAAATGCTGAAGAAATAAGTGTTACAGGGTCAATGAATTTAATTGATGAAAAAAATAATATTATTGGAGACCTAAGGTCAGGTTGTTATAATCCTACATTTAAGCAAGTTATTGGCATTGCAATGGTCAAAAAACCATATTTTGAAGCTTCGCAAACATTCAAAATTGATATAAATGGCAATAGTTTTGATGGAACAGTTTGCGATTTACCTTTCATTTAGTATAAATCTTTAAATGACTAATATAGCTATCATCGGTGCAACCGGTAATGTTGGAAGAAAGACTCTAGAAGTTATAGAAAAAAAAGATATTAAATTTGATAACCTTTTTTTAGTAGCCTCTTCTAATAGTGCTGGAAAAAAAATAAGTTTTAAAGGTAAAGATTACGAAGTCCATGATCTTGAAAAATATGATTTTTCAAAAGCAAATATAACTTTTTTTGCAGCTGGCGGTAAAATTGCAGAACAATATGCAGAAAATGCAGCAAAATTAACAACTGTAATTGATAATTCCAGTTTTTTTAGAATGGACCCCGATGTTCCACTTATTGTGCCTCAAGTGAATGCAGAAAAAATTAATGAAATGAAAAAAAATATTGTGGCAAATCCTAACTGCTCAACAGCTCAGTTAGTATTAGCTCTTAAACCATTACATGATTTATATAAAATAAAAAGGGTGATAGTTTCTACCTATCAATCTGTTTCTGGAGGCGGAAAAGCACCTATGGATGAATTGATTGAACAAACTAAATCTTATCTTGATGGAAATTCTGTTCAATCTAAAAATTTTACTAAACAAATAGCTTTCAATATAATTCCTCAAATTGATGTTTTTTCGAATGATGGATACACAAAAGAAGAATTGAAAATGACTAATGAAACAAAAAAAATACTGGACAATAATATAGAGCTAACAGCTACGTGCGTTAGAATTCCTGTTCTAGTATCACATTCAGAGTCAGTAAATATAGAGTTTGAAAATCCTTATTCTCTAGAACAAATCAGAGAAGCATTAAATAATGCTGATGGTTGTAGAGTTATAGATAAAAGAGAAAATGGCGGATATAGTACACCAATAGAAGCAACTGGTAGTGATGAAACATTTATCTCAAGAATTAGAGATGATAAAACAAAAGAGAATTCAATTAACTTGTGGATCGTTTCAGATAACCTATTAAGAGGCGCCGCATTAAATTCTGTTGAAATTGCAGAAACAATAATGAAAGCACATCAAAATGGAAAATAATCCTTTATCTCCTCATATTCAAATTTATAGATGGCATGTTTCATCTTTAGTTTCAATATCTCATAGAATTACAGGAATAATAAATATATTAGCAATAACTTTAATTTGTATTTTTTTTATATTTTTTTCATTTAGCGAAGGAAGTCATGAATTTATAAAATTATTCCTCCAATCTATTATTGGAAAATTTTTCATATTGGGTATTACATGGTCTTTTAGTTTTCAAATCTTAAGTGAGATAAGACATTTAATAATGGATTTTGGTTATGGATTCGAATTAAAAACTACAAAGATTACTGGCTTGATTGTAATATTTGGATCTTTTGTATTAACCGTTTCAATTTATTTAATAGGAAGAAATTTATTGTAATGAGATCAGTAACAAAAAAGTGGGTATTTCTAAAAGTGAGTTCTCTTATATTAGTACCTTTGATGTTATGGTTTGCTTTAAATTTGGTTAGTATTTACGATAAAAGTTACTTAGAGATATTAACTTTTCTAACTTCTCAACCTTCAAAGTTCATATTTAGTCTTTTTCTTATTTTTGCTTACTTTTTCTCGGCATTAAGCATAAGTGAGGTTTTTGAAGACTATATTAAAGACGAAAAAATCAAAAATGCCGCAAACAAAGCTTTAAATTTTTTTGCTATAACAATTCCTTTAATTACAATATTTGCGGTATTTAAACTAACTATATGAAATCTTATAATATTATAGATCATGAATACGATGTCGTTGTGCTTGGTGCTGGAGGTTCTGGCCTAAGAGCTGCAGTTGGCTTAAGTGAAGCTGGATTAAAAACTGCATGCATTTCTAAAGTCTTTCCAACTAGAAGTCATACATCAGCTGCCCAAGGTGGAATTTCAGCAGCCCTTGGAAATATGGGAGAAGATGATTGGCGTTGGCATATGTACGATACTGTAAAAGGAGCAGATTGGTTAGGCGATCAAGATAGTATTGAATATTTGTGTAAGGAAGCTCCAAAAGCAGTATTAGAATTAGAAAAGTATGGTGTTCCTTTTAGCAGAACTGAAGACGGAAAAATTTATCAAAGACCATTTGGAGGAATGACAAAAAATTATGGAAATGGAATTGTACAAAGAACTTGTGCTGCAGCAGACAGAACTGGTCATGCAATTCTTCATACATTGTATGGTCAAGCACTTAAACATAACACAGAATTTTTTATAGAATATTTTGCATTAGACTTAATTATGAAAGATGGACAATGCAAAGGTTTAATTGCTTGGAATTTAAATGACGGAACTATTCATCGTTTTAGATCTCACATAACAATTATAGCCACAGGGGGATATGGGAAGGTGTATTACTCAGCAACATCCGCACATACTTGTACTGGTGATGGTAATGCAATGGTATTAAGAGCTGGATTACCTCTTCAAGATATGGAGTTTGTACAATTTCACCCAACAGGAATATATGGACATGGAACACTTATTTCTGAAGGTGTAAGAGGTGAAGGTGGATATTTGGTAAACTCTAAAGGTGAGAGATTTATGGAAAGATATGCTCCTAACGCTAAAGATCTTGCATCAAGAGATGTAGTTAGCAGATCAATGTCAATTGAAATAAATGAGGGAAGAGGTGTTGGTAAAGATCAAGACCATGTTCATTTGTATTTAAGTCATTTAGATAAAAAAGTTATTGAAGATAGATTGCCAGGCATTACTGAGGCAGCAAGATTATTTGCAAATGTAGATGTAACTAAAGAACCAATACCAGTTGTTCCAACAGTTCATTATAATATGGGCGGTATACCAACAAATTATAAAGCTGAAGTTTTAACAGTAAATGGGTCTCAAAAAACAGTCCCAGGTTTGATGGCGATTGGTGAGGCTGCGTGTGTATCTGTGCATGGAGCAAATAGATTAGGTTCAAATTCACTTATTGACTTGGTTGTTTTTGGAAGAGCAGCAGCAAAGAGAGCAGCGGAATTGGTAAAACCTGGTACGCCTCACGAAGAAGTTAGTGAAAGTGAAACTGAAAAATGTCTAAATAGATTTGATAAACTAAGGTATGCAGAGGGAGATAATGGAACTGCTGAACTTAGACTGGCGATGCAAAAAACAATGCAGTCTAAATGTGCTGTATTTAGAACTGAAAAGAACCTTAAAGAGGGTGTAGATGAGATCAGAAAAACTTATGACGGCATGGAGTCGATTTCTGTTAAAGATAAATCATTGGTATTCAATACTGATTTAGTTGAGACTTTAGAGTTTGATAATTTAATTAGACAAGCGATAACAACGGTAGATTCTGCATATCACAGAAAAGAAAGCAGAGGAGCTCATGCTCGTGAAGATTATCCGAAAAGAAATGATGAAAAATTTATGAAACATACATTATCTTGGTGTGATGGAAAAAATACTAAAATTGAATACAGAGATGTACATACTTCAACACTAACAAATGAAGTCCAATATTTTCCTCCTCAAGAAAGAGTGTATTAATGGTTCAATTAAATTTACCACAAAACTCAAAAGTTAATAAAGGTAAATATTTTAAAGACAAAACTGGTTCAAAGAATATTAGAAAAGTAAATGTTTATAGATGGGATCCATCCACTGGAGAGAACCCAAGGATAGACACATATGAAGTAGATATGGATAATTGTCCATCTAAAGTTTTAGATATACTAAATAAAATTAAAAACGAAATTGATCCAACACTTGCATATAGAAGATCTTGTGCGCATGGAGTTTGTGGTTCATGTGCAATGAATATGGGTGGAAAAAATGGTCTTGCATGCACTAAGCCACATGCAGAAATTAAGGGAGATATAGATATATACCCTTTGCCTCACTTAAAAGTAAAAAAAGATTTAATAGGAGACTTAAGTGGATTATATAAACAATACCAATCTATTGAGCCTTGGTTAAAAAATAATTCAAAAAGTGAAACAACAGAAATTCATCAATCTCAAGAAGATAGAGCTAAACTTGATGGAGCTTATGAATGTATAATGTGTGCTTGTTGTTCTACTTCATGTCCTAGCTATTGGTGGAATGGTGATAAGTATTTAGGTCCTGCAGTTTTATTACAAGCTTATAGATGGATAATGGATAGCAGAGACGAGGATAGAAAGGAAAGACTTCAAAAGGTTGCAGATGAACTTAAACTTTATAGATGCCATACGATTTTGAACTGCACTAACGCATGTCCAAAAGGATTAAATCCAGCAAAAGCTATTGCTGAGATAAAGAAAATGCTTGCAACCACATAATTACTTATTTAAATACATCCATGAATTTAATTGAGCATTTTATCGATGGTAAAATTGTTTCAGGTACATCTGATAGAAAAGGAAAAGTATTTAATCCTGCTATAGGCAAACAAGAGTCTGAGGTTAGACTTGGTACAAAACAAGATCTTGATTTAGCAGTACAAAAAGCAAAAAAAGCATTTGAGACATGGTCAAATGTAACTCCAATACAAAGAGCTAGAATAATATTTAAATACAAAGAAATAATTGAAAAAAATTCTGACTTGCTAGCCAAGATGATTGTATCAGAACATGGAAAAGTTTATGAAGATGCCAAAGGTTCTCTCACAAGAGGTTTAGAGGTAGTTGAATTTGCATGTGGAATTCCACAAATGTTAAAAGGTGACTTTACAGAAAATGTAGGTACAAACATTGATAGCTGGTCAGTGAGACAGCCATTAGGTGTATGTGCAGGTATTACACCATTTAATTTTCCTGCAATGGTTCCAATGTGGATGTTTCCAATGGCAATAGCTTGCGGAAATACATTTGTATTAAAACCTTCTGAAAAAGATCCATCTTGTCCATTAAAACTTGCAGAGCTATTTAGTGAAGCTGGTTTACCAGATGGGGTTTTGAATGTTGTTAATGGAGATAAAGAAGTTGTAGATGCAATTTTGGAACATAAAGATATATCCGCAGTAAGTTTTGTTGGATCAACACCTATTGCTAAATACATTTATGAAAATGCAGCCAAAAATGAAAAACGTGTTCAAGCTCTTGGAGGAGCTAAAAATCATTGTGTTGTCATGCCAGATTGTGATTTAGATCAAGCAGTAAACGGTCTAATGGGTGCAGCATATGGGTCTGCAGGAGAAAGATGTATGGCTCAATCTGTTGCTGTTGCTGTTGGTAATGTAGGTGACAAACTAGTCGATGAATTATCTAAAAAAGTGGAAGCTTTAAAAATTGGACCAGGCATGGATAAGAATTCTGAAATGGGTCCTTTAGTAACAAAAGAGCATCTTGAAAGAGTAAGAGGTTATGTTGATTTAGGTATTAAAGAAGGAGCAGACCTTGTGGTTGATGGAAGAGATATCAAACTTCAAGGCTATGAAGACGGTTATTATATTGGTGGTTGCTTATTCGATAATGTTAAAAAAGATATGAGAATTTATAAAGAGGAGATATTTGGACCTGTATTATCTGTTGTCAGAACTAAAGATTTTAACGAAGCATTAAATTTAATTAATGACCATGAGTTTGGTAATGGAACAAGTATTTATACAAGAGATGGAGATGCAGGAAGAACATTTGCAAATCAAATTAAAGTAGGAATGGTTGGAATTAATATCCCTATCCCTGTGCCTGTTGCTTTTCATAGTTTTGGTGGATGGAAGAGATCATTATTTGGAGATCAACATATGCATGGGCCAGAAGGAGTTAGATTTTATACTAAATTAAAAACAATTACTTCAAGATGGCCTTCAGGTGTTAGATCAGATCCTGAATTTGTAATGCCAACAATGAAATAGTAAAATGTCAAAAATATCATTAATAGGAGCTGGACAAATAGGTGGAACTTTAGCACATTTAATTGGACTAAAGGAGCTTGTTGATGAAGTAGTACTATTTGACGTAGCAAGTGGAATTGCTAAAGGTAAAGCATTAGATATTGCACAGTCTTCATCCGTTGATGGATTTAATGTAAAATTTTCAGGTACTGATAATTATGAAGATATAAAAAATTCAGATGTAATCATTATTACAGCTGGTGTTCCAAGAAAACCAGGAATGAGTAGAGATGATTTATTAGGAATAAATTTAAAAATTATAAAACAGGTTGCTGAAGGTATAAAGCAGCATGCACCAAATGCCTTTGTTATATGTATTACAAATCCATTAGATGTAATGGTTATGGCTTTTCAAAAATTTTCTGGACTATCCCCTAACAAAGTTGTTGGAATGGCCGGAATATTAGACACATCGAGATTTAAACTGTTTTTATCTTTAGAGTTAAATATACCTGTTGGAGAAATTGAGGCAATAGTAATGGGAGGACATGGAGATACTATGGTTCCTCTACCAAGATTTACAAAAGTTTCAGGAAAACCATTATTAGATTTAGTCAAAGAAGGAAAAATATCAAAAGATAAATTAGAGAGTATAAATCAAAGAACTAGAGATGGAGGTGCTGAAATTGTTAAATATTTAGAAAAAGGTTCAGCATTTTATGCACCAGCAGCGTCAGGTGTTGAAATGGCAGAAGCATACTTAAAAGATAGCAAAAAAATGCTCCCTTGTGCTGCTCATTTAAATGGACAATACGGAATAAGCAATATTTACGCTGGAGTGCCAGTAATTGTTGGAAAGAACGGTATAGAAAAAATCGAAGAAATTGAGCTAGATGAAAATGAAAAATCTGAGTTTAATAACTCAGTAGATGCTGTAAAAAAATTATGGGAAGCTGCATCCAAAATTGATCCTAGTTTAAATAACTAGTTAATGAATATTCACGAACACCAAGCAAAGAATATACTAAGAAAATATGGAGCTAAAGTTCCAGATGGAGTTTATGCTTTAGATGTAAATGAATTATTGGAAAAAGCTAAAAATCTAAAAACTGATAAATATGTGTTGAAAGCACAAATTCATGCTGGAGGCAGAGGTAAAGCTGGTGGAGTTAAAATAGTAAACGATTTAAAAAGTCTTGAAACAGAGGCAAAATCCTTGCTTGGAAAAAAATTAATCACTCATCAGACAGGACCTAGTGGAAGAATTGTTAAAAGATTATATGTCGAAGTTTCATCTAACATTGATAAAGAATTTTATTTGTCTTGCGTTGTAGATCGTGCGAGCTCAAAGATAGCTTTTATTTCAAGTGATCAAGGGGGTATGGATATAGAGGAAGTCGCAATCAAATCTCCTGAGAAAATTTTAACAACAAAAGTAGATTTAGATAACGAAATATCTAATGAAAATTGTAATAAAATAATAAGTATTTTTAATATAGATGAAAAAACAAAAGAAAAAGGAATTAGTCTAATCAAGTCCATATACAAATTATTTATAGAAACGGATGCTAATCTAATTGAAATTAATCCTTTAATTTTAACAAAAGAAAAAGAGTTGATTTGTTTAGATGCAAAAATGAATTTTGATGGAAATGCTTTATTCAGACATCCAGAGCTAATTGAGTTGAGAGACCTCAATGAAGAAGAAGAAACAGAGATAGAAGCTAGCAAGCATGATTTAGCATACATTAAACTTGATGGAACAATTGGATGCATGGTTAATGGAGCTGGGCTTGCGATGGCAACTATGGACATAATTAAATTATATGGAAAGGAGCCAGCAAATTTTTTAGATGTTGGTGGTGGTGCTTCTAAAGAAAAAGTGGCGGCTGCTTTTAAAATAATTTTATCAGATAAAAATGTTAAAGGAATATTGATTAATATTTTTGGTGGAATAATGAGATGTGATGTTCTTGCCCAAGGTGTTGTGGATGCAGCAAAAGAAATAAAAATGAATGTTCCCTTAGTTGTAAGATTGGCTGGAACAAATTTTGAAGAGGGAAAAAAAATACTTGATAATTCAGGTCTCGAGTTAATTTCTGCGTCTGATTTATCGGATGCTGCTAAAAAAATTGTTGAGGCTATTAAATAAATGTCAGTTTTAGTTAATAAAAACACAAAGTTAATTTGCCAAGGTTTTACGGGTAGTCACGGAACTTTTCATTCAGAGCAAGCAATTAAATATGGAACAAATTTAGTCGGAGGAGTTACACCAAAAAAAGGTGGTCAAACTCATCTAGATAGACCAGTGTTTAATACAGTAAAGGAAGCAGTAGATAAAACTGGTGCCAACGCAACTATGATTTATGTTCCTGCAAAATTTGCATCCGCAGCAATCATAGAGGCCATTGAAGCTAACTTAGAATTAATCGTTTGTATCACTGAGGGTATACCAGTTCTTGATATGATTAAGGTTAAAAAAAAGTTACTTAATTCAAAATCAAGATTAATCGGTCCCAATTGTCCGGGGATAATTACTCCTGATGAATGCAAGATCGGAATAATGCCAGGAAATATACATAAAAAGGGTTCTGTTGGTATTGTATCAAGATCTGGAACTTTGACCTATGAGGCTGTCGCACAAACTACAGAGAATGATTTGGGGCAATCAACATGTATAGGTATAGGTGGTGATCCAATAAATGGTACGAACTTCATTGATTGTTTAGATTTATTTTTAAAGGATGAGGAAACTAAATCAATTTTAATGATTGGTGAAATAGGAGGATCAGCTGAAGAAGAAGCAGCTGAATTTGTAAAAAACCATGAAATAAAAAAACCCATGGTTGGTTTTATTGCAGGTGTTACAGCACCACCGGGTAGAAGAATGGGACATGCAGGCGCCATAATATCAGGTGGCAAAGGCGGGGCCAAAGATAAGATCAAAAAAATGGAAGATTGTGGTATAGAAGTTGCCACATCCCCGTCAGAAATTGGAAAAACATTGTTAAATAAATTGTCCAATTGAAAACAAAATTTAGTATTATATTAAAATAAAATGAGCTCTCCTAAAAATCTGGAATATAAAAAAACATCATTTCTAAATAAGGCGAATAGTGCATTTATTGAGGAAATGTATGTAAAATTTATAAATAAAGATCCATCTCTATCTGAAAGTTGGATTGAATATTTCTCAAGTGTAGATGAGGATATGAAGATATTAGTCGATGAGATAAATGGACCGTCGTGGAAACCTTTCTCAAAAAAAATAAATATAGAAGATGTTGAGAAAACAGCCAAAGAAAATGAAAAAAACAAAGATAATTCTAGCAAGTTCAATTTCCAAGTAATTGCAAATTCAAACAAAAATTCAATAAGTGCCGTAGCCTTGATAAGAGCTTATCGCTTAAGGGGACATCTATTATCAAAATTAGATCCTTTAGAATTGATGAAGTCAGAATATTTAGACGAATTACATCCTGAGTACTATGGTTTTAAAAAAGAAGATTATGACAAAGAAATTTTTCTAAACGGAATAATAAATAAAAAAAGTGCAAATATTAGAGAAATACTTAAGTTTTTAAAAAAAACTTATTGTGGTCCCATAGGTTATGAATACATGCATATTTCAAATCCAACTGAGAGAATGTGGTTTAGAGATAGAGTTGAAAAAGACGAGAATGCACTCAAGTTTACAAAAAATGGAAAGCAAGCAATTTTAAATAAATTAATACAAGCAGAGGGATTTGAAAAATTTTTAAACACAAAATATGTTGGCACTAAAAGATTTGGTTTAGATGGTGGAGAAAGTTTAATACCTGCTCTTGAGCAAATTATAAAAATTGGAGGACAATCTAAAATAAAAGAAGTTAAAATAGGAATGTCACATAGAGGAAGACTAAATGTTTTAGCAAACGTTTTACAAAAATCTTATAAAAGAATTTTTAATGAATTTGCTGGTGAAATGGATGGATCAGAAGATGGCGCTGGAGATGTAAAATACCATTTAGGAGCTTCATCTGATAGAGAATTTGATGGAAATCCTGTACACGTAAGTTTAACAGATAATCCTTCACACTTAGAGGCGGTCAATCCTGTTGTTCTTGGGCAAACTAGAGCTAAACAATTTTTCCACAAAGACAAACAAAGAAATAAAGTTATACCAATATTAATTCACGGTGATGCAGCATTTGCAGGACAAGGAATAGTAGCAGAGTGCTTTGCAATGTCTGGACTTCCTGGTCATAACACTGGAGGGACAATCCATATTATTGTTAACAACCAAATTGGATTTACAACAAGTCCTAGATTTGCGCGATCTTCTCCTTATCCTTCTGACGTAGGTAAAATGGTTGATGCACCAATCATCCATGTTAATGGAGATGACCCTGAGGCAGTAGTTTATGCAACTAGAATAGCAACTGAATTTAGATTAAAATTTAATCGTGATGTTGTAATTGATTTAATATGTTACAGAAGATTTGGACATAATGAGGGAGATGAGCCATCTTTCACCCAACCACTTATGTACAAAAAAATTAGATCTCATCCATCTACAATTAAAATTTATGGTGAAAAGCTTGTAAATGAAGGGCTTTTTTCGAAACAAGATTTAGATCAGCAAATTGTTGATTTTAAAAATTTATTAGATGATCAATTTAAAAATGCGAAAGATTATAAACCTAAAATTAGATGGTTTGAGGGAACTTGGTCGAGATATAAACCCGAAAGAGGTAAAGATAAAAGAGGTGTGACTGGATCAGATTTGAAAATTTTAAATAATATTTCTGACAGAATACATGTTTTTCCAACTGATAAAAATATTCACAAAACCATAACAAAAATCATGGAAAATAGAAAAAAAACTATTAATGAAGGTTCAGGTATTGATTGGGCAACAGCTGAGTCCTTGGCATTTGGTTCATTATTAGTTGAAGGTTATCCAGTAAGGTTAGTAGGTCAGGACTCAGGTAGAGGCACCTTTAGTCAAAGACACTCAGTTTTAAGAAATCAAATTGATAATTCAAGGTACATACCTTTAAACAATATATCTAGTAACCAAAAAAATTTTGAAATTGTAGATAGTTTTTTATCTGAACTTGCAGTTTTAGGATTTGAATATGGATATAGTTTAGTAGAACCGAATACATTGACAATTTGGGAAGCTCAATTTGGCGATTTTGCAAATGGTGCTCAAGTAATTATTGATCAATTTATATCATCTGGTGAAAGAAAGTGGAAACGAGCATCAGGACTAGTTATGTTATTACCCCATGGTTATGAAGGACAAGGTCCAGAACACTCCTCTGCAAGATTAGAGAGATTTTTACAATTATGTGCAAATGATAATTTACAAGTTATGAATTGCACTACACCTGCAAATTATTTTCATGCTTTAAGAAGACAGATGCACCGTGATTTTAGAAAACCATTAATCATAATGACACCTAAGTCACTTTTAAGAAACAAATATTGTGTATCAAATTTAGAGGATTTTAGTAAACAAAATTCTTTCCATAGAGTGCTATGGGATCATGCTAGAGATAGTAAGCAAAAAGGTTTTATTAAGTTAAAAGAAGATAAAAAAATTAGAAAAGTTATATTGTGCTCCGGAAAAATTTATTTTGATCTTCTTGCGGCAAGAGAGAAACTAAAAATAAATGATGTAATTTTGTATAGAATTGAACAACTATATCCTTTCCCTGCAAAAAGTTTGGTTAAAGAGCTAAAACCATTTGCAAAAAATACAAAATTTTATTGGTGCCAAGAGGAGCCTAAAAATATGGGTGCTTGGTTTGCTGTTAGAGATTATATACAATGGACATTAGAGACTATTAAGGCTAAAAACAGTGCAATTTCTTACATTGGAAGAAGTCCAGATGCTACACCTGCTACAGGTTATGCAAGAAGACACAATTCCGAACAACAAGAAATTATAAATAAAGTATTTGAATAAATGAGTGAAAAAATATTAGTTCCAGTTTTAGGAGAAAGTATTACAGAGGCAACTGTCACAAAATGGTTAAAGAAAAAAGGTGATAACGTTGTTGCTGATGAAGCTGTAGTAGAATTAGAGACTGACAAAGTAAACTTAGAAGTTCCTGCACCTGCAAGTGGTGTCATATCAGAGATCAATTCAAAAGATGGTGATACAGTTGAGGTTGGAACCGTATTAGGAATGATTTCAGAAGGTAGCGCTCTTAAAAAAGAAAAGGAAGTTGAGCCAATTAAAGAAAATGTTGAAAAAAATAATGTGATAAATTTAGAAATCGAAAAGAAAAAAGATGCAAAAAAAACTCAAGAGCCTTTGTTGCTTGATGAAGAACCATTGGTATTAACTAATGAAGTTGAAGAAACCAAATCTATTAAACAGAATAAAACACTTTCTCCTGCCGTAAGAAAAATGGTTGTTGAAAATAAAATTAATTTAGATGAAGTAAAAGGTACAGGTAAAGATGGAAGAATTTTAAAAGGTGATTTAATAAGTTTAATGGGAACTAATCCTGAACCTAACGAAAGAAAAATTCAATACGGTGAAGAAGAACGAATTAAAATGTCAAGACTAAGACAAACGATTGCTAAACGTTTAAAAGAAGCTCAAAATAATGCCGCTATGCTCACAACGTTTAATGAAGTTGATATGTCAAATATAATTTCAATGAGAAAAGATAACCAGGAAGATTTCCAAAATAGTTATGGAATTAAACTCGGCTTTATGTCCTTTTTTGTAAAAGCTTGTGTAGTTGGATTAAAATTATTTCCTGCAATAAATGCTGAAGTTGAAAATGAGGAAATGGTTTATAAAAATTATTATAATGTAAGCTTTGCAGTCGGAACTGAAAAAGGATTAGTAGTTCCGGTATTAAAAAATGCTGATGAAATGTCTTTTGCGGACATTGAAAAAAACATAAAAGATCTGTCAGACAAAGCAAAAAATGGTAGTCTTACTATAGAGGATCTTCAAGGGGGAACATTTACAATTAGCAACGGAGGTGTTTATGGATCAATGTTATCTACTCCTATTTTAAACCCTCCACAGTCAGCAGTTCTTGGAATGCATAATATTGTTGAAAGACCCATTGTTGTTGATGGTGAGATAAAGGCTAGACCTATAATGTTTTTAGCATTGTCTTATGATCATAGAATAATTGATGGAAAAGAATCTGTAAGTTTTTTAAAAACTGTTAAAGAAAACTTAGAAGACCCAAGAAGGTTGTTTTTAAATTTATAATATGCCAGAAAAATTTGACGTTACAGTAATTGGTGGTGGCCCTGGAGGATATGTTTGTGCAATTAGATTGTCTCAACTTGGTCTTAAAACAGCATGCATAGAGTCTAGAGGGTCTCTAGGAGGAACATGCTTAAATATAGGATGCATTCCATCAAAAAGTTTACTTAATTTATCTGAAAAATTTCACAGTGCTAAAAATTTTGAAAAAATTGGAATTGAGACTGGAGAAATAAAACTTAATTTAGATAAAATGATGAAAAATAAAGACAAAGCTGTAACAGTTTTGACTAAAGGAGTGGAATTTTTATTCAAAAAAAACAAAGTCACATATTTTAAAGGCAAAGGTTCATTTGAGAACAAAAATTCAATAAAAATTGAGGGCTCAGAAGGTACTAAAATAATTCAAACTGATAAAACAATAATCAGTACAGGATCAGAGCCAGTTTCATTGCCTGGAGTAGATTTCGATGAAGAAAGAATTCTCTCTTCAACTGGAGCCCTATCTATTCCCAAGCTTCCTAATAAAATGATTGTTGTCGGAGGAGGATATATAGGATTAGAAATGGGATCAGTTTGGTCAAGACTTGGTACTGAAGTTACAGTTGTAGAATTTTTAGACCACATCACTCCCGGAATGGATCGAGATATTTCAAATGAATTTATGAAAATATTAAAGAAGCAAGGTATAAAATTCAACCTTAATACTAAAGTTGATAAAATAACTAAAAACTCTAATGGTGTAACGGTGGAGACTTCACAAAATGATGGTCAAAAAGTTAAACATGATGTTGATGTTGTTTTAATTTCTGTTGGACGAAGACCTTATACTAAAAATTTAAATTTAGATAAAGTTGGTGTAGCTTTAGATGAAAAAGGAAGAGTTAAAGTAAATAAAAATTTTGAGACAAATATTAAAAATATATACGCAATAGGAGATGTTATTGATGGTCCTATGTTAGCTCATAAAGCCGAAGAAGAAGGGATTGCCGTTGCAGAACTTATAGCAGGCCAATCAGGTCATGTGAATTATGATATTATTCCTGGAGTTGTTTATACATCCCCAGAGGTAGCTTATGTTGGTAAAACTGAGGAGCAATTAAAAAAAGAAAACATTGGTTATAAAATTGGTAAATTCCCTTTTATGGCAAATTCGAGAGCCAAAGCAATTGATGAACCAGAGGGTTTTGTAAAAATTTTGGCAGATCAATCAACTGATAAAGTACTTGGTGTACATATAATTGGTCCACATGCAGGAGAAATGATTGCAGAAATGTCCGTTGCAATGGAGTTTGGGGCCAGTTCAGAAGATATCGCAAGAACATGTCACGCACACCCAACATTTTCAGAAGCTATAAAAGAAGCGGCATTATCTGTAGATAAAAGACAGATACATTCATAATATATATCATAATTAATTTATGAAATATCCTGTTCTATTGCCTAATATATTTGATCATCCATTTACATATCTAAGTAATATTAAATTAAAACCAGGAGATTATGTAAAAGTGCCTTTTGGTAAGAAAAATATTATTGGTGTAATTTGGGATATTTTTGAAGAAAAGAATAAGAAAGAATTTAAATTAAAATCTATAACTGAAAAAATTGAAATTGAACCGCTAAGTAAAAATACAATCAATTTTCTAAAGTGGTTTTCTAACTACAATCTTGTACCTCTAGGAATGTGTTTAAAACTACATTTGATTAATGACGAAAATTTAAAAATAAATAATGACAAAGATCTATTAAAATACGATGCATCAAATGAAAAAAAAATTTATCAACTTTCTGAAGAACAAAATAACGCTTATAAAGAATTATCAAAATATGATTGTGGTTTTAGAGTTCATTTACTTCAAGGAACAACAGGTTCAGGCAAAACAATAGTTTATTTTAAAGCTATTGAAAAAATTCTAAATATTGGATCACAAGCTCTAATTTTATTGCCCGAAATAGGGTTAACAAATGAATTTGAAAAAAAATTTAAATCTTATTTTGGATTCGAAGCTGCAGTTTGGCATTCAAAAGTAAGTCCAAAAAAAAGAAAAATTATATGGAATGGTTTATCCTCAGGCAGAATAAAAGTAGCTATTGGAGCAAGATCATCTTTATTTCTACCATTTAAAAAATTGGGTTTAATTACCGTAGATGAAGAACACGATCAATCTTACAAACAAGATGAAGGAATTATCTATAATGCTAGAGATATGGCAATATCAAGAGCTAAACATGAAAATATTCCAATAAATTTAGTAACTGCAGTTCCATCAATCGAAACATATGAAAATATTAAAATTAAAAAATATAATTACTCAAGATTGCTTAATCGATATAAAGGTGCGAATTTGCCCAAACACCATGTTATAGATCTTTATCAAAATCAACTAGCGACCAAAAGTTCTATATCTCTTAAAACTATTGAAAAAGTAAAAGAACATTTAAATAGAAAAGATCAAATTCTCTTCTTCATAAATAGAAGAGGTTTTGCACCCTACGTTTTATGTAAAAAATGTTTAAATGTTTTTACATGCCCTAGGTGCTCTATAAATTTAGTATTTCACAAAAATAAAAAAATTCTTTTGTGTCATTACTGCGGATATAAATCAAAATTAAATAGAGATTGTAAAAAAGGAGATGTTTGTGAGTTTGTATTTAGTGGACCTGGAGTAGAAAAAATTGCAGAAGAGGTTAAAAACTTATTCCCTAATAAAAAAACAATAATTTTTTCCAGTGACACAATGAATAAAGCATCTGGTAAAGATAAATTGAATAAAATTATATCTGGTGAAATAGACATTCTTGTAGGTACTCAATTAATATCAAAAGGATTTCACTTTCCAAAATTGAATTGTATTGTTGTGTTAGATATTGATTTAACTTCTCAAGGACACGATCTTAGGAGCACTGAAAAAAATTTACAACTTTACCACCAGTTATCTGGAAGAGCGGGCAGAACTGGTAAGCCAGCAAATATTTATTTCCAAACATATAACTTAAAACCAGAAGTTATAAATCAAATTACAAACGAAGATCCTTTTAAATTTTTAGAAAATGAATTAAATTTAAGAAAAAAGAATAATTTACCTCCCTACGAAAGATTTATCGCTTTAATTTTATCTTCATCAAATGAAAAAAAATTAGATATAGATGCCGCAAAACTTAAAAATATTTTATCAAAGTCTATAGATGCAAAAATTTTAGGACCCGTAAACGCCCCAATATATAGAATTAATCAAAAATTCAGAAATAGACTATTAATAAGAGCAAAAAAAACATCTAGTATTCAGAAAAAATTGAAAGATGTATTGAAAGAATTTCAACTCTCCAAAGGAATGAAACTTTCAGTTGATGTTGACCCTATCAGCTTCAATTAGCCCATTAAATCTTGCCATTTTTCACAATCTGAGCCTTGAAGACTGATAATTCGTATGTTATCTAAGCGAAATTTTAAACATCTTCACAATTGAGAGTATAAATTGAGCGAAAACAAAATATCAATAGCTTCTAATAACAGTTACGCGCAAGCATTATTTGAGCTGGCCAATGAAGATAAATCTCTAGCAAAAGTAGAGGAACAAGTCGTTGCAATAAGTAGTCTCATAAATGAGAGTGAAGAATTTAGATATTTAATTAAAAACCCCACGACAAGCATTGAGGATTTAACTAGAGTTATTGAAACAATTTCTGAAAAAAACAATTTTGATATTCTTTTAAAAAGATTTCTGGTTTTTTTAATACAAAAAAGAAGATTTTTTTATTTAGAAAAAATTTTAAGTGATTTTGTAGAGGTATGTTCGAAAGCTAGAGGCGAGATAAAAGCAGAGCTTTTTTCAGCTAAAGAACTTAATGGAACAGATATTTCTAAAATTAAAGAAGAGTTATCTCAATACTTTGGAGCTAAGATACAGTTAAATTATAAATTTGATCCAAGTTTAATTGGTGGCTTGGTATTAAAAGTGGGAAGCACAATGGTAGATAATTCTATTAAAAATAAACTGCAACAAATTCAAAAACAAATGATAGAGGCATAAATGGAAATAAATCCTTCAGAAGTAACAAAAATACTAAAAGAACAGATAAAAAAACTTGGCGATAGAGCTGAAGTTTCAGAGGTGGGACAAGTATTGTCTGTTGGAGATGGAATTGCAAGAATTTATGGCTTGGATAATGTTCAAGCAGGAGAAATGGTTGAGTTTTCCGATGGCTCTAAAGGAATGGCATTAAACTTAGAGAGTGACAACGTTGGTGTTGTTATATTTGGTGATGATAGAGAAATTAAAGAGGGAGATACTGTAAAAAGAACTGGTGCGATTGTTGATGTACCAGTCGGAAAACAACTTTTAGGAAGAGTTGTTGATGGATTAGGAAATCCAATTGATGGAAAAGGAGCTTTAGATAAAGGTTTAGAGAGAAAAAGAGTTGAAGTTAAAGCGCCAGGAATTATTCCACGACAATCGGTTGGTGAACCAATGCAAACAGGTTTAAAAGCAATTGATAGCTTAATTCCCGTTGGAAGAGGGCAAAGGGAGCTTATAATTGGAGATCGTCAAACAGGTAAAACTGCAGTAGCTATCGATACAATTATCAATCAAAAGAAAATTAATGAGTCAGACGACGAAAGTAAAAAACTTTATTGTATATATGTTGCAATTGGACAAAAAAGATCAACTGTTGCTCAGATTGTAAAAACTTTAGAGGACGCTGGCGCAATGGAATATACGACTATAGTTTCCGCAACAGCCTCAGACTCTGCACCTCTTCAGTTTTTAGCTCCTTACACAGGATGTACTATGGGAGAATATTTTAGAGATAATGGAATGCATGCTTTAATTATTTACGATGATTTATCTAAGCAAGCAGTTGCATATAGACAAATGTCATTATTATTAAGAAGACCACCGGGGCGTGAAGCATACCCAGGAGATGTGTTTTATTTACATAGTAGATTATTAGAAAGAGCTGCTAAATTAAGTGATGAAAATGGCGGAGGTTCTTTAACAGCGCTACCAATTATTGAAACACAAGCAGGTGATGTTTCTGCATATATTCCAACAAATGTAATATCTATTACAGATGGGCAAATATTTTTAGAAACTGAACTATTCAATCAAGGAATTAGACCAGCAGTAAACGTTGGATTATCCGTATCTAGAGTTGGATCAGCTGCACAAACTAAAGCTATGAAATCTGTGGCTGGATCAATTAAATTAGAGTTAGCTCAATACAGAGAAATGGCAGCTTTTGCTCAATTTGGATCTGATTTAGATGCATCTACACAGAAACTTTTAAATAGAGGTTCGAAGTTAACTGAACTTTTAAAACAAGGACAGTATTCTCCCATGACAGTTGCAGAACAAGTTATATCAATTTTCTGCGGTGTCAAAGGTTATTTGGATGATATTGAACTTAAAGATGTAGCCGACTTTGAAAATAAAGTTCTACAAAAGTGTAAATCTGATAAGCCTGAGATTATGGAGTCTATTGCCAAAACTGGAAAGATTGAGGAAGACATTGAAAAACAATTAGCAGAATTAATTAAGGGAATTAAATAATTATAAATGCCAAGTTTAGACGATCTCAGAAAAAGAATTACGAGTGTTAAATCAACTCAGAAAATAACAAAAGCTATGAAAATGGTGGCTGCAGCTAAGTTGAGAAAAGCTCAAGAGAATGCTGAAAAAGGCAGACCTTATTCTGAAAAAATGAATAATGTAATTTTAAATCTTTCAAAAAGTATAACAGATAAAGAAAATGCCCCCAAATTACTGGTTGGGACAGGTGAAGAGAAAGTTCATTTATGTATTGTACTCACTGCTGATAGAGGTTTATGTGGAGGTTTTAATACTAACATTATTAAAAAAGCAAAAAGTTATTTCGAAAAAATAATATCTGAAAATAAAACTTTAAAGATTATGACTGTTGGATCTAAAGGATATGATCAACTTAAAAGACAGTATAAAAGTTATATTCTAGATAACATTTCTTTCAAAGAGTCAAAAAATATAAATTACTTTGATGCAGATAAAGTAGGAAAAATTATAATTGAAAAATTTGAAAAAAATGAATTTGATGTTTGCGCAATATTTTATAATAAATTTAAAAATGTGATTACGCAAATTCCTCAAGAACAACAAATAGTTCCACTTAATGAAGATAAAAATGATAAAGATGACTCTAGTAATGATAATGACTATGAGTTTGAACCAGATGAAGATGAGATTTTAAGTAATTTATTGCCTAAAAATATTTCAACGCAAATATTTAAAGCAATGTTAGAGAATTCTGCCAGCGAGCAAGGTTCGAGGATGACAGCAATGGATAATGCAACCAGAAACGCAGGCGAATTGGTTGATAGGCTTACAATTGAGTATAATAGAAGCCGTCAAGCAGCAATAACAAAAGAGTTAATTGAAATTATATCAGGAGCAGAAAGTTTATAATTATGAGCAAAAAAGGAAACATAACACAAGTAATTGGTGCAGTCGTTGATGTAAAATTTGATGGAGAACTGCCAGAAATATTAACAGCCTTAGAGTGCGATAATGGAGGTAATAGATTAGTTTTAGAAGTTGCGCAGCACCTTGGAGAGTCAAGTGTTAGAACCATTGCTATGGATAGTACAGAGGGACTAAAAAGGGGTGATGAAGTAAAAGATACTGGTGCTCCAATTCAAGTTCCAGTAGGTCCAGAAACATTAGGACGAATTGTAAACGTTATAGGCGAACCAATCGATGAGAAAGGACAAATTTCTACTAAGGAAAATTGGCCTATACACCGACAAGCTCCTTCTTTTAATGATCAATCTACAGAAACGGAAATTCTAGTAACTGGAATAAAGGTAATCGACCTATTAGCACCTTATGCTAAAGGTGGAAAAATTGGATTGTTCGGTGGAGCAGGAGTTGGAAAAACTGTAATTATAATGGAACTTATAAATAACATAGCTAAGGCCCATGGTGGATTTTCAGTATTTGCTGGAGTAGGAGAGAGAACTAGAGAAGGGAACGATTTATATCACGAAATGATAGAGTCAGGAGTGATCAAGCCAGAGGGAACTGGATCTAAAGCAGCATTAGTTTATGGACAAATGAATGAGCCTCCAGGAGCTAGAGCTAGAGTAGCTTTAACTGGTCTTACTGTGGCAGAGTATTTCAGGGATCAAGAGGGTCAAGATGTTTTGTTCTTTGTTGATAACATTTTTAGATTTACTCAGGCAGGTTCAGAAGTATCAGCTCTACTTGGAAGAATCCCTTCTGCGGTTGGTTATCAGCCTACTCTTGCAACAGACATGGGAAACCTACAGGAAAGAATTACAACTACTAATAAAGGATCAATTACATCAGTTCAGGCAATTTATGTACCTGCAGATGATTTAACGGATCCAGCTCCAGCAACTTCTTTTTCACACTTAGATGCAACGACTGTACTTTCAAGACAAATTGCTGAATTAGGTATTTACCCAGCTGTTGACCCTTTAGATTCTACTTCTAGAATTTTAGATCCAAGAGTTGTTGGTGATGAACACTATCGAGTAGCAAGATCTGTTCAGAAAATATTACAAACATACAAATCTTTGCAAGATATTATTGCAATTCTAGGAATGGACGAGCTATCAGAGGATGATAAACTTACTGTAGCTAGAGCTAGAAAAATCCAAAGATTTTTATCTCAACCTTTCTTTGTTGCTGAAGTATTTACAGGATCTCCAGGTAAACTAGTAGATTTAGAGTCAACAATTAAAGGGTTCGACGCAATATGCAAAGGAGAATATGACCATCTGCCTGAAGCTGCTTTTTATATGGTTGGCACAATAGAAGAAGCAATGGAAAAAGCTGAAAAAATGGCAAAAGATGCGGCTGCTTGATGAGTAATCTTTTTAATATAGATATTGTAAATCCAGAACAATCTTTTCTTTCTAAAGACAATGTATTTGAAGTTGTAATTCCTGCTGTAGAAGGAGAGATTGGCATTCTTAAAGACCATATTCCAATTATCTCTTTTTTAAAACCAGGTATAATTAGAGTATTCTCTGAATCTGAGGAACAAAGTTTCTATGTTGAGGATGGTATTGTCGAATTTAAAGATAATACGTTATCTGTATTAACTAGCTCAATTTTTGATTTAAAAGATGCTGATAAAAATTTTGTATCTGAGTCGATAAGCAGCGCTGAGGCAGAATTATCAAAAGATAATATCGATGATCAAAAAAGATTTCTTTTAAATCATAAAGTCGAAGTTCTAAAATCTATAAGTATTAATTAACTACTTTTTCTAGTTCTTTTTGAATTTCTTGGTAAACATGGAGTTTAAAATCTACAACTTTAGTTGTTAAATCTTTAATATCTATCCATTTCCAATCTAAAAATTCAGGATGTTTAGTTTTAATGTTAATTTCATTTTCTTCTCCATTAAACTTTACAATAAACCACTTTTGCTTTTGGCCTTTATATTTTCCTTTCCAAATAATTCCCAAGAGGCGATCAGGAAGATCGTAAGTTGTGTATTTGCTTATTTCTTTAATTAGCTCTACTGACTTTATGCTTGTTTCCTCTTTAAGTTCCCTCAATGCTGCATCAAAATAATTTTCACCCTCATCAATACCACCTTGAGGCATTTGCCAAAAATCAGCAGGATTATCAATTCTTTTTGCAACAAATATCTTATTTTCTTTATTTAAGACTGCGATACCAACACCATTTCTTAATGGAAGTTTTTGAAATTTTTCTTTCATTCTTAACCATTTAATAATTTTAGAGCAAATTCCAACTGGTTATCAGTATCTGTATTTATTCTAAATTCATCTGAACCTTCAGCAATAACTATATCTGGATTTACACCTACTCTTGAAATTGATTTACCTGATGGGAGATAATATTTAGAAACAGTAAGTCTTATAGCACCTTCATTTTTTAAAGGAATAATTGACTGAACTGACCCTTTTCCATATGTACTCTCTCCTACTAATATTGCTCTTTTGTGATCTTGTAGTGCTCCTGCAACAATTTCAGATGCTGATGCAGACCCATAATTAATCAAAATAACCATTGTTTCTCCATCAATAATATCTCCTTTTTTTGCAAACCATTTTCTATTTTCATACTTTCTTTTACTTTTTGTTGAAACTATTTCTCCATTTTCTAAAAAATAATCTGAAATCTTTATTGCTTGAGATAACAATCCTCCAGGATTATTTCTTAAATCTAATATGTAATTTTTAATTTTCTTATTTTTCTTAAATTCTTTGATTTTATTTTTTATTTGTTTACTACTATTGTCATTGAATGATGTTAATCTTATATAAGCTGTCTGATCATCTTTTATTTCAGACTTTACAGATGCAACTTGTATAATTTCTCTTGTAATTGTAAATATAAGTGCTTTTCTTTCTCCCCTTCTTCTAACAGTAATTTCGATATCAGATCCAACTGGGCCTCTCATTAATTCTACAGCTTCAGAAAGAGTTTTTCCTTGAACTTGAACATCATCAATTTTAACAATATAATCTCCAGCTTTAACGCCAACCTGCTCAGCTGGTGAGTTATCAATTGGAGAAATTACTTTTACCACACCAGCCTCCATACTGACTTCAATGCCCAATCCTCCAAATTCTCCGCTAGTCTCAGTTTGCATATTTTTAAACGAGTCCGGAGACATATATGCTGAATAGGGATCCAAAGACTGCAAAACACCGTTTATAGCAGCATCCATTGCTTCACTCTGATTTACTTCATCAACATATTCTTTATTAATTTTATCTAAGACTTCGCTGAATAAGTCAATTTTTTTGTAAATATCGTTTTCATTACTAAAAATCGGATTTGTAAATATGAAAAAAAATAAAGAAGCTATTAAGTATACTTTTTTCATATGATTAGTTTTTCTTTAGGAATTAATTCTGACCACATTTTTTCTAATTCGTAAAATTTTCTTTTTTCAGGATTAAAAATATGAACTATTAAGTCTATCCCATCTACAAGCTTCCAATCACTGCTATCTTTTCCTTCAATCTTACAATTATTCACACCATTAATTTTTAATTTTTCAAAAACTTGTTCAGATAAAGCTTGAATATGTCTTGAAGATGTACCACTAGCTATAATCATGAAGTCTGCAACTGATGATTTTCCTTCGAGATCTATTGAAACTATGTCTAAGGCTTTATTAATATCAAGCGTTTTGATTATTTCATCTTTAAGAGCTGATATTTTTTCCATTAATTAAATTAAGAGTATCAAATTTTTCTTAATTGAGAAGATGAAATATTGACTTTATTAAACTTTATAAATTCAACTGCTTTTTTATTATATTTCTTAAATGATTTAGATCTAAAAGCCTTTGATTTGTATCCATTTCGATCAAATACCAATATTTTGCACATTTTAGTTATTGAATTGTACCCTTTCCATTTATGAAAATTTATTAGGTTATCTGCCCCCATTAAAAAAAATATTTCTGAATTTTTAAATTTTTTTTTTAAATATTTAATTAAATCTACTGTACGATTAGATTTTATTATTTCTTCAAAACATTTAACTTTTATAAATTTATTATTTTTATTAATTTTTTTTGCATAAGCTGTTCTTTTATACAGATCATTTGGATTATTTTTTTTAAATGGATTTTGTTTTGTTATAGCCCATATAACTTGGCTCAAATTATAATTTTTTTTTGCTAATTTAGAAATCCTTACATGACCAACATGTGCTGGATCAAACGATCCACCGAGTATACCAATCTTTTTATTTTCTAATTTGCCCTGAACCATAAACTTCATATTTATAACTTACTAACTGATTTAGACCGACAGGACCTCTTGGTGGCAAGGTGTTTGTTGAAATTCCAACCTCTCCACCAAAACCAAATTCTCCTCCATCAGCAAATTGTGTTGATGAATTTTGAATAGCAATAGAGCTTTTTACATTCTTAATAAAGAATTTTGCTGTATTTTTGTTTTTGGTTACTATTGCATCTGTATGCATAGTTCCATATTTATTGATATGGGTAACTGCTTCTTTGACATCATTCACTAATTTAACAGAAATAATCGGTGAAAGATGTTCTTTTGACCAAGTATTATTATTTGCAGGATATGTTTTGCCTTTAAATAATTTACTTATTTTTCTATCAGCTAAAATTTTACAACCACTTTCAGCTAGGGAATTTAAAATTAAATTTACTGATTTTGATTTACTTTTATGTATTAAGAGAGTTTCAGTTGCACCACATATACTAGTATTTCTCAACTTAGCATTTAATACTATTTTGTTTGCCATATTATCTTCTGCCTCTTTATCAATATATGTATGACAAATTCCTTCCAAATGACCAATAACTGGCACCTTTGAAAGTTGTTTAACTTTTTTTACTAAATTTTTTCCGCCTCGTGGTATTACAACATCAATAGAGCTTTCCATTTTTGATAATAAATAATCGACGAGTTTTCTGCTTTTATTGTTTATAAACTGGACGTAATTTTCGTTTACTTTATTTTTTTTTAGAGCTTTCCTAAATAAATTTACTAAAATTTTATTACTATTGTAGGCCTCGGAACCACCTCTTAATATAACAGCATTTCCAGATTTAAAACATAGTGCTGATACATCCGAAGTAACATTGGGTCTACTCTCAAATATTACACCTATAACTCCTATTGGTATTGTAACTCTTCTAATTTCAAGTCCATTTGGCCTTTTCCATTTGGAAGTTACTTGATTAACTGGATCTTTAAAAGAAGTAATAGTTTTAATAGAGTCAATTATACTTTTTAATTTATTATTATTAAGAGCGAGTCTTTGAATTAAGTTTTCTTTTAATTTTTTTCCTCTTGCATAAAAAATATCTTTCTTATTTTCAATAATAATTTTATTCTTATTAATCTTAATTAATTCTACAAAATCTTTTAAAACTTTATTCTTTTTTTTTGGACTAATACTTGAATTCAAAGCTTTTCTAGAATTTAATCCAATTTTTTTAAGTAGTTTACTCATTAAATTTTAACCATATCATCTTTGTGTATAACTTCAGACTTTGTAATATAGCCTAAAAGATTACTAATTTTGTTAGAATGCTCTCCTTTTATTTTAGATATCTCATCAGATGTAAAACTGCTCAACCCTCTGGCAAATTCTTTGTTATTTTTATCTAAAATTCTAACATGATCACCTTTAACAAATTTTCCTGAAACTTTTCTAATACCTGCAGCTAATAAACTTTTTCCATTTTTTAAAGCATTTAAAGCACCATCATCTATTATAATTTCTCCTTTTGGAGATATAGAGCTAATTATCCATTTTTTTCTTGCATCTAATTTAGATACTTTTGGCAAAAACCATGTCCCAGAATTATGTTCTAGTATATTTTTAATTGGTCTTTTAATTAAACCATTTGCAATAGCCATATAGCAACCTGAGACTTGGCAAACTTTTGCAGCATCAATTTTCGTTTTCATTCCACCAGTACCATACTCACTTGTGCTTTTACTTGAAAAATTTTCAATTTTAGAGTCAATATTTTTTATTTCCTTAATCAATTTAGCATTTTCATAAATTTTTGGGTTTTTAGAATACAATCCATCAACGTCAGATAGTAATATTAAGCAATCTGCACCTGATATCTGAGCAACTCTTGATGCTAATCTGTCATTGTCTCCGTATTTTATTTCAGAAGTTGCAATACTATCATTTTCATTAACTACAGGTACAAAATTAAGCTCAAATAAGTTTTCGAAAGTTCTTTTAGCATTTATAGCTCTTCTTCTTTGTTCAGTATCTTCTAAAGTAATTAGAATTTGAGAAATATTTATTTTATTTGAGCTAAATGTCTTTTTAAAAAGATTCATTAATTCTATTTGTCCAATTGATGCAACAGCTTGGCTTTTATCAAGCTTTAAAGTTTTTTTATTTAATTGTAATTTTTTACACCCTAAAGCAATTGCTCCAGAACTCACTATAACAACTTTCTTTTTAAGTTTTTGTAACTCTTTAATATCTTTAGCAAATTCCAAAAGCCATTTTTCTCTAATAATTTTATTGTCATTTATTAATAAAGATGAACCTATTTTTATTACTACAGTTTTGGAGTCCTTAAGATACATAGTTTACCAACTTTGACTTTATATCTGATACTGATTTTTTATCCATTGTTGACATTAAAAAGATATTTTTTTTTAATTTATTCTTGAGTTTTTTTATCTTCTCTCTTTTTTCCTCTTCATCTATTAAGTCAGTTTTATTTAAAACTACTATTTCTTTTTTTTTAACTAAATCTTTACTGTATTTTGATAATTCTTTTCTGACTTGATTGTAAGAAATAAATAAATCATCTTCAGTTATATCTATTAAATGTAGCAAAGTTTTACACCTTTCTATATGTTTTAAAAATTTTATCCCAAGACCAGTTCCGGTATGAGCGCCCTCAATTAAGCCTGGTATATCTGCTAAAGTAACTTCTTTATCATCATAACTAGCAACACCAAGATTTGGATTAATTGTAGTAAATTTATAGTTTGCTATTTTTGGATTTGCACTCGTCATTGATGCAAGCAAGCTGGATTTCCCAGCATTGGGCAATCCTATGATACCGATATCAGCAATTGTTTTTAGTTGGAGCCAAATCCAAAATTCCTCTCCTTGACCCCCTTTTGTAAATTTCTTTGGGGCTCTATTGGTTGAGGACTTAAACTTTGTATTTCCAAATCCTCCTTTACCTCCGCTTGCTACTAAAAATTCCTCTTTCTGACTTTTAAAATCATAAATAAGTGTTTTATTATCTTCTTCAAATACTTGTGTTCCTAAAGGTACTTTTAAATATAAATCTTCACCACCTTTCCCAGTTTTGTTTTTTCCGCTGCCATCCTTTCCTCTTTCAGCTTTGAAGTGTTGTTGATACCTGTAATCAATCAAAGTATTAAGATTTCTTTCACTTATAAGAATTACAGATCCTCCTTTCCCTCCATCGCCGCCATCAGGGCCACCAAACTCTACAAATTTTTCCCTACGAAAACTTGGAGATCCTGACCCTCCATTGCCAGCTTTTACATATATCTTAACTTGATCTAGAAATTTCATATAACAACTATGTGAGTGTTGTATCTATTAATTGGGCTTTACAGAAACGTAAGTTCTATCAGATTTTGATTTTTTAAACTCTACTTTACCTTTAACAACTGAAAAAATTGAATGGTCTTTACCCATGCCAACATTTTCTCCAGGAAATATTTTAGTTCCCCTTTGCCTTACAATAATGTTGCCAGGCACAACCATCTCGCCACCATATTTTTTCACACCTAGTCTACGACCCGCACTATCTCTTCCGTTTCTTGACGATCCACCTGCTTTTTTCGTTGCCATAAATTACTTTTTATTTAGCTGCTTCCTTAGTTTCAACTGTTTTTTTTGATGGTATTTCTTTTCTTTTTTCTGCTTCAGAAATAACCTTACCTTCTTTTGAATAGATTTTACTTATTCTTAACATTGTAAATTTTTGTCTATGACCGTTTTTTCTTCTCGAATTTTGTCTTCTTCTTTTTTTAAAAATAAGAACTGTTCTATTTTTTCCATTTTTTATTAATTCAGCTTCAACTTTAGCTCCACTAATAGTCGGCTCTCCTAACTCTAAATTTTTATCATCTCCGTAAGCTAGTATTTCATTAAACTCTATTTTTGAATTTTCTTTTGAATCTTCGAGTTTTTCAACTTTAAGAATCTCTCCAGCTTTAACTTTGTATTGTTTACCACCTGTTTGAATTACTGCGAATGACATAGTTAACCCTAATTTTTATAGGGAGCAATATAGTTCGGGTTGTATTATAGTCAAGTTTAATAACTTAAAAATTATCCTTTAAATCCCGCAATTTTTTGAAATTTTCTATATCGTTTGACTTAAGAAAAATGTTACAATTAAGTTCCTCACCAATCGTCGATGGCATACTAGTTTTACCTTGTTTAATTTTTTCTTTAATTTCTTTAATTTTGTTTATTAATTTATTGTTACTGGAATCTTGAGCTAAACAAAATTCAGAATTCTTTAAAGTATACTCATGTCCACAATAAATTTTTGTATCTTTATCTAAATTTTTTAACATTTGTAATGAGTTATACATTTGCTCATAACTTCCTTCAAAAATTCTTCCGCATCCCAAGGAGAATAAAGTATCTCCTGTAAAAATTAATTTATTTTTAAAAAAATGAAAACAGATGTGACCTATTGTATGACCTGGGACATGATATATTTTTGCTTCAAAAATATCTTCTTTCCAAATTTCACCATCATTTAAGCAAATATCAATTTGAGGTATTCTACTTTTATCTCCAATATAACCTACTACTTCTGCATCAAATTTTTTTTTTAATTCCTCATTCCCACCAACATGGTCATTATGATGATGCGTATTTAATATATATTTTAAATTTAATTTATTTCTCTCTAAATAATTTATAATTGGATCTGCTTCACCAGGATCAATAACACAACAATTTCTATTAGCTTCATTAATTAAAATGTAAGAAAAATTATCTTCCAGACACTTAATAATTTCTACTTTCATTTAACTTTCTATTAAAAATATACCTAAGTGAGAGTCAAGATTTTTATAATTTAAATTTGATTTGTTTATTTCTGAAATTCGACTTTTTTTTAAAGCAATAGACTTATATATTTTAATATTCTTAGTACTGCAAAAATTGTAAAAATCTTTAATTGTGCACATATGTAAATTTGGTGTGTTGTACCACTCATGAGGTAAATTTTCCGTTACAGGCATTGTGCCTTTGAACAATAATTGTAGTCTAACTCTCCAGTAACCAAAATTAGGTATGGTAACAATTACTTTTTTTCCTACTTTAAGTAATTCATTAATTACTAATTCGGGATTCAGAAATGCTTGTAATGTTTGGCTTAAAATAACGTAATCAAAAGACGATTTAGGAAATTGTTTTAAATCGCTTTCAGCATTTCCTTCTATAACAGTCAATCCTTTTGATAAACAATTTTGAACTTTTTCTTTAGAAATTTCTAATCCACGAATATCTTTAGTTTTGTTTTCTTGTAAAAATTTCATTAAGTCTCCATTGCCACAACCAACATCGAGAACTCTTGTATTTTCCCCTATCAAATTAGATATAATATTAAATTCTTCTTTCATTTATAATTTTGTAGGTTGAATTAATATAATCGCCAAGTGTCTTTAGGAAACTTGGGACATCAAGCAAAAATGAGTCATGTCCCTTATCAGATTCTATTTCAACAAATCCGACATCTGCACCAATAGAATTTAATGCTATAACTATTTCTCTATTCTCCGATGTTGGATACAACCAATCTGATGTAAATGATATTACAAAAAATTTTGTTTTAGTTTTTTTGAATGCGTCAGATAAATTTCCTTTGTACTGTTTGGATAAGTCAAAATAATCCATTGCACGAGTTATATATAGATAACTATTAGCATCAAATCTATCAACAAACACAGATCCTTGGTATCTAAGATAACTCTCAATTTGAAAATCTGCCTCAAATCCATATCTTAGACTATCCCTATCTTGCAATTTTCTTCCAAATTTTTCCTGCAATCCTTTTTCAGAAAGATAAGTAATATGCGCTGCCATTCTTGCTACTGCTAAACCTTTGTCAGGATTTAATTTGTAATTACTATAAAATCCATTTTCCCACTTACTGTCAGCCATAATTGCTTGTCTTCCTAATTCATTAAACGCTATGTTTTGTGCTGAGTGACTAGATGTACAAGCAATCGGTATTGCGAGTTTTGCTATATCTGGAAAATTGGCAACAAATTGTAGCACTTGCATTCCACCCATTGAACCACCTACTACAGCAAAAAGTTTTTCAATTTCTAAATATTTAATTAGTTCGTATTGAGCATTAACCATGTCGTTAATAGTTATAATGGGAAAATCAGTTCCTATTTGTTCGCTAGTTGACTCATTTATAGTACTTGGTCCATAAGATCCCATGCAGCCTCCAATAACGTTTGCACAAATCACAAAAAATTTATTTGTATCTATTGGCTTATTTTCTCCAACAACATAACTCCACCAACCATCTTTATTAGTTATTGGGTTTTTTCCAGAAACATATTGATCTCCCGTTAAAGCATGAAAAACTAATATCGCATTACTTTTTTCACTGTTTAATTCCCCATATGTCTCATATGCTATTGGAAAGTTATTAATTTCCTTACCACAATCCAATTTAAGGGGATTTGATATAATTATTTTTTTTGTATCAATATTTTTATTCATAATAATTAACTGATTGAATTGTGAGAAAAAAAACATTTTAGCGGTTTTTTTATAGCGCTCGCAATTCAGTATAAATCAGCGCATGCAGCTTTTACTTCAAAGCAATTTATATGTCAAATATTGCTGAATTAATTATTGTTTTATCTAGTTAAAAGACTATTTATAGTGAAATATTTACTATGACATTGCTAAGATTTAAAAACATAAAATTACAGAGTTACAAACCGGGAAAATCCTTATTGGCTGGTAATAAAAAAATTATTAAATTATCCGCAAATGAGTCTGCCTTAGGAGTTAGTAAAAATGTCGAAAAAATTGTTAAGTCTAAATTTGATATATCAAAATATCCAGATAGTAAATTTTCAGAGCTTACACAAAAAATATCGAAAAAGTATAATTGTGACAAATCCAAGATAATTTGTGGCTCTGGTTCTGACGAAGTAATACAAATGCTTTGTCAATTGTTCCTTAGAGAAAATGATGAAGTTGTTGTTCCTCAGTACAGTTTCCTCATGTATAGGATATACTCCAAAATCGTTGGAGCAAATGTAAAATTAGCTAAAGAAATCAATTTTAAAGTTTCAGTTAAAGAAATTCTTAAAAAGATATCAAAAAAAACAAAAATTGTTTTTATTGCAAATCCAAATAATCCAACAGGCACTTATTTAACAAAAAACGAGCTATTAGACTTAAGGAGAAGATTAAATAAAAATATTTTATTGGTTGTTGATGATGCATATTTTGAATATATGAAGAATAAGGATTACAAATCTGGAATTGAGTTATTTAAAAACTCTAAAAATGTATTTATTTTAAGAACATTTTCAAAAATCTACGGTCTAGCTTCATTAAGGATAGGCTGGGGATACGGTGATAAATCTATAATTAAAGAATTATATAAAATTAAACCACCTTTTAACGTAAATAAATTTGCTCAAATTTGTGCAGTTGAGTCACTTAAAGACAATAAATTTGTTAAAAAGTCAGTAATACATAATCTTAAATGGTGCAAAAAAATTAAAAATGAGATGTTAAAATACAATATTGGTACAAACAAGATATCTGGAAATTTCTTTTTATTAGATTTCAAAAAAGCAAAATTTACCGCAGATACAACTTTAAAAAAATTACAGAAATATGGAATTATACTAAGAGAAATGAATTCATATGGCATAAAAAATTGCCTAAGACTTACAATTGGTAACACAAAAGAAAACCAAATATTCCTTAAAAGAATGAATACTATTTTTAAAAATGTTTAATAATATTCTTATTATTGGTTGTGGATTGATAGGCTCATCAATATTAAAGGCTTCAATACAAAAAAAAATTTCTAAAAATTTTTTTGTATTTGAAAAATCTAAAAAATATAAATCTATTATTAAAAAATTTAACAAAAAAATTAAATTTTTAACAAGGTTAGATAAAAATTTAAATAAAATTGATCTTGTGATTTTAAGCACTCCCATGAGTGCATACCTTAAATTTTTTTCGCAATTAAATAAAAATCTTAATCATAATTCAATTATAACTGACGTTGGTTCGACAAAAAAAAATCTTATTTCTTTAAAAAAAAAAAAATTATCGAAAAATCTTGATTGGGTGATGAGCCATCCTATCTCAGGATCCGAAGTTAGTGGGCCCGAATATGGTAATGCTAATTTGTTCAAAAACAAATGGTGCATAATAATAAAAGATAAAAATGTTCTAAAACAAAAAAAAGTAGAGAGATTTTGGAAATCTTTAGGATCTAAAATTATTATTATGAACCCTGATGAACATGATAAAATTTTTTCAGTCACTAGCCATCTACCTCACTTGATTGCTTACAATTTAATAAAAACTGCTCAGGATTTTCAGAAAAAAAAGAATAAAAATTTGATTAAATTTAGTGCAGGTGGATTAAGAGATTTCTCAAGAATTGCTGCATCCAACGAAATAATGTGGAGAGATATATTTTTTGAGAATAAAACTAATATGATTGAAGCAATAAATCTTTTTATGAAAAATTTAAAAGATTTTAAGAAGAATATAAGCAAGAAAGAAAATTCAAAGATAATAAAAAAATTAATCAATTCGAAAGTAGTAAGAAAACAAATAATTTCTCAAAAACAAGATATTTCTAAACCTGATTTTGGTCGAGAATAATTCAGATCCTTGTTACTTTCTTTACATCTAATTTCGCGGTTTCTTTAATTAGTTTTATAGTTTTTTTTATTGGCATTATAATCACTCTTTTTTTTGGACCATAAGCATGAATAAGTTCATTTGTATTGATACATATAGCAACATGTCCTTTCCAAAAAATAATATCACCTTTTTTAAATTTTTTTTTGTTTCCCACACCTTTTTTTAATTTAACTTGATCAATTGTATCTCTTGGAAAAAAATTATTATTAAATTTATAAAATATTTGTAATAGAGCTGAACAATCAATTCCTTCGAATGTTTTTCCACCCCATTTATATTTACAATTTAGAAAACTTTTAAATATCTTTACAAAATCAGAATTTTTTTTTTGGATTGGAAATATGTCTTTTGATCTTAGCCATTTATCTTTTTTATACATAATGAAATTTTGATCCCTTTTTAAAATTTGAATCTTACTCGTAAATGGTAAAAACTTTTTTGATTTCTCTTTTTTATTACCTAAATAAATTCTAGCTTTTAAAATTCCAACTTTGTGAGTTGGATTGAATTTTTTATATCTATCAATTTTTTTTATAAAGCCTGAATATTTGTCATACGAAGTCTTTATTTTAAAATAGTTGTTTTTTTTACTAATTATTTTAAAACTCTCACCGTAGATAAGTTGAGAGCTAATATTAGAGTTCTTCTTTGGTTCCTCTAATATATCGACAATAGGCTCTTTTAAAAAAAAACTATTTTGCACCAATTTTAATCTTATTCCTTATAAACCATAAACAAATTAAAGATGGGATAACCATTAAAGTGGTTATTATAAAAAACACTGACCATGGGTTATCAAAGCTTGGAATAGAAATAGTTCCCAAGTTAATAAATTTATATTCTAAGTTAAGAATTGCTCCATTCTCTAAGGTATCAACAAGCGCACCTGAAGATGAAGCCATAACAGTCCTACCAGCAGTGCCTATAGAGGCTAGTAACGCATACTGTGTAGCAGTATAAGTTCTATCAACTAAAAGTGATATAAAAGCTACAAAGGCAACTGTTGCGAATGCTGCTGATATATCATCAGCAATTACTGCTAACGCAAATAGCCACTCACTTTTACCCGATATAGCAAGCACTGCAAACAAAAGGTTTGTAGCAGCCATAAATCCACCAGCAACAAACATTGTTTTTATTGTGCCAGCTAACATAGCAAATATTCCACCTAATAATGTAAATACAACTGTTGTTATCCAGCCTAGAGTTTTAGAGTATATAGCTATTTCACCTTTTGAAAATCCAACCTCTTTATAAAAAACTATGGACATTCTTCCGAGAAAGGCTTCTCCAATTTTAAAAAGAAAGACAAAGCCAAGGATTCCAACTGCAATTGAGAAACCATTTTTTTTGAAGAAACTAATTATTGGACCTCCTATTGTACCAGTAATGTAAGCAATAAATTTTGTTATTACATTATTTGATCCAAGTTTTGATTGTATTATTTCGTCTGTTTCTTTTTGTTTGTTTTGCCTATCTGTTGATACAGGCTCGTGTATAAACATTAAACCTATATTCATCAGGATTACTACAACACCAAGAACTAAAAAAGTAGTTTGCCAGTAATCTTCAATTCCAATGTTTTGAAAAAATTCGGCAGTAAACAGTGCTATAACACCACCTAACTTATATCCAGTCCACCATCCAACTACAGCCATAGCAGCACCAGCTGCCATAGATTTTCCTTCATCAGCATTGATTTGTTCAATTCTCAACGCATCAACTGTAATATCTTGTGTAGCTGAAGCAATTGCTATAACTAATCCAACACTAATTAGTAACGCTAAATTTTCTGTAGGGTTTATAAAACTCCAAACAATTAAACTAAATAAAATTATAATTTGCATAAGGACAATCCAACCGCGTCGATGCCCTAATCTTTTTGTTAAAAATGGAATTTGTATTCTATCAATTATTGGTGCCCACAGGTAATTAAAGGCGTAAACTGCAAATATTAAACCTGCCCATCCAATAGTTGATCTACTTAAACCCTCTTCTTTTAGCCAAAGGCTTAAACTGCTGGCAATTAAAACCCAAGGAAATCCACTAATTGCACCAAGAAGTAGTATTCTTAGCATTCGAATATCCTTGTAAACTAAAATAGATTCTGACCAGGTTTGTTTTTTTTCAAACATTAATATTTTCTCCAAAAAGATGGAATAAATAATACTAGAATTGCAAATAATTCCAACCTTCCGAGTATCATTGCAGCACTGAGAACCCATTTAGAAAAATCAGACAGGCTTGAAAAACTTCCGTTTGGACCAATAATATCACCTATACCTGGACCAACATTTGAAATTGAAGTGGCAGCTGCTGAGATTGCCGTAATAAAATTTAATCCATCAAGCGATAAAAGCGCAGTCACAACAAAAAATATTAATATGTAAAGGAATATAAAAGAGATAATTGAGTCCATAAATTTTTCATCCACATTATTATTTTGATATTTAATTTTGAAAATTCCTCGAGGATAAATTATTTTTTTCAGCTGGTTCGATATAAATTGATACAAAATTTGAACTCTAAAAATCTTTATTCCACAAGTTGTAGAGCCCGCACACCCCCCAATGAACATTAAAATTATGAAATATACTAATGGAAATTGACCCCAATTACTAAAATTTTCTGTAGCATATCCTGTTCCAGTTAAAATTGAAATTATATTAAAGCTAACAGATAAAAAACTTATCTCAGTTAAGCTTTTATTTATAACAGATAAATAAAAAAAAATTAAAAGAATTGAAATAATAACCAAAATTATAAAAGTTTTTATTTGTGTGTCTTTGAAAAATATTTTCTTATCTCCAGCTAAGTATTTTATGTAACTAATAAAAGGTATACTTCCAAGAATAATAAATATTATTGCATTAATTTCTATTAATGAGCTATTAAAATAACCTATAGACTCATTATAATTTGCAAAACCTCCAGTCGCTATCGTTGTCATAGCATGCACGATGCTGTCAAAAAAACTCATCCCAAATATAAAATAAAAAAAAGCACAAGTTAAAGTTAATAAGGAATATATAGACAATAATCTCAAAGAAACTTCTTTAGTTTTAGGAAAAATTTTTTCAGAAGTATCATTAGATGAAATATTGAAAAGTTGCATACCCCCTATATTCATTAAAGGCATTAAAGTGATTGCCATTACGATAATTCCAATACCGCCAAACCACTGCAACATTCCTCTCCAAAGTAATATCGCTTTAGATGTTTCATTTAGATTCGTGATAATTGTAGATCCTGTTGTTGTAATACCAGACATGCTCTCAAAAAACGCATCTGTAAAACTCAAATCCGTACTAGAAAAAATTAAAGGTAAAGAACCAAATATAGCAATACTTAACCACGAAAGTGCTGTGAGCAAAAAAGCTTGAGGTAAACTTATCTTTTTATCGTGATCATAATTAGAAATGAAAAATAAAAATCCAAAAACAATAGTAACAATCATTGATCCGATAAATCCTGCATCAATTTGATCAAATATTAATTGAACCAAAATAGGTACAATCATTGAAAGACCTAAAATAATTTGCAAAACCCCTAATGTAAAAAAGACAGTTTTATAATTGGACATTTTGAATGGACATTATTTTATGGTAAATAAATTTCAACTCTATATGAATTATTAAAAAGGCTTATATTAAGGATATTTAAGTAGTTGTGATAGACAAAACAAATTTTGACAAAACAAACGCCTGGCCATTTGTCGAGGCTAAAAAGCTATTAAGAGAGAGAAAATCGAACATAGAAAAAAAAAATAAAATAGTTTTACAAACTGGTTATGGTCCTAGTGGTCTACCACATATAGGTACATTTGGAGAAGTTGCAAGGACTACAATGATTGTCAACGCTCTTGATCATTTAACAAATATTCCAAAGGAAATTATTACATTTTCTGATGATATGGATGGTCTTAGAAAAGTACCTGAAAATGTTCCTAATCAAGAAAAGCTCAAAAATAATCTTCATAAACCTTTAACGGATGTCCCTGATCCATTTGAAAAGTTTAGTAGTTTTGGAGAACATAATAATAATATGTTGAAACAATTTCTTGATAATTTTAAATTTAAATATTCATTTAAAAGTTCTACAGAACTTTACAAGTCTGGTTATTTTAATGACACCCTAAAATTAGTTCTAGGAAATTATGAAAAAATTATGGAAATAATTCTTCCAACTTTGGGCAAAGAAAGACAGAAAACCTATTCCCCCTTTTTACCAATATGCCCAGAAACTGGAAAAGTTCTTGAAATACCCGTTTTAGAAATCGATTCTAAATCTTCTAAAATCATATTTGACAATAATGGATCAAAATTGGAAAAAAGTATTTTAGACGGGAACTGCAAATTGCAATGGAAAGTTGATTGGGCAATGAGATGGTACGCTTTAGATGTTGATTTTGAAATGTATGGAAAGGATTTAATTGAAAGTGCAATTCTTTCAACTAAGATTATTAAAACATTAGGTAAATCTAACCCATCTGGTTTTGCTTATGAACTTTTTTTGGATGAAAAAGGTGAAAAAATATCTAAATCAAAAGGTAATGGAGTAACTATTGATGAATGGCTGAATTATGCATCTCCTCAAAGTCTATCTCTTTATATGTATCAAAATCCAAAAAGGGCAAAAAAATTGTACAGAGAAGTTGTTCCAAAAGCTGTTGATGAATATCTAGATTTTATAGAAAAAGGAAAAACTCAAAATGATTTACAGAAGTTAATGAATCCAGTTTGGCATGTACATAATGGATCAATGCCAGAGGAAAATACAATTATGACTTTTTCAATGCTTTTAAATTTAGTTGAAACAAGTAATGCGGACAGCAAACAACTACTTTGGAAATTTGTAAAAAAATACAAGTCAGAAATTAATGAAAATGATCATCCAATTTTTGATAATTTAATTGAATATGCAATAAAATATTTCAATGATGTTATAAAAACAAAAAAAATTTACAAAACTCCAAATGAAAAAGAGAAAGTTGCATTGAAAGCATTAATTAAGTCTTTAGATAATTGTAACGATAAAATGGCTCCTGAAGATATTCAGACAAATATTTTTACTGTAGGAAAAGAAAATGGTTATAAAGAAAATTTAAGAGAATGGTTTAAGCTTATCTATGAGGTTGTATTTGGTGACGAAAATGGACCCAGAATGGGCTTCTTCATTAGTTTTTTTGGAGTAAATGAAACCAAAGAATTGATAAGAAAAAAGGTTGAAAATGTTTAATCTTATAAGACCTTTTATATTTAAATTTAGCCCTGAAGTTGCACACTCACTAGCAATCAAGGCTTTAAAGTTAAATCAGATACCAGCTATAGATAAAACAACCAGAGTTACTATCCAAACTAAATTTTTAAACAAAACCTTAAATTCTCCTCTTGGTGTAGCTGCTGGATTTGATAAAAATGCAGAAGTTTACAATCCTCTATACAAACTAGGATTTGGTTTTGTTGAGGTAGGTACAATTACACCTAAACCACAAATAGGAAATCCAAAGCCAAGAGTGTTCAGATTGGAAGAAGATGAGGCTTTAATTAATAGACTTGGATTTAACAATATTGGATCAGAAGAAAGTAAAAAAAATATTGAAAATAATTCACCTAATGGATTACTTGGTATTAATATAGGACCTAATAAAGATACTGAAAACAGAGTTGAAGATTATTTAATTTGTTTCAGAAAATTTCATAATTTAGCAGACTATATTACAATTAATATTTCTTCTCCTAACACAGAAAATTTAAGAAACTTTCACAAAAATGAAGAGTTAGATAATCTTTTAAAATCCATAAATGAAGAAAAGAAAAATTTAAATTCAAATGTGCCAATAGCAGTCAAAGTATCTCCTGATATTGATGAAAAAAGTATTGATGAAATCTCAGAACTTTTTTTAAAATATAATGTTCAAATAGTTATAGCTTCAAATACGACAGATAGAAATAGAGAAAATATATCTAATATAAATAAATTAGAGAAAGGCGGTTTGTCTGGAAAACCACTTGAAAATATCTCTAATGAATTAATTAATAAATTTTTTAAATTAGTTGGAAAAAAAATCTTAATAATCGGAGTTGGAGGCGTTGACTCTGCCGAAGGCGTTTTTAATAAAATTGTAAGCGGTGCAACTCTTGTGCAATTGTATACAGGTATGGTTTATAAAGGACCAATTATTGCTTCAAAGATTAATAAAGATCTCGACGAAATTGTAAAAAGAGAAGGATTTAAAAATATTTCTGAAGCTATTGGAACAAAAAATTAATCTTGACTGGTATTCTTTAAGACCATATACATCTTGAAAATTTATGTCAAAAAAATGCGAACTTACTGGTAAAATCCCTCTAAAAGGCCATAATGTTAGTCATGCTAACAATAAAACTAAGAGAAGATTTCTTCCAAATTTAAAGAAAGTTAAATTTAAAAGTGAACTTTTAAAAAAATCTCTGAGATTAACAGTTTCAAATGCAGGTGTTAGATCTGTAGATAAAAAAGGTAGCTTTGATAATTTCTTAAAATCTGCAAAATCAAGAGATTTATCGTTAAGATTAAAAAAGCTTAAAAAATCAATAATTGCAAAAACAGCATAATGAATAAAGTTTTCCTTACTCTCTCATTTTTAATGGGATTGGTTGTGCTAGCATCTAATTATTTAGTTCAATTTCCTATAAAATATTATGGTTTAGAAGAAATTTTAACTTACGGTGCTTTTAGTTATCCAATTGCATTTTTAATTACAGATTTAGCCAACAGATCCTTTGGAAAATTAGTAGCAAGAAAAATTGTATATATAGGCTTCACAATTGGAATTTTGTTTACTTTAATATTTTCAACTAATTTTACTGATCTTATTTCTATAAGAATAGCAATTGGTTCAGGAACAGCTTTTATAATTGCTCAACTTTTAGATGTTCAGATATTTGATCAATTACGACAAAAAAAGTGGTTTATAGCACCTTTAACATCTTCTCTGATAGGTTCAACAGTTGATACTTTTTTATTTTTCTCAATATCATTCTATGGAACGGGAATTCCTTGGGTAACTTTATCGTTAGGAGATCTTGCGGTAAAAATATTTGTTGCTCTTGTAATGTTGATACCTTTTAGATTATTACTTGGTACACTAAAAGCAGCATAATTAAATTTTAGGTTCTTGTTGGGTCATGCAATGTATTGCACCAAATCCCCATATCAATTTGCTACAGTCAACTGTTTCGATTTTTCTATTTCTAAAGTAATTTTTGAAAATTTTAATTGCAATATTGTCTTCTTTTACTCTGAATATTGGAAGAATTATTTTTTTATTACAAATATAAAAATTCATATAACTTGCAGGAACTCTTGTATTCTCAATATAAATTGGTGAAGGCATAGGAACTTTTATAATTTTGAATTTCTTTCCTTTCTCACATTTACTTTCTTTCAATATATTTAAATTCTTATTTAAGTTTTTGTAATTTATATCTTTTTTATTTTTTTCAACTGCAGTCATAATCGTATTTCTTGAAACAAATCTTGATATGTCATCAACATGTCCATGTGTATCATCGCCTGCAATTCCTTTTTTAAGCCATATAAAGTTTTTTATATTTAAGTATTTATTAAACATTTTTTCGTAGTCTTTTTTTTTAAAATTTTTATTTCTTTCTTGAATTTTGCTTAACAAACATTCTTCAGTTAATAGAATTGTACCTGAGCCATTTACATCAAATGCCCCTCCTTCCATGATTATTTTTCTAATTCTGCCTTTTTTTTTGATTATTGGATCAATCTTTTTAAAATTAGCAATTTTACTAATACTATTATTGATTTTATTGTCATTTTTATAATTTTTATACTTTGACCATCCGTTAAAACCAAAATTTAGTATTACTTTTTTCTTTTCAACTTTATTTGTTATAAAGATGGGTCCAGAATCTCTTAACCATATTCTATCAGTTTTAATATAGTGGAAGTTGATATTTTTAATTTTATTAAGTTTCATTAATTTTTTTATATTTTTTATATTTTTGCTAACGATTAAGTTAATTTTTTGATTTTTTGAAATTTTTTTTATAATCTTTAAAATTACTTCAGGAATAAATTGATATAATCCAGGCCAATCATTTTTATTATAAGGCCAAGCAATCCAAACTGAAATTTGAGGCTCCCATTCAGCCGGCATTCTAAATCCATTAAAGTTTTCATTCATCTGCAGGATTTTTTAGTATGCCTTTATAAAAATCGATTCTTCTATCTCTTAAAAAAGGCCAATGCTCTCTGGCTGAATCAATTTTTTTATAGTTTATTTCACGAATTAAAATTTCTTCTTTTTTATTCCCAAGTTTTCCAATTATTTGCCCACTAGGATCTATGATCATTGAGTTCCCCCAGAATTCTATTTTCTTCTTACCTTTTTTTTCTGTTCCAACTCTATTTATAGCAACAACATAAGTACCATTTGCGATTGCGTGAGATTTTTGCATTGTTATCCAAGAGTCTAGTTGAGATTTTCCAAATTTTTTTTTCTCTTTAGGATGCCATCCAATAGCAGTAGGGTAAAAAATTATTTGTGCACCTTTAAGTGCAGTCAATCTTGCAGCTTCTGGGAACCATTGATCCCAACAAATTAAAGGTCCAATTTTACCAAATTTTGTTTTAACAGATTTAAAACCTAAATCTCCAGGAGTAAAATAAAATTTTTCATAATAACCAGGATCATCTGGTATATGCATTTTTCTATATTTCGATAAAATTTTTCCTTTCTCGCTAATAACGATACTAGTATTATGATAGAAGCCATGTGTTTTCTTTTCAAATAATGAAATCATTAATACTATTTGTAAATCTTTGGCTAATTCACAAAATATTTTTGTAGTTCTGCCAGGTATTTTTTCTGCTAGCTTAAAGTTAGAATGACTTTCTGTTTGACAAAAATAATTTGATAAGAATAGTTCTGGCACACAAATTATTTTAGCTTTTTTTGATGCTGCTTTTTTTATATTTTTAATAGCTGAATTTATATTTTTTTGAATATTGTCAGAAATTTTACTTTGAATAATTCCAATTTTTACTTTTTTGATCATCAATCAAAATATTTTGGAAAAGTTTTTTCTGTCTCTATTTTTCCACTCTCCAGTATGATAGGCGTCACTTGCTATTAATGGTAAAACACTGGTAGCTTCAGCAAATACCATTTGTTCTTTGGTAGTATCAACCTTACCCCATGAACTTGCTTCTTTTAATGTTGAACTACTGCAAGCTCCATCTCTTGAGTCAGCAACAGTAATTTGTATTGCATATTTGTGCATATCTACATTTTTTCCCAAAAGTTCAGCACAAATTACCGTGTCTTGTATAAAGTTTTTAGGAACTCCACCGCCAATCATAAATAATCCCGATCCTTTAGATTTAATTTTAATCTCTGTTAATTCTCTAAATTCTCTAATTGAGTCTATTGTAATATGATTTTTCGGATTTCTCTCTTGATGCATGACCAATCCAAAACCTGCACTTGAGTCTGTAAATGCAGGACAGAATATAGGTACATTGTTATCAAAAGCTGTTTCAATTAAAGAACCTTTCTTTTTAGAATTATTTTTTAGATATTTGCCAATCTCTTTAATAAATTCTCTCGATGTGTAAGATTTCGGCTCAAGTTTGTCTGCTATTTCTCCTATTGTTCTATCACAAACCTGGAGCTCCTCTTCATCGATGTAAGTATCATAAATCCTATCTATATAATTGTCTCTAAGTTCATTATCATTTTGATATTGTGATCCTTGGTAATGTTTAAATCCAAGCGCTTCAAAAAAATCCATATCTATTATAGATGCTCCAGTTGCTACAATTGCATCTACCATGTTGTATTTAACCATATCTCTATAAATATGCATACATCCAGCGGCTGAAGTAGAACCTGCAAGAGTTAAGAATATTGTACAATCTTTATCTTTAAGCATTTCATTATATATCTTTGATGCATTAGCAGTTTCTCTTGAAACAAAAGACATTTTTTCCATAGAAGATATAATTTTTCTAGAGTCAAAAGATGTAATATCAATATGTTCAACCTCTTTACTTAAAAAGTCTTTTTTTCTGTTATGATTGAGATTTTTTTTATCTGACATTATGCAACAAGAAACTCTTTATTTGTTTCTTTGTCATACATCGTCATTATTGGATCATCACAAACTTCATAAATACTATCAGAATAATATCCATTAAATTGAGTTCTAAATGTCAATCCGTATGCTCCTAATTGACCTAATTCAATGTAATCACCTTCTTTAATATTATTAGGTAGAATAAAAGGTCCCTTCATATAATCCATGCTATCACATGTTGGTCCATAAAAATCAAATGAAGTCAATTTTTTTGATATAATTCTTCCACTTGAAATTATCCTTGATGGATAAACTATATTAGGCACACCTGCATCAAATAAAGTTCCGTATGTTCCATCATTAATATATAGCTTTTGTTTTTTTCTTAAGTTTACTTTCACAATTGTCGAACCACTTTCTGCAACAATTGCTCGACCTGGCTCACATATAATTTCTGGTTTTTTTTCTAATTTTAATTTATTTAATGAATTTTTTATTTCCTCAAAATAAGAGTCTAATGATTGCGGAACTAAGTCAGGATAGATTGTCGGAAATCCTCCACCTATATTTATAACATCTGGAACTATTTTTGTTTTTTTTATTATATATTTAATTTCATTAATCCCTTTTGAATAGGATATTGGATGCATACATTGCGAACCCACATGAAAACTTAATCCTATTTTTTTTGCATACTGTTTTGTTAATCTATAAAGCCCTATTGCTTCAGAAGTTTGTGCACCAAATTTTTTAGATAAATCTATTTCTGCGTGTTCATTAGAAACTGCAACTCTTACAAATAACTCTAAATCTTTAGCTTGATTAGTACTATTAAGAATTTTTATTAATTCATCTTTTGTATCTATTGAAAAAGTCTTAATATTATATTTGAAATATGCTTCGTTTATACTTTCCTTGCTTTTTACAGTATGCATATAGGAGCATTTTGCATCTGGGCTAACACTTCTAATTGCCTCAACTTCTTTAATTGAAGCGATATCAAAATCATTAATTCCACTTTCCACGATAGTTTTTAATACTAATGGATGCGGGTTAGTTTTAACTGCATATAGGACTTTACCAGGAAATTTAGTCTGAAAAAATTTAGAAGCTATGTTTATAGAATCTCTTCTAATACAATAAACAGGTTCTGTTGGTTTCAGTTGGTTTACTAATTTATCAACTGATTTAAATTTTTGCATTTAAAGCTCCAAAAAAAATTTAACAAAAAAAACCGGCATAACTGCTATGCAAGTTTATATAAAACGAGCATTTATGCAGAAAATGAGCCAATGTAAAGTAAAAATGTACCCTTGAAATAATTTAGAATGTTTCCATATAAGGTCCATGCCAGAAGCAGAAGTATTAAAAAAAATAACAGAATTTGAGGATAAATCTCTACTTATAGTAGATGATGATAACCCTTTTAGAGAAAGACTAGCTCGAGCAATGGAGAAAAAGGGCTTTTCTGTTTCGCAAGCAGAGGGTGTAAAAATTGGAATTGAGTCTGTGAAATCAAAAAAACCTGCTTTTGCAGTTGTTGACTTGAGACTAAACGATGGAAACGGACTAGAGGTTGTAAAAGAAATCCAGAAAAATAACTCAGAGAGCAGAATAGTGATGCTTACTGGTTATGGAAATATACCAACTGCAGTAGCAGCAATTAAGGAAGGTGCAATAGACTATTTAGCTAAACCAGCAGATGCAGATGACGTAGAAAAAGCACTTCTAGCTGATCCAAATAAAAAAGCTGCTCCACCAGAAAATCCAATGTCTGCTGATAGAGTTAAATGGGAACATATTCATAGAGTTTTTGAATTATGTAACAGAAATGTATCTGAGACTGCAAGAAGACTTAAAATGCATCGAAGAACACTTCAAAGAATTCTATCAAAAAGATCTCCAAGGTAATTCTAAATAAATTTTCTAAGTTTAATAATTTTATTAACTAAAGCTGTTAGTAATAATATCTTAAATAATTCAGCATAAAGAAATGGGTAAACACCAAATTCTAATATTGGTTTATCCCAACCGATTAAATTTCCAAGCCACAAAATGCCCAAAATATATATTACCGATGTTGCAATTATAATTTTTAAAAAATTTAATATATGGTTTTTATCGTATGTAAATATGCCTGCTATCAGACATGCAAATATAAAACCTATTAAATATCCCATTGTGGGACCAACAAAATAAGCTAATCCTATTCCTTTCTCTGGTGAGTTAGAAAATACCGGTAATCCCATAATTCCTTCCATCAAATAAAAAACTACCGAAAGTACTCCAACTTTATATCCAAAGGAAATTCCTAAAAACAAAACTATAAATGTTTGCATAGTCATAGGAACTGGATAAAAAGGTATTTTAATTTTTGCAGATATTGTCAATAAAATAGAACCTATTAATGCAAATATTATGATTTTAATTATTTTATTAATAGAAATTGAATTTACTAATTCCATTAGCTTTAAATTACTATTTTAATAAAGTTTAATCCACTAATATTTATTAACAGGATGTTTTATTCTTACTATAATACGTCAATTTATTATAAATTAAATTATGGGTAAAATTAAAAAAACAGATCATTTCTATCTTATTGATGGGTCTGGATACATATTTAGAGCATATTATGCATTGCCACCATTAACACGAAAAAGTGATGGTTTGCCAGTAGGAGCAGTAAGTGGATTTTGTAACATGCTGTTTAAATTATTAGAGGACTCTAAGTCAAGCGAAAATTTAGAAAAACCAACTCATTTTGCAGTAATCTTTGACTCTGCAAGAAAGAATTTTCGAAACGAAATATATTCAGATTATAAAGGAAATAGGTCTGATGCTCCCGACGATTTAATTCCACAATTCGATTATATTAGAAAGTCAGTATTAGCATTCAATTTACCCTCTATAGAAATGTTAAATTACGAGGCTGATGATTTGATAGCCACCTATGTAGAGCAAATATTAGACGAAGGTGCAAAGGTTACAATTGTATCATCTGATAAAGATTTAATGCAACTTTTCAAAAAAAAGGTTCGTATATACGATCCAATGAAGAATAAATTTATATCTAATGACGATGTAATAAATAAATTTGGGGTTGGTCCGGATAAAGTAATTGATGTTCAATCACTAGCAGGGGATAGTACAGACAATGTACCTGGCGTTCCAGGTATTGGTGTAAAAACAGCAGCAGAATTAATTAAGGAATATGGAAACTTAGAAAACCTTCTGAAAAACGCAAATAAAATAAAACAGAATAAAAGAAGAGAAACACTTTTAGAAAATAAAGATAAGGCTCTGGTAAGTAAAAAACTGGTCACATTAAAAAATGATGTTCCGGTGAAAGAGAAATTAACTGACTTTGTTCTAAAAAAAGTAGACGTAGACAAGTTATACAATTTTTTGAGAGAAATGGAATTTAATAGGTTATTGAGTTCGGCAATTTCGACGTATGGTCAATCTAAATTTAGTGATGAAATAGAAGTCAAAAAAGAAACATCTAAAATATCAAAAGATAAATATGTTTTGATAAAAAATTTATCTGAAATAAAAGATTGGATGCAAGAAGCTGAAGAAGCTGGTGAATTTTCTATTGATACTGAAACAGATTCTCTTGACCCACTTCAGGCAAATTTAGTTGGTATCTCAATTTCTAGCAAAATAGGTAAAGCTTGTTACATTCCAACAGGTCATATTGATAAAAATAATCTAAATGAAAAAGATGTTTTGAGAATTTTAAAACCATATTTAGAGGATAAAAGTTTAAAAAAAATTGGGCAAAATATTAAATTCGATTACATAATATTTCGTAAAAGGGATATAGATATTCAAAGCATGGAAGATACAATGTTGATGTCATACGTTTTAGATGCTGGGAAAAATAGACATAATATGGATACCCTTTCAGATATTCATCTTGGTCACAAAACAATTAAATATAAAGATCTTGTTGGATCTGGAAAAAAAGAAATTAAATTCAGTCAAGTAGAGTTAAATATTGCAAAAGATTATGCAGCAGAAGATGCTGATATAACTTACCGTTTATATAAAATATTTTTGAAATCGCTTAAATCAGAAAAATTACTAAATATTTATGAAATTTTCGAAAAACCTTTAATTAAAATTTTAGCATCAATGGAAATCAATGGCATAAAATTGGATAATAATTTTCTTAAAAAATTATCTGTTAAGTTTGAAAAAAAACTTCAAGATTTAGAAAAACAAATTTTTAAAATTTCAAAAAAAAAATTTAATATTGCATCGACTAAACAGTTGGGTGAAATAATGTATAATGACCTCAAAATTGCATCTCTAAAAAAGACTAAAAAAGGGAGTTTTGCAACTGGTGCAGCAGTTCTAGAGGATTTAGCTTACAAAGGGAATGAATTTCCTAAATTGATTTTAGAATGGAGGCAATCTAGTAAATTGAAAAATACATATTCAGATTCTTTGCCTGAGCATTTAAATCCCAATACAAAAAGAGTGCATACATCTTTTCTGTTAGCAGCAACTACAACAGGTAGACTTGCATCTAGTGATCCAAATTTACAAAATATTCCTATTAAAACTGAGGAAGGCAAAGATATTCGTAAAGCCTTCATATCAGAAAAAAATAAAAAACTTATATCAGCAGACTATAATCAGATCGAAATGAGAATTTTGGCTGATCTAGCTGATGTAAAAGAACTAAAAAAAGCTTTTAAAAATAATGAGGATATTCACTCATTAACTGCTAGCCAGGTTTTTGGTGCAGACATAAAAAAAATTGATGCTGATATGAGAAGAAAAGCGAAAGCTATTAATTTTGGAATAATTTATGGAATATCTCAATATGGTTTGGCCAAACAAATTGGTGTATCAAACAATGAAGCTGAAGAATTTCTAAATTCATATTTTATTAAATTTCCAGAAATTAAAGAATACATGAACAACACAATTAAATTCTGTAGAAAAAGTGGATATGTAAGAAATATTTTTGGTCGAAAAACTCATATTCCAGGAATCAATGACAAAAATTTTAATGTTAGAAATTTTCAAGAAAGGGCAGCTATAAATGCACCTATCCAAGGATCTGCATCAGAAATAATGCGACTTGCTATGATTAGAATCAATGATGAGATTGATGCTAAAAAAACAAATGGATTTAATATGTTGCTTCAAATTCACGATGAATTGATTTTTGAGGTAATTGATAATGGTACTAAATCTGCTTCTAAAAAGATTAAAGATATTATGACAAGTGTGAAAGATAGTGATTTGCATTCATTTTCAATACCATTATTGGTAGATGTAAACATAGGTGATAACTGGGGAGAGCTTCATTAATAAACATTTAATTGCCCAATTTTAAACATTTTAGTATTTTTATAGTTAAATATGAAACAAACAATTGCCCTTGTTGATGATGATAGAAATATATTAACTAGTTTAAGTATTGCTCTAGAAAAAGAGGGTTTTAATATCCAAACTTATTTGGATGGAGAAAGTGCCTTAATAGGTTTGTCAAGAAATCCCCCAGACCTTGCAGTTATAGATATTAAAATGCCAAGAATGGATGGAGAAGAATTGTTAAAAAAATTGAGAAAAAAAACATCTATGCCCGTTATATTTTTAACTTCAAAAGAAGAAGAGGTGGATGAGCTCTTAGGACTAAAACTAGGGGCTGATGATTTTGTAAAAAAATCAGGTGGCTTTTCAACTAAAGTTCTTATTGAAAGAATTCGTGTCCAACTTAGAAAAAAAGATAATAATTTAGAGGAAAATAGAAATATAATTTCACATGGAAAATTAAAACTTGACCCTTCACAGCTTGAGTGTGAATGGGATGGCAAGCAATTACCAGATAAATTAACAACAACAGAATTCTTAATTGTAAAGGAATTAGCAAAAAGACCTGGAATTATTAAAGAAAGATCTCAATTAATGGATGTTGCTTACAGAGAAGACACAGATATTGAAGATAGAACAATAGACAGTCATGTAAAAAGGATTAGAAAAAAGTTTAAAAAAGTAGATAATAACTTTTCAGCGATAGAAACCAGATATGGTAGTGGTTATCGTTGGAATGTTAAATAATGGCTACTTCAAAATCTAATAATCAATCTATTTTAAAAAAATTCTTGGTTATCAACTTTATTGTTTTTTTAGTGATAGGTGTATTAACATTATTTTACCTTAACACAGTAAAACCTACGCTCATTAAAAATAAAACTGCCTCGCACATAAAAATTATTGATAATACAACAGAAAATATTGATCGTTTAAAAATAAATTTCTCAACTGAAGATATTAGAGAGTTTCTGTTTTCGACAAAGTTTTTATTTCAAAGTATAGATAGAGTACAGATATTTGATAGTGAATTTAATCTATTAGGAGATACAGATACACTAGACTTAGATCCAAATGCTTTCTCAAGAAGTCTAAACATAATTGAAATGAGTGACTTAAATAATCAAAGTGTTCAAAATAAGAATTTGGAAGAGAGTAATAAAAGCTTTGAAAGTAAAGAAATATTTGAAGATTTAAAAAAGTACTCATATTCATCAGATTATGGAAAACCGTTAACTTACTCTAAAGAAAACTATGATCAATTTTTATTAGTAACTGTTAAAAATGTAGTCAGTGAAAACAAAACAATAGGCTATTTAGCTATTACTGAAAATGCAAATGAAATAAAAGTTGCAATAGATGAGAGAAGAAATTTTATAATCAGAACTGCTTTGCTTGTCGCATTAGTAATTTTAATTTTTTCATATGTATTAAATAGATACTTCTTAAAACCAATTAAAAATTTGGTTCAATATACCAATATTATAAAAAACAAAAGTAAGGAAAAGACCAATATTGGAAATATAAAAAAAAGAAATGACGAATTGGGAAAATTATCAAATTCTCTTGATGAAATGACTAATGAATTAAACAAAAGAATTACAACAGCAGAAAATTATTCAACAGATCTTTTGCATGAAATCAGAAATCCTTTGGCATCTTTAAAAAGTGCCTCCGAGATAATTTCTGAAACAAATGATAAATCTCAAAGAAACAAATTAATTAATATAGTATCACATGACGTAGAGAGAATTGAAAGATTAATAACTGATTACTCTCAAATGCTTAGAGATGAGGCTGCAATTTCCTCTGAGAAAATGCAAAAATTAAATTTAAAAGAGATTGCTCAATCTGTTGTTGATGATTTTAACAGTATCTATGAAACAAAAAAATCGATTGGAATTAAATTGAAATCTAATGGAATTAAAAATTATAGTATCTTAGGAATAGAAAATAGAATTGAACAAATTATTGCAAACTTATTAGAAAACTCAATTTCTTTTAGTGAAAATAATCAAGAAATTACCGTTGAAATATCAAAAGATAAGGATGACAAAATTAAATTAGTTGTCGTTGATCAGGGATCTGGATTTAGTGAAAAGGATACAAATAAGATATTTAATAGATTTTATAGTAATAGACCTGAAAACTTTGGAGAACATTCGGGTTTGGGATTAAATATTGTCAAAAATTTAGTTGAAATTCATGGTGGTGAAATCAACGCATCTAATAATAGAGATAAAGGGGCAAGAATTGAAATAATTTTCCCAGAAGCATAAATCTTTGTTGATATATTAAGTGAAATTGTTAAAAGCCTCTTTCTATGGAAGATTTTAAAGTAAAAGATATATCCGAAGCGGAATTTGGAAGAAAAGAAATTTCACTGGCTGAAACTGAAATGCCAGGATTAATGGCTCTTAGAGAAGAATATAAGGGTAAAAAACCTTTAAATGGAGCTCGGATTGTTGGTTGTTTACACATGACAATACAAACAGCTGTCTTAATAGAAACTTTAGTTGATTTAGGGGCTGAAGTTAGATGGTCCTCATGTAATATTTTTTCGACACAAGACCATGCAGCAGCAGCAATTGCAAAAGCTGGCATTCCTGTATTTGCTTGGAAAGGCGAAACAGAAGAAGAATATTGGTGGTGTGTAAAGCAAACTATTGAAGGAAAAGATGGCTGGAAACCAAATATGATACTTGATGATGGTGGTGATCTTACAGCATTGATGCACAAAGATTATAAAGAATTATTAAATGATGTTAAAGGTTTATCAGAAGAGACAACCACAGGAGTTTTAGCATTAAAAAAAATGGAAAGCGAAGGTAGTTTACTTGTACCAGCAATAAATGTTAATGACTCAGTAACAAAATCTAAGTTCGATAATTTATATGGTTGCAGAGAAAGTTTAGTTGATGGAATTAAAAGAGCTACTGACGTGATGATGTCAGGTAAGGTAGCTATTGTAGCTGGATTTGGAGATGTTGGAAAGGGAAGCGCTGCTTCTCTTCGTCAAAGCGGTGCAAGAGTTATGGTTACAGAAACAGATCCAATTTGTGCTCTCCAAGCGGCAATGGAAGGTTATGAAGTAGTCTTAATGGATGAGATGATAAAAGAAGCTGACATTGTTGTTACTGCCACAGGAAATAAGGATATTGTGACAGCTGATCATATGAGAGAAATGAAAGATAGAGCAATTCTATGTAATATCGGTCACTTTGATAATGAGATCCAAGTAGATGCTCTTAAAAATTATAAATGGGATGAAATAAAACCACAAGTTCACGAAATTACATTGCCAGATGGTAAAAGAATTATTTTATTAGCAGAAGGTAGATTGGTTAATCTTGGATGTGCAACAGGACATCCAAGTTTTGTAATGAGTGCTTCTTTTACAAATCAAGTAACAGCCCAGATAGAATTATGGAATAACTCAGATAAATATGAGAAAAAAGTGTATGTTTTACCTAAACATTTAGATGAGAAAGTAGCCAGACTTCATTTAGAAAAAGTTGGAGCTAAATTAACAAAATTATCAGATGATCAAGCAAAATATATAAGCGTAACACCAGAAGGACCTTATAAACCAGATGCCTATCGCTACTAAAAGTAGCAAAATAGATATTTCAAAAGAAATTATCACACAAAAAATTGCTGAAAAAATTGCAAGTAAAATTAGTAAAAATACAACGTTGCTTTTTTATGGAAACATCGGAGTAGGTAAGACTACATTTATAAGATATCTAATTAATTATCTTCAAACAAAAAATGGCTTAGAAACAACAGAAATACCCAGTCCAACTTTTAATATTATAAATGAATATGAGATTAATTCCTTGATTGTTAGACATTTTGATCTCTACAGAATTAAAGATAAAAAAGATTTAAATAATTTAGGAATTAATGAAAACTTAGAAGATTACGCTAGACTAATTGAATGGCCTGAAATCTTAGGTAAAAATATAGAGTGTACTTTTACATTAAAATTTGAATATGATGAAAAGCTTGAAAATAGGTACTTAATTATATCTAATAATATTGATTTTGATTTTAATGAATTTGAAAAAATTTAAAAAACTATCAGGAGATGCATCTTTTAGACAATTTTTTAGAACAAATAATTCAATATTAGTTTATAGCAAAATTCAAAAGCGATCAAACCTACTAAACTATGATGCAGTTAACAAAATTTTGATTAAAAATAAAATATTAGCACCAGGTTTAATTAGTCAAAATTATAAAAAAAATTTTATAGAAATTGAGGATTTTGGCAATAAAAACATGTTGGATAAAATTAAATCCTCAAAAACTAAATTAATTGAATACAAAAAAATACTAAAAATTTTATATCAAATTCAAAAAATTAAAAATTTTAAAACTCAAAATTTTCTTAAAAAAAAATTTAATTTATCAAACTATTCAAAAGCTAAAATACTTAAAGAGTCATACCTTTTTTTGGAATGGTACTTATCAGCAAATAAATTAATTATTCAAAAAGGACTTTTAAAAAAAAATTTCAAAAAAATAATAGATAAATTGTATTTAAATTTAAAAATCAAACACAAAGTGTTTGTACATAGAGATTTTCATGTCTCAAACATGATGTTTTATAAAAATAAAATCGCTTTAATAGATAGTCAAGATGCTGTCCTAGGCAATCCAGCATATGATTTGGCATCACTTATAGATGATGTAAGAATTAAAACTTCAAATAGTTTTAAGTCAAATATTTTAAAAGTATTTCTTAGTAAATTTAAGTATAAAAATGAAACTCAATTTATTAATGATTTTGAAATTTTATCTGTTTTGAGAAATCTAAAAATAATTGGTATATTCACAAGACTTGCAAAAAGAGATAAAAAAAGAAAATATCTAAAATTAATACCTTATGCTTGGAAATTAATTGATAATCGTATTAAAAATAATCCAAATTTTCATGATTTAAAAATTTTTCTACAAAAAAACCCAAGAATAAAAAAAATATGAAAATTAAAACAGCAATAATTTTATGTGCAGGATTTGGAAAAAGATTAATGCCATTAACTGAAAAAATACCAAAACCTCTCTTAAAAATTAATGAGATTAGCTTATTAGAAAATACTATAAACTTAATAAAAGTATTAGAAATAAAATCTTTAAAAATTAATACTTTCTATTTAAGTGATAAAATAAAAGATTTCATTTTTTCAAATAATTTTGGTTTAGAAATTCAAATTATAGAAGATGGTAAAGAAATATTAGATACAGGGGGTGGTCTTTTAAATGTAATAAATAATTCAGTTGAAACAGATTTTATAGTTTTTAATCCTGATACAATTTGGAACGCCGAATATGCAAATGAAATTAAGCAGATGGAAAATATATATTTTAAAAATAATATAGAAAATATTTTAATGGTTGTAAAAAAAGATTTAAGTTTTGATAAAAGATTTAAAGGCGATTTTTCTTTGGATGGCAATAATTTAAAAAAGAACCATGATAAAAATTATATTTATACAGGGTGTCAAATTATAAATAAAAAAATATTTAAAAATTTATCAAAAAAAATATTTTCAATGAATGAGATTTGGGATAATTGCATTAAAAAAGAAAATTTGTATGGTTTCGAGAGTAGTATTGAGTTTCTTCATTTAACAGATAAAGATATTTACGAAAAACTTATTTAACAAGTTTAGAATTTAATTAAATCCCTAGATCTACTCTGATCGAGGTATTTAGCTTCTTTTATATTCTTTTTTTCAAATTTCAAAAGTAGAGGATTTCCTGTTGGTATTTCAAGTTTAGAAATTTCATTGTTATCAATTTTAAATAAATATTTTAAAAGTGATCTAATTGAATTACCATGAGCAGATACAATTATATTATCCTGTAAATTTTTCTCTATGTTTTCAACAAAATAGGGCACAACTCTTTCATAAGTATCTTTAAGAGACTCTGTATCTGGAATTAGGTTACGGGGTATATCATTGTAAATACTTATATTTTTTGGATGGTATGGGCTATTTATATTTAAAGGTTTTGGTGGATTATCCCAAGATCTTCTGAATTTCTGAACTTCTTCTTCTCCCAATTTTTTTCTCATTTCATCTTTGTTTAAACCTGTCAGTGATCCGTAGTGCCTCTCATTTAATTGCCAGGCCTTAATCATATTCTCTGGTTTTACTCTAATTGTATTTAAAATGAGTTTTAAAGTATCAATCGATCTTAGTTGATAAGAAGTATAAAAATGTTTGATTTCTAAATTTAATTTTTTTATTAACTCTCCGGCTTTACAGGCTTCCAATTTTCCTTGTGGTGCGAGTTCAACGTCGACCCATCCTGTAAATTTATTTTCTAAATTCCATTCGCTTTGACCATGTCTAACAAGTATTAAGTGACTCATTTATGAAAATTTAATATAGATTAACTATGAATTACATAAAGCAGTTTTTTTATCTGTCTAACGTAGTTTTATTTATTTTTTACTTGTACCCTGGAAGTATTTTGGGATGTTTAATATATAATGATTGCAAATTTCAACCGCAATTAACAAGAGATTTTTTAGTATCTTCAAATCACGTTTATGTTTTCTTTATTATATCAATTCTAGGATTAATTTCTTTTAAGCATAAATTAAAAAATATATTTATTTATCTTATTTGTATTTCTATCATTTTAGAAATTATACACTTAATTATTCCAGAAAGAGGATTTGAATTAGGCGATTTGTTTGGTAATATAATAGGTGTACTTATATCATTTTTAGTTTTTAAAATAATTTATAAAGGTAGATTGCAATGAGTTCATTCGATGAAAGAAAAAAAGGTTTTGAAAAAAAATTTGCTCATGATGAGGAAAAACAATTTAAAATTAATGCAAGAAAAAATAAATATTTAGGAGAGTGGGCCTCACAAATTCTGGGATATGATGAGGAAAAAAAAAATCAATATATTCAAGATGTAATTAAAGCAGATTTTGCTGAGGCAGGTGATGAAGATGTTTATAGAAAGCTTTATGGAGATTTAAAAGACAAAAATATATCGGAAGACCAAATCAGAAAAAAAATGCAAGAATGTAATGAAAAAGCAACTACTGAAGTTAGTTAGTTTTCTATTTTTATTTACATTTGTAGCAACAAACTACTTACTATCAGAAATAATCCTAATTTCAGATAAAATTAAAATAATCGATGGTGATACAATTTTATTAGATAATAAAAAAATTCGTTTTTCAGGAATAGATGCTCCTGAAACTAAATTTAAAGGAAAGCAACAATTTTGTTTAAAAAATAAAAAAAAAATTAATTGTGGAAAAATTTCAAAAAATTCTCTTACAGAAAAAATTATAAATAAAAAATTAAAATGTTTAATCGAGCCTCAAAAAGACTATTTTGGTAGGTATTTAGGTGAGTGTTTTATCAATAATGAGAGTGTTTCAGCTTACATGGTAAGAAATGGATTAGCTTTTGACTATCCAAAATATTCTAAAAAAAAATATTCTAAAGATCAAATTTATGCAAAAAACAATAAGTTAGGTTTATGGAGTATGGAATTTGATTATCCATGGATATGGAGAAAAAATAATAGATAATTTATATTAAACTGTGATTCTTTTTAGAAAGTATTTTTTAGTTTTTGGTCTATTATTTTCAACTGCTTGTTCATCGATACCTCAAAATACATCAGATGGCTGTTCAATATTTTCTGAAAGATATCTTTGGTATAAACACGCAAAAAAAACTGAAAAAAAGTGGGGGACACCAATCAACTTACAATTAGCAATAATAAAAATGGAATCTGATTTTGACTGGCTCGCTAAGCCTGCCCGTCAAAAATTATTTAAAGTTATACCTTATAAAAGACCCTCTAGTTCATTTGGATACTCACAAGCCATCAAAGGTACTTGGAAACAATATAAAGATGAGACTGGAAATAAATATGCTTTAAGAACTAGATTTAAAGATAGTGTTGATTTTATTGGCTGGTATACAAATAAAACGGAAAAAATTTTAAAGGTTTCAAAAAAAGATTCCTTCAGACAATATATTGCTTATCATGAAGGCTGGGGAAATTATAAAAATTATAAAAACAATCAGAAAGTTATAGTATTGGCAAAAAAAGTAGAGGGTTATTCAAATAAATTCAAGAAGCAGCTTAATAAATGTAGTAAATCTTTGACTACTAGAAAATATATTATTTTTTAATCAATTGCTTTTCTAACTCTAGATCTACTGCATCTATTCTCTTGGTATTTTTTGCTAGAGTTAAATACATAGTTGGCGTTACATACAATGTAAAGAATGTAGAAATGATCATTCCGCCAAATATTGTTGATCCTACTGCTAATCTAGAGGCCTCGCCTGCGCCAGGACCTATGTTACCTACTATAAGAGGTAACATTGCAATCATAGTACTTAATGAAGTCATTATGATTGGTCTTATTCTTAATTTACAAGCTTCCATCAATGCTTCCTCAATTTTTGCACCTGTTGTTCGAATTTGATTAGTATAGTCAACGATAAGAATACTATTTTTAGTGGATATACCGATTAATATAATCAAGGCGATTTGTGAAAATATATTTATCGAACTATTTAGAAATAAGATGAACACAAGACCTCCAAAAACTGCAAGAGGTACAGTCAATATAATTATAAAAGGATGGACAAATGAATTAAAAGTAGCAGCCATTACTAAATATGCAGTTATTAATGCTAAAGCGAAAATAAGAAATATTTCGTTACTAGTCTCTTTTAGTTCTTCGGACTTACCTTTCCAAGTTATTTGATTTTGAGGAGCAACTCTCAACATTACGTCTTCTAAATATTTTATAGCTTCAGACAATGTATATTCTTCAGATAAAGCTGCCGATATAGTTACTGCTCGTTGTCTATTATATCTAGGCAATGACTCGGCTGTTCCCTTCTCTTCAAATTCTACTAAACTTGCAACAGACACTAATTTTCCAGTGGTTTCAGATCTTACAAAAATTTTTGATAAACCATCTTTATCTCTTCTATCTGCTAAATACTGCTGAAGAATTATAGGGTATTCTCTTCCTTCTTTATTATATGTTGTAACTCTCTTTCCACCGTATAATGTTTCTAGTGTTCTGCCTATATTTTCTATTGAAACTCCTAAATCATTTGCTCGATTTTTGTTTGTGATTAATTTTACTTCAGGTTTATTTTTTGTGTAATCACTTTCAATCCTAAACATATTTCTATTTCTTCTTAGTTCTCTTAAAACTTGACTTTGAATTTGTTCTAACTCTTCATAACTTGTCCCATAAATCACCATTTGAACTGGTTTATTGTAGCTAGAAACTCTTATAGATTGAGGTGATATAGGAAAAGCAAACGTTTCTGGCACACTAACAACTTGACCAATAGCTTCTCTTAGAACAACTTGTGTACTCTTTTCTCTATTTTTCCATTCATCTAAAAGTGCAATTATAATAAAAGTATTATATGAAGTTGCGGACTTACCGAAACCAGGTACCCTCATAATTAATCTTTGGTAAGGGCTGTCTTCTGCTTGTAACAATTTTAATATTCTTCCCTCAATTATTTGGGCTTTTTCTTGTGTGTATTCAAATGAACTTCCTTCATCTGTAGAACCAATTATTAAATAAGCCCCTCTATCTTCTAATGGTATCAATTCTTTTTTAGTAAAGTTAAATAAATAAACTGAAGCTGCAATTAATAGAATTATAAATATCGAAATTGTTTTCTGTTTATTAATCCAAAATTTTAAGGTGTCGGTATAAAATTCTGTAAAAGATTTAAATCCATTATTGAATTTTTTTACAAAAAAATTAATTTTTTCTTTTTTAATCAAAAACTTACTTCCTAACATTGGTGAAAGGGTTAAAGCCACAAACGAAGAAACAACAATTGAGAAAGATAGTGCTATTGCAGTTTCCTTAAACAAGGTACCAGCTATACCCTCAATAAAAATTAAAGGTAAAAAAACTGCAACTAAGATTAGAGTTGTAGCTATTATCGCAAATGTTATCTGTCTTGAGCCTTTATAAGCAGCTACAAGTGGCGTTTCTCCTTTTTCAATTCTTGTATAAATTGCATCGGTCATAATCACAGAATCATCTGTAATTATTCCAATCGCCAAAATAAAGCTTAAGAGTACAAAAATGTTAATTGAAAGATCAAAAATATATAAACCTAAAAAAGATCCTATTAAACTAACTGGCAATGCAACGGCTGGTACTATTACAGCTTTTAGGTTTCCTAAGAACAAGTAAATTATTACTACAACTAGAATAAAAGCAATGATTAAACTTTTATAAACTTCTTGTATTGCAGTCCCTACATAAGTTGCTCTATTAAATGCTATTTCTAACTTTAAACCATCTGGTAAAGATTGATTTAAAACGTTTATTTTCTCTTTAATTTGATTTGAAAGTTCGACGGTTGATGCTCCACTTTTTGCGTATATTCCAATCCCAACTGTTTTTAAATTAGCTGCATTTTTTCTTTGAGCTTTAAATAAAGTTTTCTCAGAAACTGGACCAAGCTCTACATTTGCAATATCAGAAAGGGTTGTGACTTTATCTTTATTTTTCTTAAGAGGAAGCTGCTTGATTGTTTCAATGTTAGAGTAAGACTTATCAATATTAAGAGTTAAATCTTTGTTACTAGCTTCTAAAGTTCCAGCGGGGATGTTTATATTTTCATTTCTTAGTGCTCTCTCGACTTCTTGAATAGTAAGATTATTGGCTGCTAATTTGATAGGATCTACCCAAACTCTTACACTTAGCTCCCTTAATCCACCGACTAAAATTCTACCAACATTTGGTACACTCGAAAAGGCATCTATAAGATATCTTTCTGCATAATCACCCAAATCTAAATCATTCCAAGTTGGTGACGATAGCGCAACCCACATTGTAGTTGTAAAACCTGCTGCTTGTTTCAAAATTTGAGGTGGGTTTGCTTGATCTGGTAAATTGTCGGCAACTCTTGATACTCTTTCTCTTATATCGTTTGCGGCATCATCTAAATCTATATCTGTATTAAAATAAATATTTATTCTACTTCTTCCATTAAGCGAACTAGAGTCAATGTTCTTAATTCCTTCCGCTCCTCCTATGACATCTTCTATTTTTTGTGTTATCTCTTCATCAACAATTTCAGCTGAAGCAGATTTATAATCGGTTTGCACCTGTACCACTGGAGGCTGAATACCATCTGGTAATTCCCTAACAGGTAATTCCCAAAATACAAAAATTCCAAAAATAATTAGTATCATTGACATCACCCATGCAACGACAGGTCTTTTAATACTAACTTCGGTTATATACATGTATTAATTATTTTTTATTTTCTTGTTTTTCAGAATCAGACTTTTTAAATATATTTAATTTTTGTAACCACGCAAACATACCATTTTTGTTTTCTTTAATATCTTTTTTCTTTTTTCCACCCCAGCTAGATTTGTTTTGATTAGCTACTTCAGCACCCTTTTTTATAGGTCTTATTATTAAATTTGGTCTGACTTTTTTTGTACCCTCAGCAACAACTTTGTCACCAACTTTTAGACCATTTAAAACTTCAACATAACCCAGGTATCTATCGCCGGTATCAATATTTGTTTTTAATACTTTATTTTTTTCGTCAACTTTATAGATAAATATATTATCACCTTCCACTATTGTGCTGGTATCTGGGATACTTAAGCTTTCTCTCGTATCATATTTTATTGAAATTTCTAAAAATGAGCCAGGCAAAATTTCACCAGATGTATTATCAATTTTTATCCTTGTTGGTAATGATCTAGTATCCTCACTAATTCGACTAGCTAACGAGTCAACTTCACCTTTATATGTTTTATCTTTGTATCCAGAAAATTTTATATCAACAGGTAAACCAACTTTAATAAATGGCACAAACATTTCAGGTATATCTACATCACAATAGATAATGCTGGTATTTTCGAGATTAACTAAGATTGAAGATTTTGAAACTTCGATGTCTTCTGAAAATTCTCTTTTTCCAATTGTTCCATCAAACTGAGCAGTAATTTTTCTATTTTTAAGTTCTGCAATTACATCACCTTTTTTTACTTTTTGATTAAAGTTGATAGGTTTAAGTATTTCATACTTCTCAATTTTATATGATTGTGTTTTAAATGGTCTTGCTGTTCCGTATGTGCTTATTAAATTTTCAAAAACTCTATTTTCAGCTGCAGTAACAATTATTCCTGGAGGTGGTCTTTTACTAAATTTCTTCTTAAAATGATTTCCAATCATTGTTCTACCAACAATCACTGTAGCTATAATTAAAAAGAAAATTATTATTATGCTTGTAATTTTTGTAGATCTTTTCATATTCTATATTTTACCATATTCAGCCCATGAGCCATCATAAATGACTGGGAGATACTTATTATTTACTTGAGAATATGCAAGTGCCAAAACACATGCTGTGATCCCAGAACCGCATGAAAACACAACATTTACTGAGTCATTTAAAGATAAATCGTTAAAATAAGAAGAAATTTCAGATTTACTTTTAAAAGTAAAATCATCATTGATAAGGGTTTTAAACGGTAAGCAAATTGAATTAGGTATTGAACCACTTCTTACGTTTTTTCTTGGGTCTGGAGTTAAACCACTAAAACGATCTTTGCTTCTCGCATCAACTAAATCAAATTTTTTTTTAATTATATTTTGATCAATCTGATCTTTACTCTTAACCATTTCATTATTTTCTTTTGCTTTGTAGCTGGTTATTTGAATAATTTTATTATTATCAGAAGTTATTCTTTTTTCTTTTTTCCATTTATTAAAACCTCCATCTAAAACATGTACTTTCTTTTTATCATGGCCAAAGTAAATTAAATTAAACCATACTCTACAAGCACTTAAAACATCAGAATTATCATAAATCACAATTTCGTCTTCGTTAGATATGCCCATAGATGATAGTATATTTTCCCACGAACTAATATCCGTTAACATATGTGGTAAGTCGGTTGATTTATTACAATTTTCATCAATATCAAAAAAAATTGCATTTGGTATATGCTCTTTATTAAATTCTTCTTTACCACTTCTTTTTGTTGCAGGCATATGCCAAGAGCCATCAATTATTTTTACATTTGAGAGATTTTTTTCTAGCCGCTCAGTTGATATAAGTGACATTAGAAACTTTTTTCCAAGTATTTCTGATGATAATCTTCGGCTTTGTTATAATTTTTTGATTTTGATATTTTGGTAACGATTTTACCCTTAAATTTTTCATTAATTTCTTTCAATACTTTGTTAGCGATTTTATTTTGTTTTTCATCATGAACAAATATTTCACTTCTATACTGAGTACCTACATCTGGACCTTGCCGGTTTAAAGTAGTTGGGTCATGAAATTCAAAAAAATTTCTTATTATTTCCTCATAAGAAATTTTAGTATTGTCAAATTCAACTTTAACCACTTCTGCATGATTGGTATCACCATAACATACTTCTTTATAAGATGTCTTCTCAGTATTACCTCCACAATATCCAACCTCTGTATTTATTACTCCATCTAACTTGCTAAATTTTATTTCAGGTCCCCAAAAACATCCAAGTGCTAAAGTTGCTATTTCCATTGCTAAAAATTTTAATTAATCTAAAGTTATTATCATGCTTTCCAAAAATCAATTAGGCTTTTTTTACATGTTTTTATCAGTATGTGCCTTTTCATTTATGGATGTAATAGTCAAGTGGTCATCAGATTATCCAATTGGACAGGTAATGTTCTTTAGAGGTCTATTTGGTATTTTGCCAATTATTTTTTTAGTTCCTAAGACAAGATTTAGAGATTTTTACAAAACAAATAGACCAGGATTACATTTAATTAGATGTTGTTCGGGACTGATAGCTTTAGCTGCAATATTTTTGGCACTAAGAAACCTACCACTTGCAACAGTGACAAGTATTTCATTTGCTGCACCTATATTTACAACTTTGCTATCAATATTTTTACTAAGTGAGAAAGTAGGAGTATATAGATGGGCTGCAGTATTTGTTGGTTTTATTGGTGTTTTAGTAATTACCCAGCCAGGATTTTCTAGCTTAAATATTTATTACTTATTTCCAATAATCTTTTGTATTGGAATGTCTTACGTTGCAATTACAATTAGAAAACTTTCATCCACAGAACCGGTCTGGTTGATCTCATTTTTTTTTTCTTTTGCAATTACAATTGTTGGAGTTTTATCAATACCATTTGGTTGGATCATGCCAACTTTCAATGATTTCTTACTTTTATGTACAATTGGCTTGTTGGGAGGAACAGCTAATTTATTGTTAAGTCAATCATATAAACTATCCGAGGTTTCTCTGGTTACACCTCTTAAATATTTAGGATTAATATTTGCAATATCTTTTGGATATTTTATTTGGGATGAAATTCCCACAATCAAAACATTGATGGGTGCTTCACTGGTAATAATATCATCAATCATTATATTTCGAAGAGAAATATATTTAAATAAACAAGTAACAGTAAGTAGAAATGAGTAAAGCACCACCATATTGGACAAAAGCTAGAACATATCTTTCGAAAAAAGATAGTATTATGAGATCATTGATTAAAAAATATAAAGATAATAATTTAACTACTAGAAAAGATGTCTTTTATTCTTTATGCAAAAGTATAATAGGACAACAAATAAGTGTTGCTGCTGCAGATTCTGTCTTCAAAAAATTTGAATCGGCATGTAAAAAAAAAATTAATCCAAAAACTGTTTCCAAGCTTAAAAGATCACAACTTAAAAAATGTGGTCTTAGTCGCCAAAAAATAAGGGGTATCTTGGAAATGTCTCAAAAATTTAAAGATAAAACTTTTAATCCAAGATTAATTTCGAAAATGAGTGATGAAGAAGCGATTATATATCTATCAACTTTAAGACAGATAGGAAGATGGTCAGCAGAGATGATTTTGTTATTTACCTATAATAGGTCTAATATCTGGCCAGTCCAGGATATTGGATTATTAAGGGCAATATCAAACAACTATAAAAAAAAATATTTTCCACCTGAAATTTTTGTAAAAAAACTTCAAAAAAGATTTTCTCCATACTGTTCTGTTGCAACTTGGTATTTGTGGCGTTCAATTGATGACGATACTATTCAGTATTAGCACCTTCCACTATAAACATATGTCTTTTTGTAGTTCGTTCTGCATAAGACCAAGCTTTTAAATAATCTTCTGAGTCATGACAAGATATGGCCTTGTCATAACTGGGAAACTCCCAAATGACAGTCCTTAATATTTTGTCACCACTATAATATTGTAGTTTGCCTCCTCTAACTACAGGAGTACCACCAAATTTTTTTATAACTGGTATTGCATTTTCACCATATTTTTTTAGGTTATCTTGGTTTGAAATCTCTGTATACAAACTCACCCAATATGCCTTCATATTTGCCCCTTTTCTAAGTTATTCCATTCCTTCAAATATCATATGTTCTCTAATTACATTATCTTTAAGATATGTTCTTGCCTCAACATATTCTTCAGAATCGTAGCATTTTTTAGCAGTTTCCACGTCTGGGAACTCTGCAAGTGCTATTCTAACCATTTCTCTACCCTCAAGTGCAATGTTATTAGCACTTCGAGCTAAAATTTTTCCAGAATGTTTTAATACAGCTTCCTTTGCTTTATCTGCATATTTTTTCATTTTTTCAGGGTCTTTAATTTCACTGTAAGTTGCAATCCAGTAACCTTTCATAATTCTCCTTTTTAATTTTTTTTTTTTATGTTACCAAATTTTATGTCAGAAAAATTAATAATCAATTATGAAGATTATAAATTAGCAGTTGAAAAGTTAGCTCTTACAATTGAAAAAAATTACAAACCATCTGTTTTAGTCGGAATAATGAGGGGTGCAGCACCTATAATTGATATGCTATCAAGAATATTTAAATTGCCCACTGCTTATGTCGTTATTCAAAGTTATTCTGGAGAAACTGTAGAAAATAAACAGGGCGAACTTATTTTTGCAAGAGACATAAGCTCAATAGCTAAAAATGAAGACTTTAAAAATGTTTTATTAGTTGATGATTTATCCGATACTGGACTTACATTAAATGAAAGTATTAAATGGTTAAAAAATTATGCTCCAGTGAAAAACCATATTCAAGAAATAAAAACAGCTTGTCTTTGGAAAAAAAAATCCTCTTCTTTTACTCCAGATTTTTGTCCAATTTTACTAGATGGAGATCCTTGGATAGTTCAACCTTCAGAATATTATGATGAAATAGATATTAATGGTTTAAAGAAAAAACATTCATAAAAAAAAGGCCAACTGTACAAGTTGGCCTTTTTAATTTTTTTTTAAAATTATTTTGGAATATCTCCTTCAACACCTTTTACGTAAACACTCATTCCAGCTAACATTCCATCATCAGCAACTTTCCCTTCTGCAACTAATATATTACCTTTTTGGTCATATATAGGACCTGTGAACGAATGAACTTTTCCTGATGCTAGATCTTTTTGAAGCTGCTCTACTTCTTTAACTAAGTCAGCACCCATTGCAGAATTATATGGTCCCATAGCCACCATACCTTCCTTTAATCCATGCCATGTGTCTTGTTGATTCCATGTGCCGTCTCTTGCAGCAATAGCTCTTTCAACATAATATGGTGCCCAATCATCAATAATTGAAGTCAAAATTGATTTAGGAGCAAATCTCTGCATGTCACTTGCTTGACCAAATGACCATACACCTGCTTTCTCCGCTGTTTGAACTGGTGCTGTACTATCTGTATGTTGCATAATTACATCTGCACCTTGATCGATTAAAGCTTGCGCTGCTTCAGCTTCTTTACCTGGATCGTACCAAGTAAACACCCATACAATCTTAGTTTTAATATTTGGATTGACCTTTTGTGCAGCAAGAGTCATTGCATTAATTCCTCTTATTACTTCAGGAATTGGAAAAGATGCAATATAGCCAATCGTGTTAGTTTTAGTCATTTTTCCAGCAATATGGCCTAAAAGAGTTCTTCCTTCGTAAAATCTTGCAGAATAAGTAGAAACATTTGAGTGTTCTCTCTTATAACCTGTTGCGTGTTCAAATTTTACATTTGGAAAATCTTTTGCAACTTTGTTAGTCGGATCCATATATCCAAAACTAGTTGTAAAAATTAAGTCGTGGCCAGATTGAGCCAGTTGTCTTATCACTCTTTCTGCATCAGCACCTTCTGGAACACTTTCAACAAATGTTGTTTTTATTCCAGCTGCTTCTACAGCATTTCTACCTTCGTGATGTTGAAATGTCCATCCATGGTCACCAGTTGGGCCAACATAGACAAAACCAACTTTAAAATCTGCATTTGAGTTTACACTAAACCCAAGTAGAAAAATTGCAGAAATTAAATATCTAAAAAAGTTTTTATACATTTTGAATTTCCTCTCTAAATTTTTTTGTGGAGCTTTAAGTTAATCAAAATTCAAAAAAAAAAAATAATTATTTTCGAATAGCTAACATTACTTTTCCTTATAGAATATTCTTCCTAAGGAGGTTGGGGTATTCAGTTTTATTTTTCTACTGTCACGAGAGATTACAACTAAAACTATTATTGTCATCAGATAAGGTAATGCACTTAAAAATTGAACTGGTATTCTAAACCCAATTGCTTGCATATGTAATTGTAGAATAGTAATCCCACCAAAAATTAAAGCACCAATTAAAACTTTTATAGGACTCCAGGTTGCAAATACAACCAAAGCTAAAGCTATCCATCCTCTTCCAGCTGTCATATTTTCAATCCACTGTGGAGTGTATATTAAAGATAGATATGCACCTGCTAAGCCACACATAGCTCCTCCATAAAGAATACAACAGTATCTAACAAGAATAACATTTATACCTTGATTAGATGCCGAAACAGGCGAATCACCAACAGCTCTTACAACTAAACCTAATTTAGTTTTTTTCAAAAAATAATTAGTTAAAAATGGTAAAGCAAAAGCAAAATATAAAACTATAGAGTGTCCAAATAATATTGGACCAAAAAACGGAATACTTTCTCTTAAACTTGAAAATAAAATTGGAAATTCTTTTCCAGGGATACCAACAAAATTTTTTCCTAACATTGCGGATAAACCAATGCTAAAAATAGTTAATGCCAAACCTGTTGCAACATGGTTTGTAAGAAGAGATTGTGTTAAAAATCCAAAGATTAATGAAATTATAACTCCTGATAACATAGAGCCTACGATTGCTATAAATAGGTTGTCTGTTATTACCATTAAAGCAAAACCAGATATTGCTCCGATTATCATCATTCCTTCGACACCTAAATTTAAAACGCCCGATCTTTCAGTAATCAATTCACCTGAAGCAGCAAGTATTAATGGCACTGATGACGCCATTATCGATCCTATCAGAATTCCTATAAAACTAATGTCTAAGCTCATTTTTTTTTAAACTTAAAATTTTAACTTTGAAAAAAAGCAAATAATCAGATGCGAGTAAAAAAAATAAGATCATACCCTGAAAGACTTGGCCGGTATATTTTGGTATTTGTAAAAAAATTTGAGCCGTTTCAGCACCTAAGTATGTCAATGCAACAACCAAAGATGCAAAAATTATGCCAAAAGGATTAAGACGACCTAAAAAAGCAACAATAATTGCTGTAAAACCGTAATCGGGGGATATCATTCTATGCAGCTGTCCAATAGGTCCAGTAATTTCACCAACTCCAGCTAATCCCGCACAAGCACCACTAATCATAAAAACAACCAAAATCATAGTTTTTCCTTTAAACCCAGCATACTTAGCAGTTTTTAAACTTAGACCAGATACTTTAATCTGAAAGCCTAAATAGGTCTTATAAAGAATAAACCAACTCAGCATAACTGCTGCGAGAGCTAAAAAAATACCAGCATGAATTCTCAAACCCTCAAATAATAATGGCATTCTAGATGAGTCACTAAATTGTCTTGTTTCAGGAAAATTAAAACCTTCAGGATTACTCCATGGCCCAACTACTAAGTAATCTAAGATTAGCTTTGAAACGTAAACCAACATAAGACTAACTAAAATCTCGTTTGTATTAAAATATGTTTTAAGGATTGCTGGGATAAGTGCAAAGATCATTCCCCCAATTGCTCCAGCAAGTATAACTAAAGGCAGTATATAAAAACCTTCTTGATTATAAAATAAAAGAGCAACTCCTCCTCCTACAATCGCACCAAACGTTAATTGTCCTTCTGCACCAATATTCCAATTATTACTTTTAAAACAAAATGATAAACCAATAGCAATTAAGCAAAGAGGGGTTGCTTTGAGTAGCAATTCACTGAGTCCATATAAATTTGAAATTGGAGTTATAAAGTAAAATTTAAGTGCTTCTATTGGATTAAAACCTAAAATATAAAAAATTATACCACCACCTAAAATTGTAAGTATGATTGCAATAAAAGGTGTAAAAAAATATAATGCCATTGGCACGTCATTTCTTTTTTCAATTTTAATCAATGGAACCTCCTCCCATTAGAACTCCTAATTTTTCTGGAGTGACTTCCTCTGAAGACATTATTTTTGAAAGCTTGCCTTTGTAAATAACTGCAATTCTATCACTGAGTTTTAATAACTCCTCCGTATCTGTAGAAATTAAAATCGTTGATTTTTCTTGATCATTAATTTTTATAAGTGTTTCATGAATATAATTGATTGCACCCACATCGAGTCCCCATGTTGGATTGTAACAAATTAATAATTCTGGAGCTGTAATTAATTCTCTCCCTAAAATAAGTTTTTGTAAATTTCCACCCGATAGAAATTGACTTTTTAATTCAACATTGTCTGTATTTACCGAGAAGTCAGATAATATTTTCTTTGAATGATCCTTAATTTTTCTTTCATTTACCAAACCTTTTTCAAAAAAATTTGATGCCTTGAAATTATTTAAAGCTACATTTTCATATATTTTTAATTCAGGTACAGCTGCTTGAGATATTCTATCTTCAGGAGAAAAAGCCATTAAATACTCTCGTCGTTGCTTTGGATTTAGTTTAGCAATTTCTTTATTTCGAAAAATGATTGATGTATTAGGTGTAATTATTTCTCCACTCAAAATTTGAAAGAGTTCGTTTTGACCATTGCCAGAAATACCTGCTATACCTAAACATTCTCCTTTCTTCACAGAAAAATTAAGATTAACTAAATTTGTTTCAAAAGGATCATCGCTATAAAAATTTAAATGTTTTACTTTAAATATCTCATCTTTATTTTTGGAAATATTAATTTTTTTCTTAATTTTCGCTAGTTTTTGACCAACCATCTTATTTGCGAGAGTTTCAACTTTTTCATTTTGTGTTTGGCTAACAGATACGACCTTACCTTTTCGCATTACTGCAACTTCATCGCATAAAGACAAAACTTCTTTTAGTTTGTGAGTAATGTAAATAATTAATATTCCTTCATCACAGAATTTTTTTAAAGATATAAATAATTCCTCTGTTTCTTGCTCAGTCAAAACAGATGTAGGCTCGTCCATGATTAGAACTTTTGGGCTTCTTAAAAGACATCTTATAATCTCAACTTTTTGCTTTTGTCCTGCTGATAAATTTAATACAGGAACATCAAGGTCAATACTAAAGTTATATTTTTTAAATATTTCGTTTATTCTTACCCTTAAACTTTTGTTATCTTCAGTTGCATCTATACTTAAGTTTTCAAATACTGATAAAGTTTCAAATAAATTGAAATGCTGAAAAACCATTCCAATTTTATTTTTTTTGGCATCGAGTGGAGAGCTTAATTTTAAATTTTTTTCATTTAAAAAAACCTCACCATTATCTGGGCTTATTACACCAGACAAAATTTTTACTAATGTAGATTTTCCAGCTCCGTTCTCTCCTAATAGCGCGTATATTTTTCCACTTTTAAATTGAAGAGATACATTATCATTAGCTATACACCCTGGATATATTTTTGATATATTTGATATTCTTAAGTCTGTTGCCATAACATTTCTTTAATATAATAAATCAATAACTTAATAATCTTTAAAATTTCCTATCTTTTCAAATTTGTATTAAATTCAAACAATTTAATGAAAGTTTTGAACAAATTGTTAACATAATTCAACTTTAGGTATGTATTAATGATTATTGCTTTTAAAAATAATACTTTATCAAAAAAATTTATTGCTCTGTTTATCACATTAACAATAATTTTTTTAACTGGATGCCAGACAATTAAAAAGAAATCTGATGAAGTGGCTGAAAAAGAGAATGAAAAATTTGGTCAATTCGTTGGAAAAGAAGTTAATGAGATGAGATTAGAATTAGGCTCACCTTCAGAAGATTTTGTCAATGAACTCGGAAATGAAATGCTTATCTACAAAACAAAAAAATATGGAATTCCTTGCGAAAGAAAATTTGAGGTGAATGCATCAGGGGTTATTATCGGATTTAGTTCTAGCGGATGCATTTAGTCTTGTGGGGACTAGCCCCACAAGCAAGGTACTTATTTAATTTCAATAAGTTTCTTTTTTTTATGGTCTGGAATAATCCTTTCACATGCAATTGTTAAAAGACCATCTTTTAACTCTGCACCATTCACTTTTACATCATCAGCAATTGTAAATGATCTCGCAAATTGTCTTTGCGATATACCTTTGTGGATTATCTCTCCATCTTGGTTTTTATTTTCACTTCTATCAACTTGTTTAGTTCTTACAGTTAATAGATTATCTTCAAACTCTACCTCAACATCTTTTTTGCTAAAACCAGCTAAAGCAACTTCAATTGAGTAGTTATCTTTGCCAGTCCTTCTTATGTTGTACGGCGGGTAGTTTGATTGCATACTTAAACCACCATTGCCCAACATGCTTTCGAATTGGTCAAACATATCGTCAAAACCAATTGAGAAAGGCCGAAGTGAGTTGAAAATTGATAGATCCTTACTTGTCATATTATCCTCCTTTAATTAAGCAAGTTTATTTATTGCTAGCCCCATTAGGCGACTAACTTGTTATATATGGTAATTAATTTTGATATTTCAAGATCAAGTTTTTAATTTTCCAGCTATTTTCAAAGCGAATGCGTAGTCAACTGCAATCTCCTCAATTGCTCCATCTCTTCCAGATTTTCCTCCATGACCTGCATTCATTTCTGTTTTTAATAAAAGTAAATTGTTATCCGTTTTGTAATCCCTTAATTTTGCAGTAAATTTTGCTGGCTCATCAAATAATACCCTGTTATCACTTAGACTTGTTGTTATCAAAATGTTTGGGTAATCTATCTTTTTAATATTGTTATAAGGTGCATATGAAAATATGTAATCAAAGTGTTCTTTTTTATCTTTAGCATTTCCAAATTCATCAAATTCGCCGACTGTTAATGGTAACGAATGGTCTAAGTTCGTGGTCAACGAGTCAACGAAAGGAACAGCCATAACAATACCCAAAAATAAATCAGGCGCTTGGTTAACAACGGCTCCCATTAAAAGGCCTCCAGCAGATCCACCCATTCCAATAATATTACCTTTAGATGTAAACTTTTTTTCAATTAAAAATTTTGCAGACGCAATGTAATCTTCAAACGTATTTTTCTTGTTTAATAATTTTCCTTCTTTCCACCATTTCATTCCTTTTTCCATACCGCCTCTAATATGAGACGTTACCCATATAATATCTCGCTCTATTAAACTTATTCTGGTTGAAGAAAAACTTGGTGACATAGAACTTCCGTATGATCCGTATCCATATAATAATAATTTTGCAGATCCATCTAATTTAGTTTTTTTATGTCTTGTTATTGTAAGAGGAACCAATCTTCCATCATGAGAGGCACACTCTAGTCTTTCAACTATATAGTCATCAGAATTATGGCCACTAGGAATCTCTTGTTCTTTAACTAATTTTTTCTCCTTTGTTTTAAGATTGTATAGGTAAGTCCTTCCAGGAGTTTTTGGTGATGAATATGATAAATAAACGGTATCAGTATTTCTATTTCTTTGGGTTAACGAAACACCGGGCACTATAACTTTTTCATCTGAAAAAAATATTTCTTCCTCTTCATTATTTTTTGGATTTCTTAATATTAATTTTGATAATGCATTAGAAGTTTCAGATCTTATAATCCAATTATCTAAGAAAATTAATCCACCAATTAAAACTTCATCTCGTGCAGGTATAAATGTTTTCCAGTCCTTTTTTTTTAAATCATTTGTTTTTTCGATCTTAAAATCTTCTGCATCTTCATTTGTATGCTTGTAAAAATTACCATTCCATGAATTGACCGAATATATTATCCCTCTTTTTCTTTTATCAATTAGTTTCGGTTTTGGAATTATTTCATCTGCATTAAAGTAATATTGTTCGGACGTATTATGATCTGATGACGTAATAAAAAAATACTTTTCATCAGAGCTGAGACCTATTCCTACAGTAAATGCTTCACTTTCTTCTTTAAAAATAAGAATATCTTTAATAGTAGGAGTTCCAATTTCATGCCTGTAAATTTCTCTCGGTCTGTGATTGTTATCAAGTTTTGAGTAAAAAATATATTTGTCATCTAAGCTAAATGTTATTCCACCACTAGTATTTTCAATTTTTTCGCCAACTTGCTTTCGACTTTTAATATCTCTTATATGTATGGTGTAATATTCAGATCCTTTTAAATCTAATGAATAAGCTAGCAAATTATCATTGTAACTAACTTCTAAGTCTCCAAGCCCAAAATATTCTGTTTTAAGCTTTTCTTTTTCTAAATCACCATTCCAAATTTCTTCTATATTTTCAGAGTCAATTTTTTTTCTTAACTTTATAGAATAGTTTCCTTTTGTTGTTGTTTTTGTCCAGTAGCTATATCTTACATCTTTAAATGGAAGAGACTCATCATCAAGTTTAATTCTACCTTTAATCTCATCAAATAAAACTTTTTGAATTTCCTTTGTATCTGACATTTGATGACTAAAATAATCATTTTCATCCTCAAGATATTTTCTAACCTCTGGTAATAATTTTGAACTATCTTTTAATACCTCAAGTATGTTTTCCTGATGTATCCAACTATAATCGTCTTCCCAGGTTACGTTGTGACAAGATTTTAATTCTGGTTTTTTTTTAAGCTGTGGTATTTTCATTTAAATTTAATTAATTTATGAATATTTTTTTTGCAATACTAATTATCTTTATAATTCTTTATATTTTACTCAATTGGTTTGCCAAAACCTCAACAAAAAAAATATCAAAATTTGTAAGAACATTTATTATAATTTCTTCAATATTGTTAGCGGTAATAATGGCATATGCAGGAAGATATATATTTTCCTTACCATTTATGTTGGCTATTTTGCCTTTAATTAAAACAAAAGCTGGCATTTCTTTATTTCAGCTATTTAGATTATGGGGGCTTTTTAGAGTTCTAAAAAATTCTGGCAGATTTAATTTTAATCAATTCAATCAAAATATGTCATCTCAGAATATGAGTTTAGATGAGGCATATAGAATTTTAAATTTAGATCCCAAAAAAAAATATACAAAAGATGAAGTGATGAATTCTTATAAAAAAATAATGAAAAAAATTCATCCCGATAGAAGTCCAGAATTAAATAATATTGCAACATTGGTAAATGAAGCCAAAGAGAATGTTATTAAAAATATTAGCTAATTAAGTTCTGAAATTTTTCAAAGATTTTTAACGGATTTATTCGCTCCTTACCCTCGGTTCCATGAGTAACCTTTTCTACACCATCTGGTATTAGTGGATGCATTTTGGAACTATAACTTCCATATATTAGTGGGGTATCTGACATTAAAACAATAGTTTGTTTTCCTAACCCAGCAGATAAATGGCTGAAACTTGAGTCATTACAAATGGCTATATTGCAATTTTTTATTATAGGTAAAGTTTCAGAAATACTGAGTTCATTTAATGGTGTACATAAATTCTTATGGTAACTTAAAATTTCGTTCATAATTTCAATTTCTTCATTTTTATTACCCGTAGCTAAAAAAAATCTGCATTTAAAGTTTTTTAAACATAAATTCATAAACTCTATAAATACTTTTGGTGGAATTCTTTTTGTTGGTCCCGATCCACCAATTCCTAACAATATATTTTTCACTTCATCACTAAAATTAAATTTTAACTTTATCTTTTGAACATTTTCATCTTTAACATCAATAATTGGGTCACTTTTAATTTCTAAATTAAAATTATTTTTTAATAATTTATTAGCAGCTTCTATAATATGCTGATTTTTTTTTTTAAATAATGGATACTGATAAATATTATTAATTCCTGCAAACTTACAGACTAATTTATATCTAAGTGATGAATTAAAAATTAGCACTTTATCAAATTGATATTTTTTAATATCAGAAACTAGTCGAAAAAATCCGCTCAATCCGTCGTGAAAACCTTTCTTAGTTTGATCTCTTTTTAAAATAATAATTTCATTAATATATTTATTATCTTTAATTAAGTGTTCAGCTTTTGAATTTTCTTTTACTAATAAAGTTACTTGACTGTTATATTTTTTTGCAACGGCTTCTATATATGGAAGAAATATTACCATATCACCGATTCCCATTCTGTTTTGAATTGCTAAGATTTTCATGTATTTTTAAAACCTTTACTATTTTATATTTTTATATAAATTTTTGGTATGGGATATTTCAATGGTATTTATGCGGCAAGCCTTTCTATACTAGATAATAATTTACAGTTAGACTGCGAAAAAACATTAAAACATGCTGAAAATCTGATTGAAAAAGGTTGCCATGGAGTAATATTTTTTGGCAGCACAGGTCAATCTCAATTAATTTCGTTAAGCGAGAAAATTAAACTCATTAATATTTTACCTAAGAGCAAACATAAAGATAAATTTATTATTGGAACTGGCCTAAATTCGTTGGGAGATAATATTAATTTGCTTAATATTTCAAAATCAATTGGCTTTGAAAATTTTTTAGTAATGCCACCAGCATACTATAAATATAACGATGATGATGTTTTTAATTTTTATTCCAAATTAATAGAAAATGTCAAAGATTGTAGAATAATTTTATATAATTTCGAAAAGTTATCTGGATATAAATTTAGCATAGAATGTGTTTCAAAGTTAGCAAAAAGCTTTCCTAAAAATGTTCTCGGAGTAAAGGATAGTAGTTACAACTTGTATGAAAATTTAAAGATTGAAAATTTTTCTGTCATGCCTGGATCTGAAAGTAAGTTGCTGAAGGGCCTAGAATTAGGATGCTCAGGTATTATTACAGCAACAACAAATGTCACCTCTTATTTAGCAAGAGATGTATATGATAAATTTAAAAATAATTTAAATCAAACATCAAACGAAAAACTTTGTATGATTAGAAGTATATTTGACAAATATAATCTCATTTCAGGCCTGCATACATTTATGAGCACAGAAGACGCTGATTTTAAAAATTTAATTCCACCTTTAAAACTTTTATCCAAAAATGAAGAAAAATTATTTTTTTCAGAATTAGATAAATTAAACTTTAATATAAACAACCTTAAAGCAGCTTAATGAAACTTATAAATTTTTTAAACGATTTATTTAAAGAAGATGGCTTTATATTAATAGATTATAATTCTAACAGATATGTTATAGGAAAGCCTTTGAAAGAAATTCCTATAGAATTACAGTTGTTAGATAAAAGTTTGCATAAAAAACTACTTTTCCATCCAGATCTATATTTTGGTGAGGCGTATACAAATGGATCTTTAAGATTAAGAAATGGAACTTTGACAGAATTTCTTGATATAGCTTTTAAAAATATTGGAAGAGCAGATATTAATATTTATGGAAAGACATTAAATAAAATAAAGGGAACTTTAAAATACTTAACAAGTTTTAATAAAATTGTTAAATCTAAACAAAATGTTGCACATCATTATGATATTTCAGAAAAATTATACGATTTATTTCTTGATAAAAAAAGACAATATTCATGCGCATACTTCAAAAATGAAAATGACACTTTAGAGACTGCTCAAGAAAATAAAATTGATCACATAATTAAAAAACTTCATATACAACCTAACCAAAAAATTTTGGATATTGGCTCAGGGTGGGGTACACTTGCAATCGATATTGCAAAAAAAACAAAAGCTTCAGTTACAGGAATTACACTTTCAGAAAATCAATTAAAATATAGTCAAGAAAAAGCTAAAGAATTAAATTTAGATAACCAAGTTGAATTTAAATTAATAGATTACAGACAATTGAATGAAAAATTTGATAGGATAGTTAGTGTTGGAATGTTTGAACATGTTGGAAAAAAATTCTATAAAACCTATTTTAATAGGGTGTCTCAAATGTTAAAAAAAGATGGGGTAGCTCTAATACACACAATTGGATCAAATCTTCCACCTAGAGACCCACAGCCTTGGATAACAAAATATATTTTCCCAGGCGGATATACCCCTAGTTTAAGCGAAATAACAAGGCCAATCGAGGATTCTGGACTAATAGCTACAGACATTGAGATTTTAAGGATGCACTATGCCCACACTTTAAGAAATTGGAAAGAGAGATTCCTATCAAAAAAAGATAAAGTTTTAGAAATGTTTGACGAAAAATTTTTAAGGATGTGGGAATTTTATTTTACAAGTTGTGAAATGGCTTTTAAATGGGGAGATCAAGTTGTATTTCAACTTCAGTTAACTAAAGATATAAGATCTGTTCCTAATACTAGAGACTATATTTATTAAAAATTAGCTGATAAAGCTGTATTTCTTAAATGAAAAAAAAGAAAAAAAAACCTAAAAAAAAAAATATAAAAATAAAGGTTAAAAAATCAAAAAATAGATCCAAGTTAAAATTTAAAAAAAAAAAATCACAATTTAAAAAAAAAAAATTTCAATTAAAAAAAAACACGACAAAAAGATTAAACCAAAGAAAAAAAATTATAAAAGTTAAAAAAAAGATAATTCCTGAAAAGGGTATAATTTCAAGAACAGTTAGACTTGAGGAAGATTTAAAAAATAAGTTTTCTTTCAAATTTAATTTTAATTTACTGGCTATAGATAAATTAATACAAAAGTTTTTTCAAAGTATAGAATTTAGATTAATGCGTTTTAAAGAGATAAGAGCTGAGGAAAAAAGACAAATTAAACTAGAGAAAATAGAACAGGCAGAAAAAGAAAAAATCGAAATTGAGAAACAAAAGAAAGCAGATGAAGCAGCCTTTTTAAAAGAAAAGGAAATCCAGTTAAAACAAGAACAAAAATTAGAAAGAGAAAGAGCAAAGGATATAAAATTATTTTTAAGAAAAGAACAAGCCATACTAAGAAAAGAGCAGGCGGAGCGACAAAAGAAATTTTTACAAGAATTAAAATTAGAAAAACAAATCGAAAAATTTAGAATAAGAGAGGTAAAAGAACTAGAACAACTAGAAAAATTAGCTTTAAGAGAAAAGAGAGAGGATTATTCAGGATTACAAGAGCGTATCGAAAAACTAAAATTAAAATATCAACAAATAAGAGATCAAAAAATAAGAGAACGAGTTGAGGCTCTAGGTGTAGAAACACAAGAAGGAGACGATAGAGCAAAATTACTTCAAAGAGAAAGGGAGTATACTTTAGCTAGACAAAAAATTGAGTTTGCACTTGAGAGTTTTTATAGAAGTGCGAATAGTTTAGTTTTTCAACTTAATAAAAGATATATAACTAAACATATGTCTATCTTGAGATGCATAGATAGAAGATTTGAAACTGGAGAGATTTTCATAAAATGGGATGAAACAATTGATGATGAGTGGTTAATACTAATTTATATTAAAGATAATTCTCCCGACGAAGGTATAGTCATTGAAGATAAAACAAATGAAGAAAAAAATATTTCACATGAATTTAAACCAAGTGAAATCTTTAAAGCGTCAGATTTAATGGTAGATTCATTAACGCAGCTGATTGCAAAAAAAAGGTCTAAGAATAATTAAATTTGTTGGTCTTTGATAATTTTTTCTATTAACTTTATATTTTCTCCACTTTTAATTAATGGATAAATAGATTTTGCTTTTCTCAGGTCATCAACTGCTTTTTCATATTCCTTTAAACTTAAGTATATTTGTGCTCGTCCAGATAATGCTCCAAAATGTCTTGGTTCTAGATCTAAAACTTTTTCAATATCATCTAACGATTTCTCATAATCTCCTAATATAAATAGCAATGTGGCTCTCTTATTCCAACCCTCCGCCCATTTTGGGTCCTCATTAATCACGTCTGTAAATAGTTTTAATGCCATTCTATACTGCTGATGATACATGGAATAAGTTCCGTTCTCTAATTTGTTCGTCAGATAATCATTGTTTGGGTGTCTTGTCCATTTATTCCAAATTTGATCCTCTAGCTTTTCTGCTTGTTGTAAATTTTTTGCGTTAAGCAATTCTTTAAACAATATATTTAAATTGTCTGAATACACATTATTTGTACTTACAAATAAAAATATAATTATAAAACTTATATGTTTTTTAATCACTGACATATACAGATACTCCTCTAGAATTAATGTCTACATCAAATTTTTTATGCAATGGTGGAAAAGCTCTTTGAGAACAATCCAGTCTATCACAAGTTCTACATGAAACCCCTACTGGTATCTCTGATTTTTTATCATTCAAATCTAAGTTTTCAGTATAAACAAAATCTCTTGCATATTTGGCTTCACATCCAAGTCCAATAGATAACATACTTTTTTTTTGTCCATATCTTCCTATACCTTTTTCAACAGTTCTTGCTATACATACATACTTTTCGCCATTAGTCATTTTACTTACTGCAGCCTCTATAACACCAGGTCTAGAAAAAGCCGAATATACATTCCATCGAGGACAAGCACCACCATAACGTGGTATTTCTATACCTGACAATGAAAATCTTTTTGAAATATTACCAGCGACATCAACTCTCAAAAAATGAAAAGGAACCCCAGGTAATTTAGGATCATTCAAGCATGTGACCCTATGTGTGACTTGTTCGAATGAAGTTGCAAAAGTATTTTGCAATAACTCTAAATCATATTTAAGTTTTTTACATTCAGAATGAAATAATTTGTAGGGCATTAAAATTGCTGCACCACAATAGTTTAATAAAGCAACTTTTGTTAATTTTTTCGACTCTTCATTTGGATAATTAAAAGTATCAAGATAAGAATTTATTATATCACTTGCTCCCTCTTGTGCAATTTGAGCTGCAGCATGTAATTTCTTTGTTTCCAAAGATAAATAATCAGACAATAGTAACTTTCTATTTTTGTTATCATAAATTTTTGAGAATGGTTTTCCTTCCTCAGGAATTATATCTTGCACTTCAATTTTATACTCTGATTTTAAATAATCACATAAAGCAATATATCTTGTTCTATTATTTTGTTTTATTTGTTCAAAGATTTGATTTGCAAATTCCTCTAGTTTTGGAAAAAAATTTCTATTTTCTTGCAAAAAATCTGAAATTACTTCTCCAGGAAATGAGTTTTTTCTATTATCTACAATTTTTCCTGAAAGTTTTTCAATTTTGTTAACTAATTCATGATCTTTTTTTTTCAAAATGTCTCCTAATCTTATAAGAGCTTTACCAATTTTTGGATTACTATTTGCAAGATCTTTAACTTCTGGACCAACTATATCCAAATCTTCAAAAAGTTGATCATCAAGCAATTCTGAAATTGTGTTGACCATGTTGATATCTGATTTATTTGTTAGATCGCTAATGTTGATGCTTAATTCCTCACAAATTTTTAAAAGTAACTCCCCGTCAATTTTTCTCTTACCCCCCTCGATTAAAGCTAAATAACTTGGTGAAATGTTAAGTTGTGAGGCTAGTTTGTTTGCTTGCATACCTAGTTGCCTTCTAAAAGCTTTTATTTTTGGACCAATATTTAATTCTACTTGACTCATTTACTATTTGTAAACTTTGTAAATTATTATTTACAAAAAATTTATTGTATTTACTGATCTTTTAACATTTTTTGTAGATTTTGTAAATATTGTAAATTATAAAGTTTACATGGATAAAAATACTATAAAAAACATTGAAACTAGTTCTCAAACCACAAATCACCAAGAGCATCAAGAGCATAGAAGCAGAGGGGTTTATTTAAGAGATGACCACTGCGATTGGGGATCAAGTGGAATGAATGAGTTTACTGAAGAATATAGCGAAAAGTAAAAAGAGTTAGTTTTAAAGGAGAAATAATGTCAGCAGAGAAAATCTCGTACGAGTTGAAAAGATTCGCAGGAATACAAAGGGATTATAAGCCAGAAGAAGTAGAAAGGTTAAGAGGATCCATTAAAATAGAGTATTCAATGTGCAAACAGCAATCTCAAAAGCTTTGGGGATTGTTAAATACAGAGCCATATGTAAACACACTTGGGTCTTTATCGGGAAATCAAGCCGTTCAACATGCAAAAGCAGGTTTAAAAGCGATCTATTTAAGTGGTTGGCAAGTTGCAGCAGACGCAAACAGTGCTGGTGAAATGTATCCTGATCAATCTTTATATCCTTACGACAGCGCACCTAAATTAGTTGAGACTATGAATAATTCTTTAATTAGAGCTGATCAAATTCAGCATATGGAAATAGCTGATGGAGATATGAAAAGCAGCGAAAGAACTGATTACATGTTGCCAATTATTGCAGATGGCGAAGCAGGATTTGGTGGGCCGTTAAATGTATTTGAGCTAACAAAAAAATTTATAAAAGCTGGCGCAGCCGGAGTTCATTTTGAAGACCAACTAGCTAGTGAAAAAAAATGTGGACATATGGGTGGTAAGGTACTTGTTCCTACTGGAACCATGGTCCGAAATCTAAAAGCAGCAAGATTGGCAGCTGATATTGCCGACGTTCCTCTCATTATTCTTGCAAGAACAGATGCCAACGCTGCGAAACTAATAACAAACGATTTTGATGAAAATGACAAACCGTTTTTAACAGGAGAAAGATCACCTGAAGGCTTTTATTATGTAAAAGATGGTATTGATCAAGCAATCTCAAGAGGATTAGCCTATGCACCTTACGCAGATTTAATATGGTGTGAAACTGCAACACCTAATTTAGAAGAAGCAAAAAAGTTTGCTGATGCAATACATGCAAAATTTCCTGGCAAGATGTTAGCTTATAATTGTTCTCCATCATTTAATTGGAAGAAACATTTATCTGATGATGAGATTGCAACATTTCAAACTAAAATTGGAATGATGGGGTATAAATTTCAATTTATAACTTTAGCAGGTTTCCATACGCAAAATATTGCTATTTTCGAGCTTGCAGAAAAATATAAAAAGGAAGGTATGACTGCTTACTCTAGAATACAACAAAATGAATTTGCTAGAGAAAATGATGGATATACCAGTGTTAAACATCAACGAGAAGTTGGAACTTCTTATTTTGATGCAGTTTCCAATACAATAAGTTCCGGAAAGAGCTCCACAACAGCAATGGAAGGCTCAACAGAATCTGAGCAATTTTAATTACTCTTTAGCTTTTGAATTTGATCCCAGGCTGAATTTATAGCTCTCATTTTCTTTTTGCTTTCCTCAATAACTTCCTGAGGAACTCCTTTACTTAGAAGTAAGTCAGGATGGTGTTCTTTACTTAATTTTAAATATCTTTTTCTAATATCTGTAAGATTATCATCAGGTTTGCTCTCTAATACCACATATGGATTGAGTTTATCTGATGATTTCCTACCTTCAACTATTCCATTGAACTGGGCATCACTAAGACCAAATAATTGAGAAACATGTTGTATCATTCTAAATTCTTGATCGCTTATATTTCCATCAGCTTCTGCAATATAAAATAATATATTAATGACTTCTTCCAACACATTTACATTTCCCTGATAGATCTGAGCTATTTGTTTTGCATATGGTTCGTAACCAGTGCTTTCTTCTTTAGCTTTATTAAAAATTTTTCCAACTTGATCTAATTCATGTTCTGGAATTTTGAGTTTATCTTTTACCGCTAGTAATTCCTCTCTACTAACCTGACCGTCTGCCTTACTCAGTTTCGCTGATAAAACTATAAGAGCTAATGCAAAAACTTGTTGAGGTTGTGCAAAAGATTTAAATGTTGATCTTGATCTTGATACTTTTCCACCAATTAAGGAACCTAATAGCATTCCAAACGGCCCTCCTAAAGAAAAACCGATCATCCCACCAATTAAACTTCCCCAGATAGACATATAAAAAAAATTTAATATAATTTAATATATTTATGTTCTCAACTTTTTTAGCTTTAACATTTTTATTTTTAATGTTTATGTGGTCATTGGCCTGGGTAAATTATTACAATAAACTAGATAAAAGATTTGGTTCGTCTTTATGGAGATGGAGTTATGATTATCCAGTGCCTGGTGATAGAGACATTTCTTTTCTTGATGATAAAAAATTTGTTATTTTAAGAAGAAAGAGAAATAGAGCAGTTACAGTTATGTATTTTATTTTATTTTTCTCTTTTTTTATATTTTTATCTTTTGTAACCCAGATTTTATACGCTATTCAACATTAGTTTAGTTGGTGTTTATTTTTTAAATACAAAAAGAACGCTACAATTTCATATCCAACATAAAATAATTGGTAAATAACAGGGAGTTTAAAAAATTTATAAAGAAACTTGTATTTTGGAATACTTTTCCAAATAAGTAAAAAAGCATCAATACCCACATAGATTTTTCCATCTTGTTCTACATGAAGTCTTCTTAGAAGCTCTTTATCAGTTTTTTTTGTTTCTAATTCAGCATTTTTATTTTTAGTTATGTCTATCCAATTCAAATTTTCTATGTTTTCTTTTTTATAAATATTAATTTCTGCTCTGCAGATTTTGCATGAATTGTTAAAAAAAACCTTCATAATTAAACTATATTTGAATATTTTATTTTTACAAATGTGCCAAATAAGCAGTTGATATATTAATAATCACTACTACATTCTTCTAATGTCAAATTTCTTCAAAGAAACAGATATAGATACATCGCAAGCTGAAGCAATCGTTACTGAAACCTTAAAAAATTGTGATGATGGAGAATTATATTTAGAAAATCATAAATCTGAGTCTATTGTTTTAGATGATAATAAAATAAAGAGTTCAACTTATAACTCTGATCAAGGATATGGTTTCAGAGCTGTGACAGGAGAAGTTGTTGCCTACTCTCATTCCAATGATATTTCGAAAGAGTCACTAAGAAAATCAAGTGATAATTTAAAAGACACGTTAAAGTCAAAAAAAGGAACCTATAATCATGAAATTCCTAAAACTAACAGCAAATATTATGAAAATATTAATCCTATTGAAAGCAAGACTTTCGACTCAAAGATAGATTTGCTGAACAGTGTTAATAATTATTTAAGATCAAAAGGCTCAATTGTAAATCAAGTAACTGCAAATTTTTTAGGTGAACATAAATCAATAGAAATTATTAGGTCTGATAATCAAGTTTTGAAAGATGAAAGACCATTAGTCAGATTCAACGTTTCCGTCGTATTAGAGAAAGATGGAAAAAAAGAAACAGGTGTTTATGGAGTTGGAGGAAGACAAAGTTATGATGATTATCTAAAAGATGGAAGCTGGAAAGATGTTTGTGATGAAGCTTTTAGAATCGCAAATGTGAATTTAGAAAGCAAACCAGCACCAGCAGGAGAAATGAAAGTTGTTTTAGGTCCTGGATGGCCGGCAATTTTAATTCACGAAGCAATCGGCCATGGTCTTGAGGGAGATTTCAATAGAAAAAAAACCTCAGCCTTTCATAATTTAATGGGGCAGCAAGTAGCTAGCGAAGGAGTTACGATTGTAGATGACGGCACCTTACATCAAAGAAGAGGAAGTTTAACGATAGATGATGAAGGAACGCCTACTGAAAATACAGTTTTAATAGAAAATGGAATTTTAAAAAACTATATGCAAGACCGTTTAAATGCTCGTTTGATGGGAACTAAGTCAACAGGTAGTGGAAGAAGAGAAAGTTATAAACATGTGGTTTTACCAAGAATGAGAAATACAATGATGTTGTCAGGTAAATATTCGCAAGATGAAATGATAAGTTCAGTTGATAAAGGTATTTTTGCTGTAAGTTTTGGGGGAGGACAAGTAGACATAACTTCAGGAAAATTTGTCTTTAACTGCACAGAAGCATACGAAATTAATAATGGTAAAATTGGATCACCAATCAAAGGTGCTACATTAATTGGAGATGGACCATCAATTTTAAAAGAAGTTTCATTAGTGGGTAATGATATGAAATTAGATCCAGGTATTGGAACATGTGGGAAAGCTGGACAGGGTGTTCCAGTAGGAGTAGCTCAGCCATCAATTCTTATAAATAAGATGACTGTTGGTGGAACAAAACTTTAATCTAAATGATAAGGGATCAGGAATTTTTAAGAGATATAGCGTCTTATTGTATTGAAAACTCTAAAAAACTAGGAGCCACCGATGTGGGTGTAAAAGTAATTCACTCTGTTTCAGAAAATGTTAGTTTTAGAAATAAAAAATTAGACGAGTCAAATAGAGCAGATAGTTTTGCTGTCAATTTAACTACTTATATAGAGAAAAAAAAATCAAGCATTAATTCATCAGATTTATCTAAATCAAACTTAGAAAAACTAATAGAACGTTGTATTGATGCTACAAAAATTACTCCATCAGATGAAAATAATTCGTTACCAGATAAAGATTTAATGTCTAAAGAGATAAGAGACCTTAATCTCTATGATGAAACACATTATCCAAATGATAAAAAGATTGAATTTTTAAAAAATGTTGAAGAAACAGCATCAACGGACGAAAAAATAGTTAATACTGAAGCTGGTTTTACCGAAAATAAAAATAATTTTATACTCGCAAACAGCAATGGTTTTTTAGGTGGATACAAAACCTCAAATTTTTCATCTTCATGTGTAGCTGTATCAAGAATTAATGGTGCAATGGAAAGAGATTATGAGTTTGGTAGCACAAGATTCTTGGAAGATATGATGGAACCAGAAGAAATTGGAAAAATAGCTGCCGACAAAGCAATAAAAAAGTTAGGACCAAAAAAAATTAAAAGTGAAAAAATTGGCGTTATATTCGATAAAAGAATTTCCAAAGGAATATTAAGCACACTAGCAAGTGCAATTAGTGCGAGTGCTATTGCAAGAGGAACTTCTTTTTTAAAAGATCAAATCAATTCTGAAGTTTTTCCAAATTCAATTAATATCATCGATGATCCAAAAATTGAAAAAGGATTAGGCTCCCAAAACTTTGATAGCGAAGGTGTTGAAACCAATTCTTTGAAATTAGTTGAGAATGGTATTTTAAAAAATTATTTAATTGATACTTATTATGGTAAAAAATTAAATTTAAAATCTAATGGTAGATCTGGAGGAACAACAAACTTATACTTTGAAAACGGTACCTTAAGTTTTAAGGATTTGTTAAATTCAGAAAAAAAATTTCTATACATAACAGAGACTATAGGCCATGGAGGAAATATCATTACTGGAGATTACTCAGTTGGAGCTTCGGGATTTATGGTTGAGGATGGAGAATTGACTTATCCAGTAAGTGAAATAACTATAGCTGGGAATTTTAAGGAAATGTTTAAGAATATTACTTTGGCAAATGATTTAGAGATGAAGTACTCAACAAATGCTCCTACTTTGTTGATTAATCAAATGACAGTAGCGGGAAAATAATTATTGAATTTTTTTTAGTCTATATTCCCATAGACCCATTCTCTTATAAGCCACTTTTATAATCAATGCTTTTTTTTTATCGTACCATATTTCAAAATTTAATTTTTTATCATCAGGTAGATTTGGGTTGGTAGAAAAAAGTCTAAAATGTTCTACATCATATTCTTTATTATAAAGTTTAATTTTTTCTTTTCCTAAAAATTCTATGTTTTGTTTTTTTACACTTCCAGATAATGGACTTATTTGTGTCTCAGTTTGTAAAATTCTATGATTCCACCAATGACCGATTATATTTTCTCTATCCGCCTCACCCTTATATGATGATCCATCAATTATAAACTTCTCTTTTTTTTCATCAAAAATTAAATTAACATATTTTCTCTTATTGTTTTGAAATGTTTCTGAGTTAAATGAAATTAATTGGTCTCCAATATATTCTTCAGTACCTCTACTATTTATAGAGAATACTGTAACACCCAATAATTTCACTTCAAAATTGGTTGTATTTTTTACAATAAATTTATTTTCATCTTTTTTAAATGTGAAAATACTTTCTCCAATTTTTTCATCATCTTTAAATATCTCCATTTCTATATTTGAATAATTTTTATAGTGATCAGTATGTGCTTGCAAAAAAAGAGGAGATAAAACTAACAATATTACAAAGAATTTTCTCATTACTTCACGTTATTTTAATTAACTTGTTTGAACTTTATATAGAATTTTTACGTTTAAAAGATAAATAGTCTAAAGAATTATGTTTTTAACCATAAAAAATATACCCTCAAAATCCTGGAGCTCAGAAAAACCTTTAAATTTAAAACCTAAATTTACAACTTTTTTACTTTTATGTGTTGGTTTATCTTTGTTTGGGTTGGGTGAGGGCCTTTTATTAGTTTCTACTACTGGTAATTCTCCTTGGTCTGTTCTTGCAGAAGGGTTATCAAACATATTAAATATTTCGATTGGTTTATCTACATTAATAATAAGTATTGTTGTTTTAGGTTTCTGGTTTCCACTAAAACAAAAACCAGGAATCGGTACAATTTTAAATATTTTAATTATAGCAGCGATAATTGATTTGACGCTTTTTCTTTTTGATCCTCCTTTAGCTACTTTTTCAAAATATATTCTTGCTGTATTTTCTGTTTTGCTTGTCGGTTTAGGAAGCGGCATATACTTAATAGCAAATTTAGGTCCTGGTCCTAGAGATGGATTGATGACAGGTCTAACAAAAAAAACGCAACTTCCTATTGCTTTAATTCGAGCTACTTTAGAAATTTCAGCTGTTATATCTGGTTGGTATTTGGGAGGAACTGTTGGTCTGGGAACAATAATATTTGCATTTGGAATAGGTCCTGCTGTAGCTTTAGGAATTTATATTGTGGATAATGTTACGAAGTAAATGTTTTTAGTGGACAATTAGTCGATTGTTAATATTGAATAAAAATTGTAAATATAAATTATGTCTATAAAAAATTGGATGAAAGAATCAGCAAATATACTATTTGACGATAGTAAAAATGATTTAAGAGCACTTCCCAAAACTGTGAGACTACAAATACTATTAGTTTTGAGTTTTATATGGACAACAGTATTTAGTTTATATGTATTTTCATATGCAACTTTTGCATTTGGCTGGGCGGGGACCTATGTTGCTCATATAGGTTTAATATTTGCTGTTTATTATACTTTTAAACAATTTCATAGAGCTGAAGCAAAAGCTGTTAGTGTTTTCAAGACAAAAAATTTTGATCCATTTAAAATCATGACAATTGTTTTTGTTATAGTTTTTATTTTTGTTTTCTCTAAAGGTATTGAAGTATTGACAAGAACAAACTCTTACTCAATTCCATATGACGGACCTAGTAAATCAGCGTTTGAAAAGTGGCTGCCATTTACCAAAAATAAATCTGAATAATAATTTTTTTAAGAAGCTTCTGATAATTTAGAGAGCTTTTTTCTCTCATGAGGATCAAGCACAGTTTTTCTTAATCTGCATGAATTTGGCGTAATTTCTAATGCTTCATCAGAATTTAACATGCTCAATTGTTCAGCAATAGACATCTTTCTTACGGGAGTTAAGACAACATTTTCATCTGTCCCCTGTGTTCTCATATTTGTAAGTTTTTTACCTTTCATGACATTTATAATCATATCACCAGGTTTAGGTGACAATCCTACAATCATGCCCGAATAAACTGGATCATTATGAGTAACAAACATTTCTCCTCTTGCCTGTAGATTATAAATTGCAAAAGCTACTGCTTTTCCTTGCTCCATAGAAATTAATGCACCATTTCTTCTGCCTTCCATATCTCCCTCAAATTTTCCGTAGGAATGGAATATTCTGTTTATTACTCCTGTTCCTTTAGTTAGAGTAAGAAATCTACTAGTATATCCCATTAAACCTCTAGTTGGTGCATGAAAGATTAATCGTTTTTTATTTTTTCCAGTATCTTTAAGATCTATTAACTTTCCTTTTCTTTTGTTCATAGAGTCTATAACTTTTGAAGAAAACTCTTCGTCAAGATCCATAGTAATTTCTTCAATGGGTTCTAATTTTTCACCATTTTCATTTTTTTGAAATAAAACTCTAGGAGGGCTTACTGTCATTTCAAATCCTTCACGTCTCATTTGTGTCAATAATATTTCTAACATTAATTCACCTCTTCCGCTTATTTCAAATGAATCTTTGTTTTCATTTTCTGAAAATGAAATCCCGACATTATTTTGAGCCTCTTGAACTAATCTCTCTCTAATTTGAGTACTTGTAAGTTTTTTACCCTCAGTTCCAGCTAATGGAGAACTATTTACTGTAATCTTAATAGACATCGTTGGAGGATCAATCGGGGTTGCTTGAATTGGTATATCTACCTCAGTATCACATATTGTATCAGCAACATTTGCTTTTTCTAATCCAGCGATAACTACAATATCTCCGGCTTCGCCAACTTCTATTGGTACTTTTTTGGTACCCTCGTATCTAAATATTTTAGTCAACCTTCCCTCATCAACTTTTTCTCCATTAAGATTAATTGCCTTTATTTGTTGATTTGCTTTTGCAGTTCCTTGGGAGATTCTACCAACTAAACTTCTACCCAAAAAACTGTCTGCATATAAAAGAGTCGAAAGCATTGCAAAAGGCTTGGACTTGTCAAATTCTGCTGGCTTAACATGATCTATTACTAAATCTAATAATGGATTTAAATTATCTCTTGGACCATCTATTTCTTTAGATGCCCAGCCAGATCTTCCACTTGCATAAATAACTGGAAAATCTAATTGTTCTTCATTTGCATCTAAGCTGACAAATAAGTCAAAAGTTTCATTTAAAACTTCATCGGCTCTTTGGTCGGCTTTGTCTAATTTATTAATAACTACTATTGGTTTAAGGCCTTGTTTAAGTGCTTTTGCTAATACAAATTTAGTTTGAGGCATTACCCCTTCGGCTGAATCTATTAACAATAATGCACCATCAGCCATACTAAGAACTCTTTCAACTTCTGCAGCAAAATCTCTGTGTCCAGGTGTATCAATAATATTAATTCTAGAATCTTTCCAATTTATGGAAGCGGGTTTTGCAAGAATTGTAATACCTCTTTCCTTTTCAAGTTCGCCGGAGTCCATCAGTCTTTCATCAACAACTTCATTTTCTCTAAAAGAACCACTCTGTTTCATTAAGTTATCAATCAAAGTAGTTTTACCATGGTCAACATGGGCAATTATGGTGATATTACGTATTGATGTTGTCATTTGCGCGTTCTTATATATTCAAAATATTTTTTTTCAATTCAAAAAAAGGGTAGTAAAAACAGATCTTTTTAAATTTTTGATAACTAAAAACAGTCTTTTATTCGTATTCCTAGTGTACAAATATTTAGTTATTTTGTAAGTTTATTGCATAACCAGACATAAGAGAGCAAACGAGACAAGTGACATAATTTAGAAGTAGGGTTAAAATTATTTTAATGAAAATAAAATCTCTTTATATTTTTTTGATTGTTATCTGGTGCAACTTATTAGTTAATGCAAATGCTGTTCCAAAAACTGAAAGTGGTAAAGGTGAATTAATTCTATCAGAAGCAATGATTGATCGCTTTTATGATTATATAACAAAACCTGCAAATTTATTGCCCTTAATTTTTTTTATAAGCGAAGATCAACAATCCTTTTATACGGTCATAATTAAACAAGATGGAGGGGGTGTTGCTGGTTCAGGATATATTCGGAAACAAATTCCTAAATGTGAGAGAAAGCTACAACAGAAATGTTATGTTTTTTCAAATTCCAGATATATTGTATGGGACAATGGAATAAACCCTCGAAAAGGTAAAAAGTTTAAAATTAGTTCTAAAATATCTAAAGAAGATTTAATAATAAGATTGAGTGAGTTGGGCTTTATTGAAACTAAAGACCAAAAAATAAAAAAAGAAAAGGAACTCGCTGAAGTAAAAGCAGCAAAAGAAAAGAAACTCGCTGAAGTAAAAGCAGCAAAAGAAAAGAAACTCGCTGAAGAAAAAGCAGCAAAAGAAAAGAAACTCGCTGAAGAAAAAGCAGCAAAAGAAAAATTAGAAAAGAAGTTATCTTTAATACCTGCTGAAACAGATTTAGAAAAAGCACAAAACTTCTTAAAAAATCTACAAGATTTTATTAAACTTTATCCAGACGAGTTTGACATAATAAAAGTGTCTGAATATTTTATACTTACAAAACCAATTGTTGATGGAAATTTGAATATCAAATTAGAAGAAGATTTAAAAAATCTTAAAAAATTTTCAGAAACTTCAAATAAATTTGTGAAATACATTGAAGAATTCAAAATAAATCAAGGAAAAGTTAAATTGGAAAATATAGACAAAATAATCCTATCATTAGAGACCACTATATCTAGGATAAAAAAATATATGTCTTCAAGTCCAAATTCTATTCATTTAGAAAAATGGTTGGCAAGTGTAAAATCTGCTGAAAAAGTTTTGAGTAATCCAATCAGTTATGATCAATTAATTGAGGAAGATCAAAAACTTAATAAAGTAATAGAACATAAGAAAAAGTTATATAAAACTCAAATTGATGCAGAGAAAACTTTAGAAATTTTGAAAGAGTATTTACCAGATTATTTGGGTTTAGAAATTTCTGAATTAATATTAAAACAAATAAAAAATTTAGATGATAAAATAAAATCTGAAATAATCGACGATATAATTATTGCAAATAATTCTGCTGAAGAATTTATAGAAAAAGAAATTGAAGAACCTATTCGTATTGCTGAAGAAAAGAAGCGAATTGAATATTTAAAAACACCTGAAGGAAAAGCAGAGGCGAAAGCTGAAAAAGAGAAAAAATTAGCAGAGAAAAGAGAGCAAAAAAGAAAAGAAAAATATAAAAATAATCCTGTTCAGATAACTTGTAATTACAATCTCGAGCAAGCTAAATCAACAACTTGGATGTATGATGGTGAAAAAATCTATATGGATTCCATACCGTTAAAATTAGGAAAAAATAATGCAACTTCTTTTGATGTAAACGTAAAACAAATAAAAGATAAAAAAGACACTTTCGAAGTATCTTATTTATTTGTTATTTATGAAATTGACTTTTACAACAAAAAATCTTACTTTCAAACGTTTATTGGAACAAGAGGTGCGGGGACTTGTTACTAGTTTCAAATTATAATTAATAATTTAGTGGCTTTATTTAATTTATAATCAAATTTTGAATATAAAAAACTCTCGAAACTTTCATTGCAGGGGTTCTAATTTTGTCTAGTGTATGTATTTGTAGTGTTCTCTATATGGAAACGTATTACATGTCCACACTGCCCATATTATTGATCTATTTGGTGATTATTTTTTAAACTTAATTGGTGGACCAAATTTGTTCTTTTTGTTTTCACCCTCAGTTGCGTGCCAAATGATTAATAATATTCCACCTATTATAGTAATCCAAAGCAATTGCCACCAACCAGATTTATTTATGTCATGAAGTCTTCTTGCTGCCACTGCAATTGATGGAATTATTAAAGCAACTGAAAATATCAAATTAATTGGTCCATTCTCTTCATATGGATAACCTAAAATCATTACATCAATTATTACGGTTATGATTCCGCCGAGAAATCCAAATAAAACAAAAAACCAAAATTCAGACCTTGATGCTCTACCTGAAAAAACAGCAAATTTGTTAAAACATGTTTTAATTGAAGTTTGAAAATTCATAACTCAAAGTACCATCTTAAGATTTGAATTCAATATTAAGTATCTTAAAACTTATAAAAAAAAAGCGAAGCAAAGTACATTGAACATATATTGTAAATACATTGTTACATTTATTAAGAGGGGCAAAAAAAAGGGCAGTAATAACTGCCCTTTTTGAATATTTAATTGGGTAGAAATTTTTACATTCCCATTCCACCCATTCCACCCATACCACCCATTCCTCCAGGAGGCATACCAGCTGCACCAGCATCTTTTTCATCTGGTTTATCTGCAATCATTGCTTCAGTTGTTACTAACAATCCAGATATAGAAGCAGCATCTTGAAGTGCTGTTCTTACAACTTTAACTGGATCAATAATACCTTCTTTAAACATATCAACATATTGCTCTGATTGTGCATCGTAACCATTGCTAGGCTTATTGGTTTCTAATAATTTACCGACAACTACTGATCCATCAACACCTGCATTTGTTGTGATTTGTCTAATAGGCGCTTGCAAAGCACTTTTGACAATTTCTACACCAGCTTTTTGGTCATCACCTTTTACTTTTAGACTATCAAGTTCTTTTGAAGCATAAAGCAATGCACATCCACCACCAACAACAATACCTTCTTCAACAGCTGCTCTTGTAGCGTTTAATGCATCCTCAACTCTATCTTTTCTTTCTTTAACTTCAACTTCTGTAGCACCACCAACTTTGATTACAGCTACACCGCCTGCTAGTTTAGCAAGTCTCTCTTGTAGTTTTTCTCTATCATAGTCTGATGTTGTTTCTTCGACTTGAGCTTTGATTTGAGCACATCTTGCTTCAATGTCAGATTTCTTACCTGCTCCACTTACAATTGTACTATTTTCCTTATCAACTTTTACACGTTTTGCAGATCCAAGATCATTAAGTTTAACATTTTCAAGTTTAATTCCTAAATCTTCAGAGATAACCTGTCCACCTGTAAGAATTGCTATATCTTCCAACATAGCTTTTCTTCTATCTCCAAAACCTGGAGCTTTTACAGCTACAACTTTTAGACCACCTCTCAGTTTATTAACAACAAGTGTTGCGAGCGCTTCACCCTCAACATCTTCTGAGATAATCATTAATGGTCTACCTGCTTGAACAACCGCTTCTAAAAGTGGTACCATTGGTTGAAGATTTGTTAATTTTTTCTCGTGAAGAAGAATTAGTGGATTTTCTAACTCTGTTGTCATTTTATCACCATTAGTAATAAAATATGGAGATAAATATCCTCTATCAAACTGCATACCTTCAACCACATCGAGTTCTGTTTCAATTCCTTTTGCTTCTTCAACAGTAATTACTCCTTCATTACCAACCTTCTGCATAGCTTTTGAAATCATTGCACCAATTTCTTTATCACCGTTTGCTGAAATTGTTCCGACTTGTGCAATTTCATCACTATCTTTTACTTTTTTAGCTGACGAAATTAATTTATTTTTTACATGGTCTACAGCAGCATCAATCCCTCTTTTAACATCCATTGGATTCATCCCTGCTGTTACATACTTGCATCCTTCTTTAACAATTGCTTGAGCTAATATTGTTGCAGTTGTTGTTCCATCACCAGCTTCATCGTTTGTTTTGCTAGCAACTTCTTTAACCATTTGTGCACCCATATTCTCAAATTTATCATCAAGATCAATTTCTTTTGCAACTGAAACACCATCTTTAGTTGTTCTTGGGGCACCATAAGATTTGTCTATAACAACATTTCTTCCTTTTGGTCCAAGAGTAACCTTTACAGTATTGGCAAGTATATCAACTCCCTTTAACATTGATGCTCTAGCATCTGAATCAAATTTTACTATTTTAGCCATTCTAAACTCTCCTTATTAATTATTTACCTGTTGCAATACCCATAATGTCAGATTCTTTCATTATGCTGTACTCTTTACCATCAATTTTAACTTCTGTTCCTGACCACTTACCGAATAAAACTTTGTCTCCTATTTTAACGTCCATAGGTATTAGTTTTCCATCTTCAGTTTTTGCACCTCCGCCGACAGCAACAACTTTACCTTCTTGAGGTTTTTCTTGAGCTGTATCTGGAATAATTATGCCACCAGCAGTTTTTTCGCTGCTATCTAAAACTTCTATTAAAACACGGTCATGTAACGGTTTAAACTTCATACGAATTCTCCTTTAAATTAGCAGTCATATAGAGACATATTTAATAATTTTCAAGATCTTGAATAAAAATTATGGTCTAAAAAACCCAAGAATAAAGCATATTTTTAAGCTATACCTCAAGTATGCCCCAAAACTTAGACAAAGATGGATTAAAATCTAAAATAAATAGTTACGAATTATTTTTTATCGACATATGGGGGGTGATCCATAACGGATTACAAATTTTTGAAGATTCTATTGAAGTATTAGAAAATTTAAAAAAAAACAATAAAGAGTTTGTATTACTTACCAATGCTCCAAGACCAAATTCTACGGTTATTGATTTTTTAAAAAAAATAGGACTCAAAAAATATTATGAAGATGTATACACCTCAGGAGAAGCTTCATTAAAATATTTAATGGAAAATTTTCTAAATGCAAAATTTTATCATATTGGACCGCCAAGAGATTTTGACTTATTTAAAAGATTTGAACAAAATAAAGTTAGTAATATTAGTCAAGCTGATTATTTTATTTGCACAGGGTTATTTGAAGATCATGAGACAAAACTTGAATATTATAAAGATTTACTTGAGAAATTTTCAAATAAAAAATTTGTGTGTACTAATCCAGACCTAATTGTAGATAGAGGAGATGTTAGAGAGTTTTGCGCTGGATCAGTTGCAAAAATATTTGAGGAAATTGGTGGGAAAGTAATTTACTTTGGAAAACCTTATCCTCCAGTTTATAATTTATCTGCTAACATAAATGGTAAAAATGTTTTATGTATCGGAGACAATATGAATACAGATATAAAAGGAGCTAATATTCAAAATTTTGACAATTTGTTAATAACGAGTGGTATACATAAAAAAGAATTAAGTAGTTTAAATATTGATAAATTAGAAAAAAAATATGGAGTGAGTGTGAATTACACTCAAACAAAATTAAAATGGTGAACAAAATTAAAATTTATAAAAATTTTGAGATTTTAAAAAAACATCAAAATGCCATGATACTAATTGGTAATTTCGACGGGTTACACTTAGGCCATCAAAGATTATTCAAAGAAGCTAAAAAATATAAAAAAAAATATAATTCAAAAATTGGAGTAGTCACTTTTGATCCAATACCAAAAATGTATTTTAATAAAAGTATTACGAATTATCGACTTTCAAATCTTAATCAAAAAAGCAAATATTTTAGTGATTATAACGTAGATTTTTTAATAAATAAAAAATTTGATAAAAAATTCTCTAAAATATCTTGTCATAATTTTATTAAAAATATTTTATTTAAAAAGTTAAGCGCAGATTATATTTTTGTTAGTAATAATTTTAGATTTGGAAATAGAAGAGAAGGTGACGTAAATTTATTAAAAAGATTTCAAAAAAAATATAACTATAAATTAATTAACCCAAAACCGTTATATAAAAAAAATAAAATTATTTCCTCAACATTAATAAGAAAATTAATTGAAAATGGTAAAGTAAAAATTGCAAATCAACTTTTATCAAGAAATTGGTCAATAGAAGGTGTTGTAGAAAAGGGTAGAATGATGGGAAGAAAAATTGGCTTTCCTACATGCAACATAAATATAAAAAATTACGTAATACCAAAGGTAGGTGTTTATGCAGTTGATGCTTATATCGAAAAAAACAGAAAAAAGATCAAAGGAATAGCAAATATTGGTTATAGACCTACTTTTAATCAAAAAAAATTATTATTAGAGGTAAATTTATTTAAATTTTCTGGAAATCTTTATAATAAAAATCTAACTATTAATTTTACAAAATTTATTAGAGGGGAAACTAAATTTAAAAATATTGATGCTTTGAAAAAACAAATAAATAAAGATATCAAAGTTGCTAAAAGATAAAATTTCATGAGCAAAGAACATATAAACTTACCTAAAACAAAATTCTCAATGAAGGCAAATTTGCCAAATAAGGAGCCAAATTACATTGAATTTTGGAAGAAAATTGACCTCTACAATTTGTTAAGACAAAAAAGTAAAGGGCAAGAAAAATTTGTGCTACATGACGGGCCTCCATATGCAAATGGAAATATTCATATGGGTACTGCTTTGAATAAAATCTTAAAAGACATAATTACAAAATTTCATCAAATGGATGGTAAAGACTCAGTTTATGTTCCTGGATGGGATTGCCATGGTTTACCTATTGAGTGGAAAATTGAAGAACAGTACAAAAAGAATAAAAAAAATAAAAATGATGTTCCAATTATTGAATTCAGAAAAGAATGTAGAGAATTTGCAAATAAATGGATAGACGTCCACAAGGGAGAATTTACAAGACTTGGGGTAATTGGTGATTGGGAAAATTACTATTCAACAATGTCATTTGATGCTGAAGCTCAAATAGTTAGAGAACTTGGAAAATTTCTCAAAGAAGGAAGCCTTTACAGAGGTTACAAGCCAGTTCTTTGGTCAACTGTTGAAAAAACAGCTTTAGCTGATGCTGAGGTTGAATATATGGATCATGTTTCAGACACTATTTATGCTGCATTCAATGTTAAAAAATCAAACTTAGATAAAATTGAAGGTGCTGATGTAATAATTTGGACTACAACTCCGTGGACTATTCCTGCTAACAAAGCTTTAGCTTATAATATCGCCCTTAAATACGTTTTACTTGAAATAAATGATAACAAAAATTTCGTTAATCGAAAAATAATAATTGCAAAAGACTTATTAGAACCATTTAAAAAAGATACTTCTATAGAAAATATAAAAGTCCTAAATGAATTTTTAGGCAAAGATTTAAAAGGAACAATTTGTAGTCATCCATTTTCTAAAATGGGATATGATTATGATATACCAATGCTTGAGGCAAATTTTGTTACTACAGAACAAGGCACAGGTATTGTACACTGTGCTCCAAGTCACGGACCGGACGACTTCAATCTTTGTTTAAATAATAATATTAAAGCAATTGAAACTGTTGATGGTGATGGAAAATATACAAATGAAATTAAACTTTTTGAAGGTTTGCATATTTTTAAGGCAAATAATTTAATTATAGAAATATTAGAAGAACAAAAAAATTTGGTAACAAATGGAAAACTTACTCATTCTTATCCCCATTCTTGGAGATCAAAAGCTCCATTGGTGCATAGAGCAACACCGCAATGGTTTATTTCTATGGAAAGCCATGGATTAAGAGATAAAGCATTAAAAGCCATCGATAATACAGATTTTTATCCTTCAAAAGGAAAAGAAAGAATAAAATCAATGATTGAAACTAGACCTGATTGGTGTGTATCAAGACAGAGAGTTTGGGGTGTGCCGCTACCGATATTTATTTCAAAAAAAACAGGTGAGGTTTTAGTTGATGATGAGGTATTTGAAAATATTGCAAAAATTTATGAGAAAGAAGGCTCTGATTGTTGGTTTAATGAAGATTATCAGATATTTCTTGGAGATAAGTATAAAGCAGAAGATTATGAAAAATTATCAGATATAGTCGAGGTTTGGTTTGATAGTGGATCCACTCATTCTTTTGTCTTAGAAAAAAGAGATGACCTTAAATGGCCTGCATCGATGTATTTAGAGGGTTCAGATCAACATAGAGGATGGTTTCACTCTTCATTACTAGAGTCATGTGGAACAAGAGGTGTTGCTCCATTTGAAAGCATTCTTTCCCATGGTTTTGTCGTAGATGGAAAAGGTCTAAAAATGTCAAAATCAACAGGTAACGTAATTGCTCCACAAGATATACTTAAAAAATACGGAGCTGATATATTAAGAATTTGGGTTGCATCTTCAAATTATGCTGAGGATCTTAGAATAGATTATTCAATTTTAGATCAACATGCAGAGTCTTATAGAAAAATTAGAAACACGTTTAGATATCTTTTAGGAAATATTCAAGATCAACATGAAAGTCTTGATTTTGAAAAAGTTAAGTTTGAAAACTTTGACTTACTTGAAAAATTTATGCTTCACAGAATTTATGTAATTAATGAAAATTTTAAAAACAATTTTAAAGTTTATAATTTCCATAATTTGTACAAAGAGTTACTAAATTTTTGTACAGTAGAGCTTTCTGCTTTTTATTTCGATATCAGGAAAGATACTTTGTATTGTGAGGCTTTAAATTCCAATAAAAGAAAAAACTGCATAACTCTTTTAAATATTATTTTACAGTGTCTTCTTAAATGGTTTGCACCAATATTATCATTTACAACCGAAGAAATTTATCAATTGGTTAAAAAAGAAGAAGACAGCCAAAGCATACATTTACAAAATTTTGTTTCCGTTCCAAATTCTTGGAATAATGAGGAACTTAGCTCAGATTGGGAATATGTTAAAAAAATTAGAGATGTGGCAAATATTTCAATAGAAAACATGAGAGCTGAAAAATCAATTGGTTCAAGTTTAGAAGCAATGATTGAAATAAAGTTAAATAAAGAATTTTACGATAAGGCAAAAAATATCAACTTTTCTGAAATTTGTATAACCTCATCTGCATCTGTAATTAAAGATGAAAATCAAAAAAATAGTATTGATGTAGTTGCAAAAAAAGCTCAAGGAAATAAATGTCCTATTTGTTGGAAAATTTTTGAAACGGGTTGTGAAAGACCAAATTGTGGACTTTTAAATATAAATGGGAAATGAAAAATTAAATAAACTTCTTATAGGTTTTATAATTTTAGTTTTTTGTTTTGGATTAGATAGACTATCAAAAATTTATATTTTAAATATTTTAAATAATGAAGGACAAGTTGATTTTTACATAAATCAATTTTTAAATATTTATTTAGTTTGGAATACAGGAATAGGATTTGGTCTATTTTCATCAGAAAATACCACATCTTATAATTTATTTACTTTAATTATAGTGCTAATTAACTTAGTTATTTTATATTTTGCTATTAATGAGACCAAACTTAAATCCTATTTTTTAATGATTATTTTGGGCGGATCATTAGGAAACTTGTTTGACAGACTTTATTATAGAGCTGTTCCTGACTTCATAGATTTAAATTATTCTGGATATCATTGGTTTATATTTAATGTTGCAGACATATTTATTACATTTGGAATTATATGTCTTATTTTAAGCGAATTTATAAACTATAAATATAAAGATGATAAAAATAAATTATAAAATTTTAATCTTATTTTTTTTAATACTATTTTTAAATAACTGCGCAGATGTTAAGGATGCTTTAGAAGGAAATAAAAGATCAGAACAAAGTGATGAATTTCTTGTTAAGAAAAAAAATCCACTTCAAATGCCTCCAGATATTGGCATGCTACCCAAGCCAGATGAAATTAATACTTTAAATTCAAATCAAGAAGATGAAGGAACTATAAAAAAAATACTCAATGTAAAAGATGACAATAACGATGAAAATACGAACAAATCTTCGTCTGATCTCATAGATAATATGATAAAGAAAATTCAGTAGATTAATGTTAACTAAAAATATTTTTTATGAAAGTTTTGACGTAAAAAAAAAAAAAATCTCTCTTAATAGTTCAACCAAATATTTTAATTTAGATAATTTAATTCGTAAGTTCCCATTTTTGGACTCTTTTACATCAAAATATAAATATAGTTTTAAAAAAAAAAAATTAGAAAGTTTTAAAAAATATTCTGAGATTAATTTAATAGGAATGGGTGGCTCTATTTTGGGGTCAGAGGCAATATATGACTTTCTTAATTATAAGATAAAGAAAAAATTTCATTTTTTCAATAATTTACAAAATTATAAAAATTTAAAATCAAAAAAAAAAAAATTAAATATAATTATTTCAAAATCTGGAAATACCTTAGAAACTTTTTCAAATTTAAATTTAATTTTGACACACCAAAATAAAAATAAAAATTTAATAATCACAGAAAATGAGAGGAATATATTGAGTGAACTTGCTAACAAGCTTAAAGCTGATGTGATAGAGCATAAAAACTATATAGGTGGACGTTATTCTGTTTTATCAGAAGTTGGTATGGTCCCTGCTGAATTAATGGGTTTAAATGAAAAAAAATTTAAAAGATTAAACCAACTGGTAAAGAATAAATCATTTATTAATACATTAATCAAAAATGTTATATCGATACGCCAAAATATGTCTCTCGGTAAAAACAATTTTGTAATTATAAATTATGACGAGACGCTAAATAACTTTTTAAAATGGTATCAACAACTAGCTGCAGAGAGTCTTGGAAAAAAAGGAAAAGGTTTCTTTCCAATTATTTCAACAATGCCAAAAGATAATCATAGTCTTTTACAATTATTTTTAGATGGACCGCAAAATAATTTTTTTACTTTTTTTAGCACTAATGACACAAATTCATTAAAATTTAAAAAATCATTAACATATAAAGAATTTAAAGTACTTGATAAAAAAAAAATTGATGACGTTTTGTATGCTCAAAAAAAAGCAACTCAAAATGTATTTAGAAAAAAAAAAATTCCTTTTAGGAGTTTTAAAATAATCAACAGAAATGAGGAAACATTAGGCGAGCTATTTACTTTTTTTGTATTAGAAACTTTAGTATTAAGCTCTTATTTAAAAGTAAATCCAGTCGATCAACCATCTGTAGAATTAATAAAAAAAGAAACTAAAATAATTTTAAAGTAATATTTTGCCAAAAATTATTTTTGATAACCCATAAGTTTTTTCTCTAATAATTTTGAACTCATCGATAAAATTTTCTTTAAATTTTTTGTTTCTATGAATAATTATTAATGTATATTTTTGTGCTATTTTTAATTCTTTAAATTGTTTTAATAATTTATTTATATTTTTATCTTTAAATGGTGGATCTAAGAAAATTAAATCAATCTTATCGTTATTAAAATCATCACCTAATATTTCATAGGCATTTTTTTCTATTATTTTTGAAGCATTTTTTAAATCTAATGCACCCACATTTTTTTTTAAAATATTCAATGTATTTTTATAATTTTCAACAAAATAAATTTTTTTTGCACCTCTCGATAAACATTCTATACCGAATGATCCTGAGCCTGAGAATAAATCTAAAATAATTTGATTTCTGAAGTGAATTTTTTCGTTATGTGAATGCTCTAATATATTAAAAATAGACTCTCTAACCATATCTTTCAATGGTCTAGTCTTTTTATCTATAGGATTGTGGATAAATTTTCCCTTAAGATTTCCACCGATCACTCTCATTCTTTTATTACCTTGTAACCTATATCTGATCTAAAAAAACCGGGTAACCAATTTAATTTCTTAATATGATAAATTATTTCTTTTCTACTTGATGAATAATTATCTGATATATTTACAAAATTTATTACTCTACCACCAATTGCTAATACTTTGTTCTCTAATTTTCTTGTTCCAGCATGAAAAATAAAACTATCTTTTTTTATTTTCAATTCTTTCAAATTTAAAATTTCTACATTCCTTTTATATTTCTCTGGATATCCCTTTGAACACAAAACAATGCACATGCTTTTTTTATTTTTCCATTTAATTTCTTGTTTAGCCAAACTTGAGTTGCAACATGCATTTATTATTTCCAATAAATCACTATCTACTAAAGGTAATATAGTTTGACATTCAGGATCACCCATTCTTACATTGTACTCAATTAGATAGGGTTCATTATTTTTGATCATTAAACCTGCATATAGAAACCCAATGTATTTTTCATTCATTTTACTAATTGCATTTAAAGTTGGCTCAATTATTTTCTTTAAAATTTTCTTCTCTAAATCATTATTAATTAAACTCGAAGGCGAATAAGCTCCCATACCTCCTGTATTTTTACCAGTGTCACCTTCACCAACTCTTTTATGGTCTTGAGCTGTATTAAAAGTTTTGTAGCTATTTCCATCTGAAATAATAAAAAAACTCATCTCATCACCTTGTAAAAATTCCTCTATCAAAAGTTGTTCTGCATTTCCAAATTTCCCATCAAATATTTCATTCACAGCTGCATTAGCTTCATCTATAGTTTGGCAGATGTAAACACCTTTGCCTGCAGCAAGAACATCTGCTTTTACTACCAATGGAAAATTAGAAGATGATAAAAAATCAAATGCCTCATTTTTTGATTTACAAATTTCAAATTTTGCAGTTGGTATATTAAATTCCTTACAGATTTTTTTTGTAAATATTTTTGAACCTTCTAATTGAGCTACACTTCTTCTAGGTCCGAAAACTTTAATTTTTTTTGACTCTAGAAAATCTACCAAACCTTCAACTAATGGTTTTTCTGGACCGACAACCACTAATTCAATTTGCTCTCTCGCGATAAAATTATATAATTCTTGAAAATTATCTACATTTAAATCAATGTTTTCAGATATTTCTCCAGTGCCAGCATTACCTGGTATTGTATATATTTTTGTTAATTTTTTGGACTTACTTAATTGATGAACTAGAGCATGCTCTCGTCCCCCACTACCAATAATTGCAATTTTCATTTAGTAAATATATATCTTAAATATGTTAAATAAGTTAGCTAAATTAAAATACCTAGCAAACAATTTTGAAATTATTCAAGAAGGCGATTATGTAGTTTGCGCTATATCACAAAAAAAAATCCCTCTAAAAAACTTAACCTATTGGAATGTTGAAGAACAAGAAGCCTATTTTTCTTATGTAGAAGCTTCTATGAAAAGGGATTTGTTAAATAAAAATTAATTATTTTTTC
>CACISK010000005.1 GCA_902589315.1 uncultured Pelagibacteraceae bacterium
CAGGACTTAGTTCGGGTATGGCAATTGCATTGTTATTGCCTTTTACAATTTACTTAGAACCTAGCCAGGCAATTGCTGCAATGGCAGCTTTATATTGTGGAGGTACTTTTGGTGGTTCAATTACTGCAATATTGATCAATGCTCCAGGAGCACCACCAGCTGCTGCTACTGCATTTGATGGTTTTCCAATGGCACAAAAAGGTGAAGCTGGAAGAGCTTTAGGAATGGCAGCTGTATCAAGCGTGGTTGGAGGAATACTATCTCTTATTGTCTTAATTATATTCGCACCAACTTTGGCAAGAATTGCATATAAATTTGGTCCACCCGAGTATTTTGCACTAGCAATTTTTGGATTATCCATGCTTGCATCAATCAGTTCAAAATCCCCTGTAAAAAATTTAATTGGTGGTTTAATTGGTTTATTTGTTGCAACAATAGGAGTTCATTTAACAACTGGCGTATCAAGGTTTACATTTGGAGTAGCAGAATTATTTGAGGGAATAAGCTTTGTTCCAGTCTTAATAGGTTTATTTGCAATGTCTGAAATTTTAGTTCAAGCATCTAAAAGTGAATTATTATTAGAGAGAATAAAATTTTCAGCAATTAAACTTCCTTCAATTTCAGAATTTAAAAATTGTGCAAAAACAATACTAAGATCCTCAGGAATTGGAACATTTATTGGTATTCTTCCTGCTGAGGGGGGGACGGTAAGTGCAATGATAGGATATAATGAAGCTAGAAGATGGTCTAAAAATAAGGATAATTTTGGCAAAGGCGAAATAGAGGGTGTTGCGGCACCTGAGTCAGCAAATAATGCTGCAACTGGAGGGGCAATGATACCAACTCTTGCGTTAGGTATTCCAGGCTCAGCAACAACTGCAGTAATTTTAGGTGGTTTTCAAATTCATGGTTTAAGAGCTGGCCCTTATCTTTTTGAACAGCAACCTGATCTTTTGTACACAATTTTTTATGGAATGTTATTGGCTAACTTTATATTTTTAATTTTTGGGCTTCTTGGAGCAAAAATATTTTCAAGAATATCATTAATACCTAGAGGCTATTTATGGCCGTCTGTTTTTGTTTTTTGCTTGGTTGGATCTTACGGTTTATCCCAATCGATGGTTGATGTTTATATTATGTTAATTTCAGGTGTAGCTGGCTTCTTTTTAAGAAGATATGGTTTTTCTCCCGCACCAATTATAATGGGAATTGTACTTGGAGAATTAGTTGAAAATTCACTAGCTCAGTCAATAATAATTTTTGATCAAAATATATTTATGTTTTTCACAAGACCAATAGTCCTCGTATTTTTTGCATTAACTTTTTTAAGTTTATTTTACAGACCAATTAAAAATCTAATAATGAAAGGAAAATAATGACCAAAGCTTTTACACCAAATATTAAATCTAAGAGAGGGAAGGACTTAACAAAATATGTTGCAAATTTTGTATACAAAACAAAATTTAAAAGCATTCCAAAAGAGGTAGTTGAATTAGCAAAAAAGCATATTTTAGATGGTTTTGGTCTAGCATTATCAGGTTCGGTTGCAAGAACGGGTAACTACTTATTTGCACATATAAAAAAAAGTTCAGCTAAAGGAAAAGCAACTGTTATCGGATCTAAAATGAAAGTACCTACTAGCTTTGCAGCATTAGCAAATGGTGTTGGAATACATTCTGATGATTATGATGATACACAATTGGCAGTAGCAAAAGATAGAGTTTATGGTCTTTTAACACATCCAACAGCCCCTTGTTTGCCAAGTGCTTTTGCTGAAGGAGAGGTTAATAAAATAAATGGAAAAGACTTTCTAAATTCATATTTAATAGGTGTTGATGTTGAATGCAAAATCTCAGAAGCCATGTCTCCACGTCATTATCAACATGGATTTCATTCAACAGCTACTTGTGGAACATTTGCGTCAGCTTCTGCAGCAGCTAAAATAAGAAAATATGATTTAAATAAAATTGTAAATTCTTTAGGTATTGCTGCATCCCTTAGTGCTGGATTAAGAGAAAACTTTGGAACAATGACTAAACCACTGCATGCAGGTAGAGCTGCAGAAAGTGGAGTTATAGCTTGTGATCTAGTAAGATATGGATGGTCATCTACTGATAAAATTTTAGAATCTCCAAGAGGTTTTTTTCAAGCACATGGAGGAGGATACAATATTAATTCTTTGAAAGGTAAGCTTGGAAGACCATGGACTTTTAAATCACCTGGAATTTCGATTAAACCACATCCTTGTGGATCTTTAACACATCCTGGGATGACTAAAATGCTAGAGTTAATAAAAAAATTCGATATTAAACCTGAGCAAGTTTTAAAGATTGATGTAGGCACAAATCATAATATGCAAAACGCTTTAATACATCATAGACCAAAAAATGAATTTCAAGCAAAGTTCAGTATGGAATATTCAATGGCAATATTGTTAATGGATAGAAGAGCTTACATACCAGAATACCAAGATAAGAGAATTAACAAACCAGATGTACAACAAATGTTAAAAAAAGTTAACTTCTATAAAAATAAAATAGCTGAAGCTGCTGGTTACGATAAAATGACAACAATTATAGATATCTATTTAAAAAATGGAAAAAGAATATCTGGCAGAGGTGATTTTGGTAAAGGAAGTCCTGCAATTCCGATGACATATGATGAAGTAGCTGATAAATTTTTAGGATGTACAGAATTTGCTAAGTGGCCATCTATAAAGTCGAAAAAAATCATTGATACTGTCAGAAATTTAGAGAAAGTTAAAGATATTGGAATTTTAGGAAAATTATTATCTAAATAATAATTTAAAATTGTAGTTTTTTCAATTTTATTGAAGTGCTTTTAAAAATATCAATTAATAATTCGTAAATTGTTAAAGATATAAAATAAAAATTTGAAATGACCCAAAGAGTTATGACTAAGTAATCATATAAATTATCTAATTTATAAATGGAATCTATAAGTAATTTAAGAGTTGTAATAAACCATAGAGCCATAAAAATCGTAGATTGAATTTTATATTTTTTAACACGAAGAGGGTGAACATATTTTAAAGGTATAAATTTAAGTATTATACAAAATGAAATCAAAAATAAGTTTATCGTAGAGTTAAAACTAAAAAAATAAATATAAAGTAAGAGAATATTCCAAATGCAAGGAAAACCTTTATAAAAATTATCTGAACTCATTAAATTATTATTAGAATAAGAAATTGCAGATATAACAAGAATGATTAGAGGTATAACAATTTCAAAATACATAGGAACAATATCGAACCAATATATCATTATTGATGGTATTATTATGTAATTGAAAAAATCAATAACACTATCAAGCATTTTACCATCAATATTTTTAACATGCTTTGCAACTTCAAATTTCCTTGCAAGCGATCCATCAATTGCATCGATAATTAATGCCACTCCCAACCAAAGAAATGCTCCTGCTTGATTATTTTCAAAAACATTTATTAGTGATATAAAACCAGCCACTAAACCTGAACACGTCAATAAATGAATACACCATGATATATATAATTTTAAGTTAAATTTATTAATCTTAATAAAATTAGACATTATCTTTAAAACTAAAATAGACTTATCTTTGATTTAAAAGCATAACTTGTCTATGCTTATTACCTTTGTATTTAGCCAAAGGTCTTATTAGCTTATTTGATGCATGTTGCTCCATTATGTGAGCTGACCAACCTGTAATTCTTGAAATAACAAATATTGGAGTAAAGAAGTCGGTATCAAAACCCATTAAATGGTAGGTTGGACCAGTAGGATAGTCCACATTTGGATGTATATTTTTTTTGTCTATCATTTCTTTTTCAACAATTTCATAAATTTTCAGAAATTTTTTGTCTTTCTTAATCTTACACACTTTTTCAAAATAACTTTTCATTGTCGGGACTCTAGAATCCCCACTTTTATAAACTCTATGACCAAATCCCATAACTACTTCTTTATTCTTAAGTGCATTTTTAATCCATTTGAGAGCCTTCTCGGGTTTTTTTATTTTATTCATCATATGCATGACTTCTTCATTTGCTCCACCATGTAATGGTCCTTTTAGACTAGCTATAGCACCTGTTATAGCACCATGAATGTCAGATAAACTACTTGTTATTGTTCTGGCAGTGAAAGTTGAAACATTAAAACTATGTTCTGCGTATAAAATTAAAGATACATCGAAGGCTTTTACAATTTCTTTTTGTGGGACTTTTCCAAAACACATATAGAAAAAGTTTTCTGCAAAGGTTAATTCTTTCTTTGGCTTTATAATTTTTTTACCTTTTCTAATTCTATAAAAGGCCGCTAAAGCAGTTGGTGTTTTAGCTAAAATTCTCAAAGCTTTTCTTGTGTTTGCCTCTTGTGAATTATCTGTTGTCTCTTTATCTTCTAATCCCATAACACTAACAGCTGTTCTAGCCACATCCATTGGATGAGACTTTTTTGGCATATGCTTGATTATTTCATAAAGATTTTTTGATAAATCTCTTTGTCCTTTTTCAATTTTTTCAAATTGTCTAAGTTCAATTGTATTAGGTAAATCTCCTTTTAAGATTAAATATGCGGCTTCTTCAAATCTGCAAAATTCACAAAGGTCTTGGACTGCATAACCCCTATAGGTTAATGAATTAATTTCAGGCATAACTTTAGAAACTTCTGTTTCATCAACGACGATCCCTAGTAGACCTTTTTTTACTTCATCACTCATTACTCATGTCCTTCAGTACTAAAATTATATATTTTTTCATCTAGTGAATTATATTTTTCATAATCTACTAGATCGTATAATCTTTTTCTCGTTTGCATCTTATCTATAATATTATTTTGATGTCCATCCGCAAAAATGGCACGTAAACCGTCCTCAACACTTTTCATTGCTAATCTTTGCGTTGTAACTGGGTATATTACAATATTATATCCAAGCTCCTCTAATCGTTTAAAATCAAGTAATTTTGATTTTCCAAATTCAGTCATATTAGCTAAAAGATAACAATCTAACGATTTTCTAACTTTTTCAAACTCAGACTCATCTTTTAATGCTTCTGGAAAAACAATCTCTGCGCCGGCGTCAATATAAGATTTGCATCGATCAATCATTTTATCAATACCTTCTACACTTTTAGCATCAGAACGCGCAATGATTTTAAATTGTTTGTCTGATCTTGCTTCTACACATTCTTTGATTTTTTTTGTCATATCCTCTTTTGATATCAATTCTTTATTGTCTAGATGGCCACATCTTTTTTGTTCAATCTGATCTTCTAGATGAATTGCTGAAATACCAAAATTTTCAAATGTTTGAACAGTTTCTTTACAAGATTTAAAACCTGTATCAACATCAACAATTGTTGGAAGATTTGTAACACGTGCAATTTGTTTTGATCTGTTACTTACATCATTGAGAGTTGTTAATCCTATATCTGGATAACCCAAATCATTAGACATAACACCACCAGATACATAAACTCCATCAAATCCAATTTCTTCAATAACTTTTGCTGTTAATGGATTATATGCTCCTGGTATTCTTAAAATTTTATTAGATTTAAGTTTATTATCTAAATCAACTCTTTTCTCTTCAGGTTTTTTTTCAACAAAGTGCACTAGAATATTCCTTTTTTATTATTCGATTTTAAGTATCTTTTACTTACTTCAATATTTAATTTTGTTAGTTGATTATTTTTTAATTTTTTTAAATTTTGAACATCTTTTAAAAATCTATCACTTTCTTCTTTAGAAAGAATATTTTCTGTCAAAATTTTAAATTTATTTATATAATCTATTCTTTCAAAAGGTCTTTTACCGTATGGATGAGCATCTGCCCTTTCTAATTCTTCTATTACTTTTTTCCCATTATTTAATGTCACTACAACTCTTGCTCCAAAAGATTTCTTTTTTGGATCAGGATCGTGATATTTTTTTGTCCATTTCTTGTCTTCATGCGTTTTAATGGACTTCCATATTTTAATTGTACTTTTTTTGTTAGCTCTCTTTTTAGTATAAGACTTTACATGATGCCAATCTGCATCTTCTAAAGCTACTGCAAAAATATACATTATTGAATGGTCTAAAGTTTCTCTACTTGCATTCGGATCCATTTTTTGTGGATCGTTAGCTCCAGTTCCTATTACATAATGAGTATGATGGCTTGTATATATATCTATTTTTTTAATTGTATTTAAATTATCAATTTTTTTATTAAGAGCTTTTGCAATATCAATTAATGCTTGAGCTTGATATTCTGCAGAATATTCTTTTGTATATGTTTCGAGAATGGCTTTTTTTTCTTCGTTTTTTTTGGGCAAAGGAACAAAATATTTAGCATTTTTTCCATCTAATATTCTTGCTATTACACTATCTTCACCTTCGTAAATAGGACTTGGAGCTCCTTCACCTCGCATCGTTCTATCAACAGCTTCAATTGCTAATTTTCCTGCGTGAGCTGGAGCATACGCTTTCCAACTTGAAATTTCACCTTTTCTTGATTGTCTTGTTGAAACACTAACATGTAACGCTTGTTGAACAGCTTGATAAATAGTTTCTGTATTTAATTTTAACATTGATCCGATACCAGCGGCAACACTAGGTCCTAAGTGAGCGATATGATCAACTTTATGTTTATGAAGACAAATAGCTTTTACAAGATTAACTTGAACTTCATAAGCAGTTATAATTCCTCTTAATAAATCATTTCCATTCTTTTTTAATTGTTGTGCCACTGCTAATAGAGCAGGAATATTATCACCAGGATGGCTGTAATCAGCGGCTAGAAATGTATCATGAAAATCTAATTCTCTAACAGCAGTTCCATTTGCCCACGCAACCCACTCACAATCAAATTTAAGTTTTGAATTTAAACCAAAAAGATTAGCTCCATTTTTTCTTACATGTTTTTTTGCCATTTCTCTTGCAGATATTACAGGTCTTCTATTTAAGGAAGCTATAGCAACAGAAGCGTTATCAATAATTCTATTAATAACCATTTCTATTGAATTTTTATTTAATTTAGCATTATCACTTGCTATCTCTGCTATTTTCCATGCAAGCTGTTTCTTCTTTGGAAGATTCATTTTTGATGGATATACTTTAATTGTATGTAATAACAAAATAACTCCTTATTTGTGATTTTGTTTTAATAGTTAAAATAAATTAATCAATATTAAAGATATTGAGACACAATTTTTTCAATACCCACAAAGTCTTTTATTAAGTGATTATGATAAATTTCATCAATACTTTTTTCAGTATATCCATCCTCTAATAAAATCATTGGAATTTCTGCCGCTTTAGCAGCATTTGCATCCGACTCACTATCACCAATCATAATTGATTTATTTTTATTACCATCTAAAATTTCTATGATTGTTGTTATATGTCTCGGATCAGGTTTGCAATAATCAAAAGTATTATAGCCAGCAACATACTCGAAGTAATCATATATCCCTATTTTTTTTAGAAGATCTACTGCAAGATGTTCTGTTTTATTCGTACATACAGCCATTGATATATTTTCTTTTTTACACCAATTTAAAAAAACCTTTTACACCAGGCATTAGAGTACTTTCATTTAAAATATTATTTCCATAATAAGAAATAAATTCATCCGTCATTTCATTTTTGATTTTCTCATTAATAGAAGTTAATTCTTTTTTGGCCTGGCTCCATATAGATCTACCAATCATTGCTCCAGCTCCTTGACCAACAGTATTTTTAAGTTCATCAAGAGATTTTGTCGGGTATCCAAATTTCTTCATAACATGGTTATGAGCAAGCATTAGATCAGGTGCTGTGTCCACTAACGTGCCATCTAAATCAAAAACAACTGTGAATTTTTGTGTCATTTAAAAAGTATTAATAAGAAATAAATTGTGAATTAATTAAATTAATACCCAGTTATATACAACTATCTAATGAATAGTCAAAATTTACAAAATAAACTTAGAGATAAATTTTTAAAAAAAGGTGTCAAAATGAAAGGGCCTGAAACAGTTTTTTTTTCTAAAGATACTAAAATTGGAAATAATGTAGAGATAGAGCCTTATGTTGTGTTTGCCGATAAAGTACAAATAGGAAATAATGTTAAAATTTTATCTTTCTCTCATCTTGAGGGTGTTAAAATAGATAATGATGTTAGTGTAGGTCCATACGCACGTTTGAGACCTGGAACAAAAATAAAATCTGGGTCAAAAATTGGAAATTTTGTCGAGGTAAAAAAAACTACAATAAATAAAAATTCTAAAGTTAATCATTTATCATATATTGGCGATGCTCAAGTGGGAAAAAATGTTAATATTGGAGCTGGAACAATAACTTGTAATTATGATGGAAGAAAAAAAAGTAAAACTTATATTAAGGATAGAGTATTTGTAGGCTCAAATACTTCTTTAGTAGCACCAGTTACTTTAAATGAAAAAAGTGTTATAGGAGCAGGTTCAGTAATTACTAAAAATGTAAGCAAAGGGTCGTTGGCATTAACCAGATCAAATCAAAAAGAAAAAAAAAATTATAAAAGGAAATAATAAGCAATGTGTGGAATAGTTGGAATTACAAGCTCTAAAGAGGTTACTCCCAGAATTATAAGTTCATTAAAAAAACTTGAGTATAGAGGCTACGACTCTGCAGGCTTAGCAACACTTTCAAATGGAAATATAAATGAAGTAAAATGTGAGGGTAGAGTAGACGCTTTAGAGAAAAACATTATACAAACTAAAATATCTGGCTCTATCGGTATCGGACATGTTAGATGGGCCACACATGGTAAACCTAGTTCAATAAATGCACATCCTCATTCATCAGAAGATGTATCTGTAGTTCACAATGGTATAATTGAAAATTCAACTATTCTAAAAAAGTTATTAGAAAATAAAGGCTATAAGTTTAAATCTCAAACAGATACAGAGGTAATAGTTCATTTGGTAACTGATTATTTAAAAAAAAATAACCTTAAAAATACAATTTTAAAAGTTTTAAAAAAATTACATGGTAGTTTTGCACTAGGAATAATATTCAAAGACCAACCAGACTTAATAGTTGGGGCAAGAAGAGGATCTCCTCTTGCAGTTGGTTATGGTCCAAATGAACACTACCTTGGTTCAGATTCTTATGCATTAAAGTCAATGACAAATAAAATTTCATACTTAAACGATGGAGAATTTTGCATATTAAAAAAAGATCAAGTTGAATTTTTTGACGCTGATGGAACTAAAGTAAACAAAAAAATTTTAAATCTTTCTAAAGATGATCAAAATTATGAAAAAGGAGATTACAAATATTATATGGCTAAAGAAATAGATGAGCAGCCAATCACTTTAAAAAATTGTGTCAATGAGTATATCGACAAACATAATAAAGAGATAAATATTTATAATTTTCCTTGGAAAATAAGTGAAATTTCATCGGTGGTTTTAATTGGATGTGGAACAGCATATCACTCATGCCTTGTTGCTAAGTACTGGTTTGAACAAAACACAAGTTTAGATGTCAGTGTTGATATAGCCTCAGAGTTTAGATACCGAAAAATTAAATTTAAAAAAGATTGTCTTTATGTGTTTGTATCTCAATCAGGCGAGACTGCAGATACATTTGCAGCATTAGATTTGTGCAAAAAGAATAAAGTTAAAACTTGTGCAGTAGTAAATGTGGTTGAAAGTTCAATTGCAAGAGATGCAGATCTAGTTTTACCTATTCATTGTGGTCCAGAGGTTGGTGTTGCATCGACAAAGGCTTTTTTAGGGCAAATGTTAGTTCTTTATTTATTGTGTACTAAGCTTTCTTATGAACAAAAATCAATTAATAAAAAGGATTATCAAAAGAAGATAAAAGATTTACTGTCTTTATCTAAATCAGCAAAAAATGCACTAAATATTGAAGATAAAATTCAAACACTTGGTAAAGATTTTGCAAGCTCAAAAGGTTCAATGTTTCTAGGTAGAGGCTATTCTTATCCAATTGCACTTGAAGGTGCCTTAAAGCTGAAAGAGCTTGCCTATGTTCATGCTGAAGGTTATCCAGCAGGGGAAATGAAACATGGACCTCTTGCACTCATAGAAGAAGGTATGCCGGTAGTAGTAATTGCTCCAAGAGATGAGCATTACAAAAAAACTATTTCAAATATGCAAGAAGTTATATCTAGAGGCGCAAAAGTTTTGCTAATAACAAATAAAAGTACTGATGAAATTTATTCAGAAAATATTTGGGAGCAAATAGAAGTTGATGCCATATCTGATGAACTTATTCCTTTTTTGACCACCATACCTTTACAAAAGTTAGCTTATTACTCTGCATTAGATAAAGGTTACGATATAGATAAACCAAGAAACTTAGCTAAATCTGTCACTGTTGAATAAATAATAAAGTCTGTTAAAACAATTTTGAGTTGAAATGAAAAATTGGAAAATAAATAGCTGGAGAAAATACCCTGTCAAACATATTCCTCAATATGAAGATGAGAAGGAATTGGAGATAGTTTTAAATAAATTAAAAACTTTTCCTCCTTTAGTATTTGCGGGCGAAACAAGACACTTAAAAGATCAGTTGGCGATGGTCAATGATGGAAAAGCATTTTTATTACAAGGTGGTGATTGTGCAGAAAGTTTTGCGGAATTTCATCCTGATAATATAAGAGATACCTTTAAGGTTATTCTTCAAATGGCTTTAGTGATGACTTACTCAGCTTCTTTACCTATTGTAAAACTTGGGAGAATTGCTGGACAATTTTCAAAACCAAGAAGTGCCCCAACTGAAAAGCAAGGTGATAAAGAATTACCAAGTTATTTGGGAGACAATATAAATGCAATAGATTTTAATGAAAAAGCCAGAAGACCAGATCCAAAAAGAATGTTTAAGGCTTATTCTCAATCTGCTTCAACTTTAAACCTTTTAAGAGCATTTTCAAAAGGTGGTTTTGCTGACCTAAATAAGGTTCACTTGTGGAATTTAGATTATATTAAGAAAAGTCCTCAAGCTAAGAAATTTAAAGAATTAGAAGATAAAATAGCAGATGCATTAGCTTTTATGGATGCTTGTGGAATTACATCTGATTTTAATAATAGATTATACACAGTTAATTTTTGGACTTCTCATGAGGCTTTACACTTACCTTTTGAGGAAAGTATGACAAGAGTAGATTCAACTACGGGTGAATATCATGATACTTCAGCACACTTTGTCTGGATAGGAGATAGAACAAGGCAATTAGATGGAGGACATGTTGAGTTTTGTAAAGGAATAGAAAATCCAATTGGCATCAAATGTGGCCCAACTTCAAAACCTGATGAGATTGCAAAAATATGTGAAGTTATAAATCCTAAAAATGAAAAAGGAAAAATAACTTTAATCTCAAGATTTGGCCATCAAAACGTTGAAAAATTCTTACCAAAATTAATCAGAGGAATTAAAAAAGAAGGATTAAATGTTGTATGGTCGTGTGATCCAATGCATGGCAATACAATTAAATCAACTACTGGTTTTAAAACTAGACCATTTAATGATGTTGTAGGTGAAGTTAAAAATGTATTTGCAGTTCATCAAGCTGAAGGTTCTTATGCAGGAGGTCTTCATGTTGAAATGACTGGACAAGATGTGACAGAGTGTACAGGTGGAGCAAAAAAAATATCTGATGCAGATTTATCAAGCAGATATCATACGCACTGTGATCCAAGATTAAACTCTGACCAGGCTATAGAATTAGCATTTTTAATTTCAGATGAGATAAAAAAGAATAGTTTGTATTCTAAATCTGTAATTAAAGCGGCATCTTAACAGTTTAAAAATAAATTTTTTTTCTTATATTTATATTATGACACCCAAAGACAAAGTGAATCACATTAAAAACTGGATTTCAGATTATGTGAATTCTATGCCAAAAAAAGCTCAATCTTTAGTGATTGGTATTTCTGGTGGAATAGACTCTTCCGTCTCTAGCACACTAAGTGCAATGACAGGTTTAAAAACAATTGTTTTATCAATGCCTATTAAACAAAAATCCGCACAACATGATCTAAGTTTGGCACATCAGGAATGGTTAAAGAAGAATTTTAGCAATGTAGAGGGACATACATTAGAATTAGATAGTTTATTCAAAACATTTGAAGGAACACTAAACAATTTTGGTAGTGAACACGGGATGGCAAATTCTAGAGCAAGATTAAGAATGACAACGCTTTATCAAGTAGCTGCAGCAAATAATGGAATTGTTGTAGGAACAGGAAATAAAGTTGAAGATTTCGGAGTTGGTTTTTATACAAAATATGGCGATGGTGGAGTAGACATTTCTCCAATAGCAGATTGCAATAAAACTGAGGTTTGGGAGCTTGGTAAAGAGCTTGGTATTTTAAAAGAGATTATTGATGCCCCTCCTACAGATGGCTTATGGGATGATGGTCGTACGGATGAAGGACAGCTTGGTTTATCATATAAGGAATTAGAAGAAGCGATGGATAATGAAAATTCCGTGAATAGAGATAAATATAATTTAATTCGAAGAGCAAATTTGCATAAAATGGAACCTATTCCAGTATGCAAAATTCCTAATTAATCAAATAGATTCACAAATCTATAATTTAAGTATATTCCTAGTTGTATGGCTAAAGATATATTTTTAACTAATAGTCTTGGTGGTAAGAAAGATAAATTTATACCCAAAAATGAAAAATCCATAGGCATGTATGTTTGTGGTCCTACTGTTTATGACGATCCACATATTGGCAATGCAAGACCATTAGTTGTTTTTGATATTCTGTATAAAATTTTAAAAAATAGATATGGATCATCACATGTTAATTATATCAGGAATATAACAGACATAGATGACAAAATAATCAAAGCATCTAATGATCAAAATATATCTATAAACAATTTAACTTCAAAAATTACTGAAAATTTTCATAAGGATTGTATTTACTTAAAATGTGAAACACCAACCAATGAACCAAAGGCAACAGAAAATATAAAACAAATGATTGAAATGATTAAAGAACTAGAGAAAAAAGGGTTTGCATATTCAAAGGATAAGCATGTTTATTTTGAAGTTAAAAAATTTAGTGATTATGGAAAACTATCTAATAAAAAGTTAGATGAATTAGTAGCTGGTTCACGAGTAGAAGTTTCAGAAATAAAAAAAAATCCTGAAGATTTTGTTTTATGGAAACCGTCAACAGATAAAGAGCCTTCATGGGATTCTCCTTGGGGTAAAGGTAGACCAGGTTGGCATTTAGAATGTTCGGTTATGTCAAAAAGATATTTAGGGGAAGAATTTGATATTCATGGAGGTGGTAGAGACTTGATTTTTCCTCATCATGAAAACGAGATTGCTCAATCAAGATGTGCAAATGAAACAAATTCATTTGCAAATTATTGGGTTCATAACGGATTTATAACTCTTTCTAATGAAAAAATGGCAAAATCTCAGGGAAACATATTAAAAATAAAAGATTTTAAAAAAAAATATAATGGTCAAGTTTTAAGATTAGCATTAATTAGTGCTCACTATAGACAAGGATTAGATTGGAATGAAAAACTTATATCAGAATGTGAAAAGACTTTAAGCAAATGGTATTCAGCCTATTCTGATGTGCATAAAAATACAATATTACCAGATGAATTATTAGATCCTTTATATGACGATTTAAATACTCCAGGCTATATTGCTAATTTACATTCTTTATATAGTAAAGCTTCAAATGGAACGAACGAGGATAAAGCAACTTTTGTAAAAGCTTGTAATTTTATTGGTCTATTAACTGATAATTTAGAAGAGTGGCTACAAACAAAAAAAAATACAATTTCTCTTTCAGAGGATGAAATTAATTCAAAAATAGTTGAGAGAAATAAAGCAAGAGATGAAAAAAATTATGAATTAGCTGACAAAATAAGGAAAGATCTTTTAGACAAGGGTATTTTAATTGAAGATAAAGATGGTACAACCACCTGGAAATTAAAATGAGTAAAGAAAAAATCTATATATTTGATACTACACTTAGGGATGGGGCACAAACTCAAGGAGTAGATTTTTCATTAAATGAAAAAGAAAAAATTGCTAAATCTTTGGATAATTTGGGAGTTGATTATATAGAAGGTGGTTGGCCAGGAGCAAATCCAACTGATACAGAATTTTTTAACAAGGATCAAAACTTTAAAAACGCTAATCTTACTGCTTTTGGCATGACTAAAAAATCTGAGCATAGTGCAAAAAACGACCCTATGTTGTCATCTTTGATTAATTCAAAGAGTTCATCTGTTTGTTTATTTGGTAAAAGTTGGGATTTTCATGTGGATGTTGCGTTAGGTATTTCAAACGATCAAAATTTAGAAAATATAAGCCAGAGTGCAAAGCATATAGTTAATTCAGGTAAAGAATTCATGTTTGATGCTGAACATTTTTTCGATGGTTATAAATCTAATCCTGAATATGCAATATCATGTTTAAAAGCTGCATATGATAATGGCGCAAGATGGATTATTTTATGTGATACTAATGGAGGGACATTACCTCACGAAATTTCTAAAATTGTTGAAGAGGTATCAAAACATATACCTGGTAAAAATCTTGGAATTCATGCTCACAACGATACTGAAAATGCAGTTGCTAATAGTTTAGTTGCTGTCCAAGCAGGAGTTAGGCAGGTTCAGGGCACAATTAATGGACTAGGAGAAAGATGTGGTAATGCGAATTTGATGTCTTTAATCCCAACTTTTTTTTTAAAAAAAGATTTTTCAGACAAATATGAAATTAACATTAAACCTGAAAACATTAAAAATTTAACTCAATGTTCAAGATTATTAGATGAAATATTGAATAGAAAACCAAATAAACATTTACCTTATGTGGGTGCATCTGCATTTTCACACAAAGGTGGAATGCATGTATCAGCTGTCCAAAAAGATCCAAAAACTTATGAACATATTAATCCTGATGAAGTAGGTAATGCAAGGAATATTGTTGTTTCTGATCAATCCGGACAATCTAATATAATGTCTAGATTAAATGCAATTGGCATTAATATTAAAAAAGACGATCCAAAAATTAAAAAACTTCTTCATGAAGTAAAGGATAGAGAGTTCATAGGATATAGTTACGATGGTGCTGATGCATCTTTTGAGCTTTTAGCTAGAAGATTGATGGGTGAAATACCAAGATATATTTCAATTAATGAATATGATGTTTCTGTTAAGAAAGATTCTACTGGAGAAGTAATATCATTTGCAAAAGCAAAACTAGAAGTAGATGGTCATGAAATATTATGTGAAGGCGAGGGTAATGGACCTGTTAATGCTTTAGATAATGCAATTAGAAAAAATGTAAATAAACTTGAAAAGTACTCAGAATACTTAAAAGATCTAAAATTAGTTGATTATAAAGTTAGAATATTAAACACTGGAACTGGAGCCGTTACCAGAGTTTCAATAGAAAGTGCAGACTCAAAACATGGTAATTGGTTTACTATAGGAGTTTCTCCAAATATTATTGATGCATCTTTTAAAGCTTTAGTTGATAGTTTGGATTATAAGCTTTTCAAGGATAATGCTCCCGCAAGTACTTGATGTCATTAAGAAATATAACCTTCATTTTACATAAACCTCAGTTGTCAGAAAATATAGGAGCCTGCGCTCGAGCTTTAAAAAACTTTAATTTTAATAATCTATCAATTGTTAATCCAAAACCCTCATTTCCAAATGATAAAATTATTGCAACATCTGTAGGGGCAAAAGATGTTATTAAAAAAGCAAAAGTATATGAAAATTTAGAAACATCATTAAGTAATTTGGATATATTAGTTGCAACATCTGCAAGATTTAGAAATAAAAATATTAAACATATATCAATAACCGATCTTAGTAAGATTAATTACAAAAAAAAGGTTGGTTTTCTTTTTGGATCGGAAGCATCTGGATTATCAAATAATGAGGTTAGTTATGCTGATTATACTTTACAAATTCCAAGTAATAAGAATTTTAGATCTTTAAATTTGTCTCATAGTCTAATTATAGTAGCTCAAGTAGTAAGTGGCCTAATTTCAAATAAAAAGTTTACCTTTCAAAAGTCAAAAAAAATTAAAAGTGCAAATAAGAATGACATTCAAAGGATGTTGAATTTATGCATTAATAATTTAGAAAATAAGAATTTTTTTCATCCACCTGAAAAAAAACCAATCATGATGGAAAATTTAAGAAGTATTTTCTATAAACTCAATCTTTCAGAAAAAGAAACTCGTATTTTATCGAGTGTATTTGCTGGTTTAAGCAAGGAAAAGGTTGATTGACAAAACATAACTTAGGCTTATAAGACCTCCTATTAATGACAAAAAGATTAAACTCTAAACATAAAGTAGATAGAAGATTAAAAGTAAATTTATGGGGTAGACCCAAAAGCCCTTTTAATACAAGAGCCTATCCTCCAGGACAACATGGACAAACAAAAGCTGGAAAGCTTTCAGACTATGGAATTCAACTTCAGGCTAAACAAAAATTAAAGTCTTATTATGGCAACATGAATGAAAGACAGTTTAGAAATATTTATAAGAAAGCAATCATGAAAAAAGGTGATACAGCTGAAAATTTAATTGGATTATTAGAGAGAAGATTAGATGCAGTAATCTACAGATCAAAATTATCAAATACTATTTTTTCTTCAAGACAATTGATTAATCATGGCCATATCAAAGTGAATGGAAAAAAAGTTAATATAGCAAGTTACCAGGTTGATGAAGAAGATACGATTGAAATTAGAGACAAATCGAAACAACTTGCATTAATTGATATTGCACTTGCTAACAAAGAAAGAGAAGTTCCAGAATATCTACAATTAGATGAAAAAAATAAAAAAGTTAAGTTTGTAAGAGTTCCTTCTTTTGAAGAAGTTCCTTATCCAGTTGTAATGGAACCAAACTTAGTAATTGAATATTACTCTAGATAATTAATTTTTAGCTTTAAAGTTTATTCCTTTAGTCTCAAAAAGTTTAGCCAACTCTCCACTCTCATACATTTCTTTTACAATATCACATCCGCCAATAAACTCATTTTTAACATATAATTGAGGAATGGTTGGCCAATCACTAAATACTTTTATACCTTCTCTTAGCTTTTGATCTGCTAAAACATTTATACCTTTAAAATTTACTTCAAGAACCTTCAAAATATTTGAAGTTGCCATTGAAAATCCACACTGAGGTGCATCAGGTGTACCTTTCATAAAAAGACATACATCGTTATTTTCAATTTCACTTTTTATTAAATCATTTGTTTCTTGTTCCATTTAAATTTCCTTTGTTTTAATTGCTAAAGCGTGAAGCTCATTTCCCATTTTACCTTTTAAAGAATTATATACCATTTTGTGTTGTTCTATTTTACTTTTACCTGAAAATTCAGATGATGTCACTGTAGCAGAATAGTGATTTCCATCACCCGCTAAATCTTGAATTTCAACTTTTGCGTCAGGTAATCCTTCCTTAATTAAACTCTCAATTTCTTTTAAATCCATTGCCATTAGCTATCCATATACTTCTTTAACCAATATTTATGTGCATCTGCTAATTCTTCAATAGGCAAATTGATATCATCATTATATTTAATGGAATTGCCATCTATTATTCCTAAATCGTCAAAATGTACTGAATATTTGTTTAAAATCTCGATTACTTTCTTCAAACTAGCTCTAGGTATTTCAACAATATATCGAGCCTGATCTTCACCAAAAAAATATTCATATTTATTTGTTAAACCTTTAAGTGAATTTATTTTTATTCCTTTTTTTCCTTTAATACACATTTTTGACACTGCGGTTAAAATTCCACCTAATGATACATCGTGGCAACTCACAATAAGATTTTTTCTAGATAAATCTAATAAAGTCTCACCAATGTTTTTTTCATTAAATAAATTAACGGTTGGTGGAGGACCTTTTTTTTCATTTAAAAGCTCTCTTGCAAAAATACTTTGATCTAAATGCCCATCGGTTTTACCAATTACATAAACTAAGTTTCCTTCAGTTTTAAAATCCATAGTAAGCATTTGTTGATAGTCAGAGATTAGCCCTACACCTCCAATTGTTGGTGTAGGCTTGATACCTTTATCTTTTGTTTCGTTATAAAACGAAACATTTCCGGACACGACTGGAAAATCTAGATACTTACTTGCTTCTGTAATTCCCTCAACACATTCTACAAATTCACCCATATTTTTTTCTTTTTCTGGATTTCCAAAATTTAAACAATTTGTAATAGCAATAGGTTTAGCTCCTACCGAAATAAGATTTCTATAGCTCTCGCAAACTATTTGTTTTCCTCCAGTCAATGGATGCGAGAAACAATATAATGCGGATGAATCTACTGATGCTGCTACCGCTTTATTTGTCCCATGAACTCTAACAACTCCAGCATCACCCCCAGGTTTTTGAATCGTGTCTCCCATTACCGTATGATCATATTGATCCCATATCCACTTTTTATCAGAAATATTTGAATTACTTAAAATCTTCTTTAGACAATCTGGTAGTTTTAGAGATTTAAATTCATCTTTATCAAATTTTAATTTTTGAGGTAATTTAGTTTTTTTCCAAGGACGATCATAAATTGGAGCATTTTCAGCAAGAAGATCAATTGGTATTTCAGCAACTTTTTTATTATCAAATATTAATTGTATTTTTTTTGAATTAGTTGTTTTACCTATAACTGCAAAATCTAGGTTCCATTTATCAAATATTTTCTTTGCATGTTCTTCTTTTCCTTTTTCAAGAACTATAAGCATTCTCTCTTGACTTTCAGACAGCATTATTTCGTATGGAGTCATTTTTTCTTCCCTACAAGGAACCTCGCTTAGATTTAATTCAATTCCAAGATTTCCTTTTGAAGCCATTTCAACACTAGAAGAGGTTAATCCTGCTGCACCCATATCTTGTATTGCTATTATTGAATTATCAGCCATTAATTCTAAGCATGCTTCAAGTAATAGTTTTTCAGTAAATGGGTCCCCAACTTGAACTGTAGGTTTTTTTTCTTCAATTTTGTCATCGAATGTTGCTGAAGCCATACTGGCGCCATGAATTCCATCTCTTCCAGTTTTCGAGCCTACATATATTACTGGTTTATCTAAACCAGCTGCTTTTGAATAAAAAATCTTATTTTTATTTACTAAACCAAGAGTCATAGCATTTACTAAAATATTTCCATTATAAGACTCATCAAAAGTTGTTTGGCCAGCAATCGTTGGAACTCCAATACAATTTCCATATCCACCTATCCCTTTAACAACTCCTCTTAATAAGTTTCTTGTTTTTTTATGTTGTGGCGAACCAAAATGAATTGAATTTAGATTTGCTATTGGTCTTGCTCCCATTGTAAATACATCCCGCATAATCCCACCAACTCCAGTTGCTGCGCCTTGGTAAGGTTCAATAAACGAAGGGTGATTGTGGCTTTCAATTTTGAATACTATTGCATCATCATCTCCAATATCAATAACACCAGCATTTTCTCCAGGTCCTTGGATGACCTGTTTTCCTTTTGTGTGCATTTTTTTTAAATGTTTTCTAGAGGACTTATAAGAGCAATGTTCGTTCCACATTGCAGAAAATATTGCAAGCTCAGTTAAATTTGGTGTTCTATTAAGAAGTTCACATATTTTAGAAAATTCTTCTTTTTTTAATCCGTGGTCTATTGCAACTGCTTCCGTGACTTCCATTATTTAAAATTATCTATAATATTTTTGAAAAATAATGAACCATCTTCACCTGATAAATATTTGTCTATCATTCTCTCAGGATGTGGCATCATTCCAAGAACATTTTTATTATTATTAAAAATTCCAGCTATATTTTTAATTGCTCCGTTTGGATTAGTTGTTTCATCTTCTGTACCATCTTCTCCACAATACGTTACAGCTATTTGATTATTATCTTCTAATGATTTTAATTCATCATCACTGCAAAAATAATTTCCTTCATTATGGGCAATATGAAGTTCTAAAAGATCTTTTTTTAAATCTTTAAAATATTTATTTTGTTTATCTTTAACTTTTACAAAAACATTTCTGCATATAAAATTAAGAAACTTATTTTGTTGCAATATTCCTTTTAGTAGGCCTGTTTCAGTTAAGATTTGAAATCCATTACAAATACCTAATACTAGTCCTCCAGAATTAGCAAAATCAATTACTGATTTAATAATTTTTGATTTAGAAGCAATGCTTCCACACCTTAAGTAATCACCGTAAGAAAAGCCACCAGGCAATACTATCAAATCTGATTTTGGAATAGATTTATCATTGTGCCAAACCATTTGATTTTTAAAACCAAATTTTCTTAGAGCCACATCCATGTCTCTATCGCAATTTGATCCTGGAAAAATAATGACTGATGATCTCATTTATTAAACTATTTTGTAATCCTCAATAACAAGATTGGCCAATAGTTTTTTACACATATCATCTACTAAAGACTTTGCTTTTTTTTCATCTTTCTCTTTAACTTCAATTTCAAAATATTTACCTTGTCTCACATCTTCTACATTTCCAAAGTTCATTCCATTAAGTGTTTGTTGAATAGCCTTTCCCTGAGGATCTAAAACTCCATTTTTAAGAGTTACGATTACTTTAATTTTCATTATTTTTTTTTAATCTTTACTGCTTGTGGTTTAGTGTATTTTAATGGTCTTATATTTGATTGTTCATGAAGTATATCTAATCTTCTTGCAACTTCTTGATAAGCCTCAATTAGATTACCAAGACCTTTTCTAAATCTATCTTTATCTAATTTTTTATCACTATTTACATCCCATAGTCTGCAGGTATCTGGGCTGATTTCATCCGCAAGTATGATCTCTTGTTTTCCATTTTTTTCATATCTTCCAAATTCTACTTTAAAATCTACAAGTTTAATTCCAACACCTCTAAACATGCCTTGAAGAAAATCGTTAATTCTATTTAATTCTTTATTTATTAAGTTTAATTCATCTTTTTCCATCCAATTAAAAGCTAAGATGTGTTCAGTACTTACTAAGGGATCTCCTAAATCATCATCTTTCAAGCAATACTCTATTAATGGATTTTCTAAAACAGTTCCATCTTCAATTCCCAATCTTTTAGTTAATGATCCAGTTGCAATGTTTCTCACAATAAATTCAATAGGTATAATTTCAACATGCTGAACGAGTTGCTCCCTCATATTTAAACGTTTGATTAAATGATTTTTGATACCAACATTATTTAATTGGGTTAATATATGTTCAGAAATTCTATTATTTAAAATTCCTTTACCATCCATCACTGCTTTTTTTTGATTATTAAATGCAGTTGCATCATCTTTAAAATGTTGGATAACATATTTTTTATCGTTACTTGCAAAAATTATTTTTGCTTTACCCTCGTATAATTTTTTTCCTTTTTTCATTATTTAAATACTCTTTTAAATATATAATTTACATTTTTTAAGTGTTTGTCATATGTAAAGATTTTATCTAATCTTTTTTCACTTATTTTACCAGTGATCGATTTATCACTTTTTAAAAGTGTTAATAGTTTTATATTTTTTGCAAAACTAGCTTTTGCATGAGATTGAACCAATTTATACGCTTTCTCTCTAGCGACACCTAATTTAGTAAGTTCTAACATTACCTCTTGAGAAAAAACAAGACCTCTTGTTAAGTTTAAATTTTTTATCATCGTTTTTGGATAAACAATCATTTTCTCTAAAATTCCTGACAGTCTAACTAAAGCAAAATCTAAAGTTATGTTTGCGTCTGGACCAATATTTCTTTCAACACTAGAATGAGAAATATCTCTTTCATGCCACAAAGAAATATTTTCTAAAGCTGGAATTACATAGCTTCTTACCATTCTTGCAAGTCCTGTAAGATTTTCACTTAATATTGGATTTTTTTTATGAGGCATGGCAGAAGAACCTTTTTGATCTTTTGAAAAGTATTCCTGTAACTCATAAACTTCAGATCTTTGCATATGTCTTATTTCTGTAGCTACCCTTTCAACAGATCCAGCAATAATCCCGAGAACTGAAAAATAATGTGCATGTCTATCTCTTGGTATAATTTGAGTTGAAATTGGCTCAGCTTTCAATTTTAATTTTTTTGCAACATAGGTTTCAATTTTAGGATCTATATTTGCAAACGTTCCCACTGCTCCTGAAATTGCACATGTAGATACATTTTCTATTGCATCTTTTAATCTTAATTTGTTTCTTTTAAATTCTTCATAAAATGATGCTAGTTTTAGTCCAAATGTAATCGGTTCTGCATGAATTCCATGACTTCTTCCAATACATGGAGTTAATTTATATTTTTTTGCCTGTTTTTTTAGAACAGATAATATTTTATCAATATCTCTTAATAATATATTTCCTGATTGAACCAATTGAATATTTAAAGTTGTATCTAATACATCGGATGACGTCATTCCTTGATGGAGGTATCTTGCTTTAAGACCCGCTTGTTCTGTAATTGATGTCAAAAAAGCAATTACATCATGCTTAACTTTAGCCTCTATATCATGAATTCTTTTAACTTTGATTTTGCCTTTTTTTTTAACTAATGACGCAACTCCTTTAGGAATAATTTTATATTTCTCCATTGCCTCAGCCGCTGCAATTTCTACATCTAGCCAAATTTTATATTTGTTTTCTTCAGACCAAATACTGACAAGTTCTTTTCTAGAATATCTTGATATCATTAATTATAAGGGGGCCTTGTATAACCTTTAACAGATTCTGTGAAAATTTCATATGAATCTTCTGTGATACCAACAGTATGCTCAAATTGTGCTGATAATGATTTATCTTTAGTTACTGCAGTCCACCCATCATTTAAAACTTTTGTGTCATATTTTCCATAATTTATCATTGGTTCAATAGTAAAAGTCATACCAGGTAATAGTTCTTTACCAGTATTTTTAGATCCATAATGAAGAATATTGGGAGGTTCATGAAAAACATTACTTATTCCGTGACCACAAAAATCTCTTACAACTGAATATCCTTTGCTTTCAACATAAGATTGAATTTCAAATCCTATATCACCAAGTTTTTTACCTGGTTGTAAAATTGATATTGCTTTCATTAATGAGTCATAGGTAACTTCAATTAAATTTTTTGCTTTAACTGGTACATTTCCAATTTCATACATTCTACTTGTATCCCCATAATGATTATCAATGACCACTGTCACATCAACATTAACTGCATCACCATCTTCTAAAATTCTATCAGAAGGTATTCCATGACAAACTACATGATTCAATGATGTGCAGAGTGATTTTTCAAAACCTCTATAAAATAACGGAGCTGAATAGCCACCATTATCTTTTATAAATTCATAACCCAATTTATCAATCTTATCTGTTGATACTCCTGGTTTAATATAATCTGTAAGCATATCTAAAGTTTTAGATGCAAGCTTTCCGGCAACTCTCATCTTTTCGAATTTTTCTGTAAAATCAGTCATCTAAAATATTAATTTTTTTTTCTATCTTAATCTCTTTAGAGCTAAGTTTACATCTATAAGCGAGAAAATTTACTCCTGCTTTTTTTGCTTTTTTATAACTTTCAAAATAAATGCGGTCAATATCTTTTGCAATTCTAAAATTATTTATATTTTGAATTTGCGTTAAAAATAAGACATACGGCTTATATCCTTTTTTAATTGATTTAATTAACATATTTAGGTGTTTTGTTCCTCTTGATGTAATAGCATCAGGAAATTCTGCAATATCATTTTCTCTAAATAATGTAACATTTTTTACTTCTATTAAATTGCTGTCACATAAAAAATCAAATCTTGTATCATCACTAAATTTAAATTCTGGTTTAATATTTTTGATATTTTTAAATTCTGATATTAATTTATTTTCTAATCCATGATTAACAATTTTATTAGCTCTATGAGTATTTACTCCAACAAATCTTTTTTTTGCTTTTATTATCTCTAAAGTAAATTTCAGTTTTCTTTTTGGATCATTGTGTTCTGTAAGCAAAACCTCATTACCTTGATCTAAAAGACCCTGCATAGATCCAGTGTTAGGACAATGTGCCGTTACAATCTTGTTATTTACTTTTATATCGGCGAAAAATCTCTTATATCTTTTTAATAATTTTCCTTTAATAAGGCTATTTGTAAATTTCATATAAATTTACTTATATTTACATATGCAAAATAAAAAAGAGATAAATGCTGGTATTTTAATTATCGGTAACGAAGTTCTATCAGGCAGAACGCAAGATGTTAATACAAGTACATTAGCTATTTGGTTAAATTCATTAGGCATACCAGTTGTAGAAGTTCGTGTAATCCCTGATGATGAAAATATTATTATAAACACAGTTAATGAATTAAGAAAAAAATATTCTTATATTTTTACTACAGGTGGAATAGGGCCAACTCACGATGATATTACTGCAGAATCTGTCTCTAAAGCATTTAATATTGAATACGGTTTCCATAAAGAGGCTTTTTCAATACTAGAAAATTATTATAAGCCAGGAGAATTTAATGAAGGTAGACAAAAGATGGCTAAAATGCCTGTTAGTGCTAATTTAATTTTAAATCCTTCAAGCGGTGCACCAGGATTTTATGTTGAAAATGTATTTTGTCTTCCAGGAGTTCCATCTATTATGAAAGCTATGCTTGGAAGTTTAAATAATCTTTTAGTTGGAGGGGAACCAATATTAAGTGAAACTATTAATTTAAGAACTGTTGAGAGTGAAATAGCTAAATCTTTAACAGAGGTTCAAAATAATAATTCTGAAGTTGAAATTGGAAGTTATCCATTTTTTAAAGCTGGAAAATTAGGAGTATCTATTGTTGTTCGATCAGTTGATAAAACAAAAATTGATAAATGTAATTCAGAAATACTTGAATTTGTAAAAGATAAACAAATTGAAATAGTTGAGCGTTAATTATGCTTTATTTTGCTTATGGAAGTAATTTAAACCATTTTCAAATGAAAAGAAGATGTAAAGATTCAATATTTATTAAAAAGATAAATTTAAAAGGATATGCTCTAAATTTTAGAAGCAAGTATCGTGCAGCGGATATAGAAAAAAAAAATAATTCTATTGTACCTGGTGGATTGTATGAGATATCGAAAAGCGATGAAAAAAAACTAGATATTTATGAAGATTATCCAATACTCTATAAAAAAATGTATTTTAATTATTACAACAAAACTGTGATGACTTATATAATGCCTAAAAAAACAATTTTCAGATATCCAACAGAAAGGTATCTAAATGTTGTTAAACAAGGCTATAAAGATTGTAAATTAGATCAAAAATATCTCAAAAAAGCTTTAGTGAATTTTTAATTAATGCTTTCAAAATCTAAAATATTTTTTAAAGGAACAGTTGCTGTTTTACCTCATATGTTATCAGTAATTCCTTTTGGAATTATAACTGGAGCTATTGGTGTTGAATTAGGTTTTGATCCAATTTTAGTTTATGCAACCTCATTGATTATTTTTGGTGGCGCTTCTCAGATAATATTTATGCAACTTTTATCAGGTGGAGCCTCATCATTAGTAGCCGTTACATCAGTTGGAGTAATAAACTCGAGACATTTATTATATGGAGCGGTTTTATCTGAATATCTTGAAAAGTTAAGTTTTATTAAAAAATTATTTATATCTTATTTTATTGTAGACCAAGGATTTGCAGAGTCTAACAAATATATTAAACAGAATAAAAATTTATCTAATCCACATTATTATATCCTTGGTACAGGTGTAACTCTTTGGCTTTGTTGGCAATTATCAACAATAAGTGGAATTATATTGGGCTCATTTATTCCTGAAGAATTAGGTTTAAAATTTGCGATCCCTCTTACTTTTTTAGCAATTATTGTAAATGACTTGAGAAAATTAGATTATGTTTTTGTGATGTTAGTATCTGGATTTGCTTCACTAATATTATTTGATGCCCCATTCAAATCTTACATAATATTATCTCCAATTGTTGCTTTAATTGCAGCTTTTATAATGCTGAGGCTAAAAAAATGACTTGGTTTTCAATTATAGTGTCTGGAATTGTAACTTATTTTTCTAGGATGGCTATGGTCGCTTTAATTGATAGAGAAATGCTTGGAACAAAAGTTAAAGAGGTTCTTAATTATGTCCCAGCCGCTGTTTTCCCAGCAATAATATTCCCTGGAGTATTTTATAATGATTTCGGTTCTTTTGTAGAAATCACAGATCCAAAAATTTATGGTGCAATAGTTGCTTTGATTGTTGGATTTTACTCAAGAAGTGTAATCGCCACTATTGTTTCAGGATTATTATCGTATTGGTTTATTATTTTTATACTTTTAGAGTAATATTATAAATTTAAACTATTCTTCTAAAACTTCTAGTTCTTTTAAAACTCTCACTATTTTTTCATCTTTTACTTCGTCATCAACTAATATACACTTGTACATTGCATTAGAATTCATCTCTGCGAGCTATTTTAAATGAGCAATCATCGATATGTTTTGTTAATAAATGCTCTTTGATTTCGGGGGGATTTCCTAAAAACATCATTAATCCTACCACTTCCTTACTATTTACTTTATTTGTATTTTCTAAATTTTCTACTTCTGTTGCTTTTTTTGCAAATCTACGCTTGTATCCATAAATTTACTTAATCCTATATAAACTATGTAAATTAATGCAAAAACAACAATTATTTTCACGTATCTCATAATTAACTTCTATGACAATTATAAAAAATTTTTATGGTAAATAAACATTATTTAATAATATAAAATAATTTATATTTTATATTTAAAATCAAATGTATTTATATTCAAAGCTTCAAAATCTAAAAAAACCTATACGTATTGCTTTTATTGGCTGTGGTAAATTTGTTTCTATGTTTCTTGCTCAATACAATCAATTAAACAAAATTATTTTAGACTCTATAATTGAAATTGATATCGACAGAGCTAAAAAAAATTGTTTAAGCAGCGGACTATCTAATGAAACTATGGACAAGATTAATTTTACAGATAATTTAGACAACGTTTTTAATAGAGAAATTGATGTATTTATTGAGGCTACAGGCAATCCTATAGCAGGTACTATCCACGCAAAAAAAATAATAGAAAGTAAAAAACATGTGATTATGGTTAATGTTGAAGCAGATGTTTTATGTGGCAAATATTTATCTGACTTAGCAAAAGAAAATAATGTTATCTGCTCAATGGCTTATGGTGATCAACCATCATTAATTTTAGAACAAATTGAATGGGCAAAATTAAATGGTTTTGAAGTTATATGTGCAGGAAAAGGTACAAAATATCACCCATCTTTTGAATATTCGACACCAGAAACCGTCTGGGGCCACTATGGTTTAACTAAGGAGAGAGCCGAAAATGAGTCTGGCATGAACCCAAAAATGTTTAATAGTTTTTTATGTGGTGATAAATCATCAATTGAAATGTGTGCAGTTAACAATGCAACAGATTTAAGGTGCCCAAATAATGGACTAACTTATCCTCCAATAGGTGTTTATGATATCGCCAAAAAGCTAATTCCAAAATCTGAAGGTGGTTTATTAGACTATTCAGGTCAAGTAGAAGTAATATCAAGTATAGATTTAGATAAAAAAGATATTCCCAACGATCTTAGATGGGGAGTTTATATAGTAATTAAAGCTCAAAATGAATACGTGAAGAATTGTTTTAAAGATTATGGAATGGTAACAGATTCTTCAGGAAGTTATTCTGCAATCTGGCGACCTTACCATTACATAGGACTAGAATTAGCACAATCAATATATTCTATAGTCCTTGATAATAAAGCAACTGGTAATACAAAAAATTTTAATGCTGAGATAGCAAGCATTGCAAAGAAAGATTTAAAAGCTGGTCAAAGACTTGATGGTGAAGGTGGTTATTGTGCAAGGGGAAGATTAATCTCGTCAAAAAGATCAAAACAGGAAAGAATTTTACCAATGGGATATACTGATAATGCTATTTTAAAGAAAGATATTAATAAAGATGAATTTATAAGTTTAGATGATGTTGAGCTTAATTTACCAAAACAAATTATTGAGGCCAGGGAATATCAATATAACCTAATATAAATAATACATAATGAAAAAAGAAATTTTATTATCATTCATTTTTATTTTGTTAATTTCTCAAAATGTTTACTCTTCGGAAAAAATTAAAATTTTTTACTCAGGTTTTTCTTTTTCTAATAGTTATGAGTCAAATAAAAACCTTACTAAATATACTTCAAAATTAATTAAAAAAAGGGCAGCAGATAAAAAAATCGATATAATTTCAGAAAGTTTATTAAAAATAGTTAGGGAAGAAAGTTTTACCAACATCAGCCTTGATACCAAAAATTTATTAGATTTTGAAAAGTATCCCGATAATGCAATTGTGATGGCAGTTGCTTTACAGCATGAAGAATTTTCACAAGAATATAATTCATCAATTAAAAAATATTCAGGATTTTATGATGCTTATTTCCAAATACTTTTTTACGATTTTTCTGATAGAAGCTTAATAGCAGCAATTCCATTTGAATTTGAGATACCAATTTTATCTAATAAAAAATTAGATGAAAAAAATATTTTAAAAAGAATAAATAATTTTTATCTTAAAGATCAACCATTTAAACAAATAGTTAAAATTATAAATAGATATAATATTAAGCAAAAATACGATTTAAGAATTGGTGTAACAAACGTAAATATTCAAGAAAGGGCATTTAAAGATATGCCTCAAAATACGATAAATAATCAGAACTATATGAAAAATCTAATTGCCCAGTCATTTTCGAAAAGGCTTTCAGAAAATCACAATGTAGCAATTGTTCCATTTACAGAGGGTCAAGCTATAGGAAGATCTATGAAGTTAAAATTTGCACAGTCTGATAAAATATTTGATATTAAATTACCTAATCCTGATTATCATATAGAAATAAATATTAAAGGTTTTAAAAAAGTTTTAGCTCAATCAACTGCAGTCGAAGATCTCTTTCTCTACGGTTCTTTTATAAATCTTAAAATATATCAGCCTGAATTAAATAAATATTATTTTGATGAGACCTTAAGAGGTGTCACTCAAGTAAAAATACCTAAAGAGCAATCTGATATTAATGATTGGAGAAAGTACTATTATAATTTAGAAATTTTGTTTGATGATTTCTCAAAAAATATAATTAAACAAGATAAGAAATGGTTAAAAAAAGCTACAAAAAAAAAGATAAAAAAAGAAATCAAAAATTTGAATTTGATAATAGATAAATTAAAATAAAAGTTACTCAATATCTGGCAGCTCTAATTCGTCCAATGCTTTACTAAGATTCCCATTGTCTCTAATTTTTTTTTCTTTGGCCCCTGAAAAAACAAATTTAATTGTTGTGTTCATATTTTTTACAAAAGCAGGTAATTCTGGCAATACGCTTGCAATTGCACCAACTTCTGCAAAATTGCTTAACAATGAATTAAGGTTTGATCCGCCACTGTTATTAGTAATATTTTGAATTGTCCTACTAGTTGCCCCATATAAGTTAATCGTAGACTCAGCGGCCGCAAAAGCAAATGGCAAAGCTTTTTCATAATAAGTTCTTCCAATTTCACTTAATGCTACTGATGAATTTTGCACATTTGCTTTGATTGATTTACTTGATGAATCAATAAGCATTTTTGTAGAGCTTAATCTTTCATTTTCATCAATTTTACTGTTTTTCATATATTCTAATGAAGCAAAAATTTTATCTGCCTCGACATTATTGTCATATGCTCTGTGTAAAAATTCTAATGCTTTTAAATAATTACCAGATGCTTGAAAAAAATAATAACTGACTTCACTAGATGCACCAAATTCACCAAAACTTTTGCTTATATCTTTTGAGACACCTAAAGTGTTAGAAACAATATTCCCAACTGCTTTATTTAATTTATTTTTTTCTTTCTTTACATCTTCGTCAAAATCTTCAGCACTTCCTTTAAAAGATGCAATTTGTTTTTGAGCTAGAGGACTGCTTGACTCAACAATTTTATAAGTTTTTTTTGTTACACCTTCTTTTCCTGGCAATCCATTAAAACGATAAATAATAGGTTTATCTTTTAGTTTCTTAAAAAAATAAGATTTTGATCCTTTTGCAGGCTTTAATTTTATATGTTTTTTTGTGAATGCATTCATCTTCCAACCGCCAGTTTCAATTATTTTTCCATTTTCTGTCACTTCGTAAATCTTATTTTTAAACTTATATTGCAAAGTTTTATTATCTCGTGAAATAGTAAAAGTATGATTAGAAAAAAACTCTTTTAAAGCCTTGCCTTTTAAGTTTTTTTCAATATTGAAAGATTTACTTAAATCAATTGTTTTTGCATTGGCTAAATTAATACTTATTAATAAAATTAACAAAAACCTAAAAAACATAGTTAACTATATTTAGATAAAACCTTATTAAGATATTCCTGTTTATCTTTTGAATTTTTATATCCTAAAATCATATCATCATAAATTAACCAAGCCTGAACATTATCTATTCTGCTTTCGTAAACTTGATCAGCTATGGCCTTAAGGATTAAATCGTAAGTGTCTTTGTATTCCTCATTTTTTTTTGGATTTAAACTTATAAATTTAAGCTCTAAGCATTTAACTGATTTTGTAAATTGACCATGTATATCTTTACAAGTTTTTTCACCAAATTTATTACCTGAAGCACAACTAGTTAAAAAAAATATTAACAATAAAGAACAAATCTTTGATTTCATTAATTTATTCCTTTACTATTTATTAATGCAACCAGGTCTCTCGCTGTTCTTTTAGAAACTGCTGCTATTGAATTATTTTTTGCCTCATCATAATTTATACCACCACGTTTTTCATTGATACCTCCTATAGTACCTAAACTAACTGGATCGCCGCTACCAAGTTTTATGATCTCAGCTTTTGTAAGAGCAACAGGAACAACTGTATTACCGTTCGATTTATCAGTTTCTGAAATACCTACATCAAAATAAGCAAATACGACATAATTAACATTTTTCTCAGCCATCATATCTTCAATTTCCCATTGAACTTCTTCAGGAATACCTCCACCACTTTCTAGAGAGTCTACAATTTCAGTTTTAAGACCTCTCCATTTTTTTCTAACTTGCCTTGGCCCTGAGACAGGTTCAAATCTTGCTTTAGTAAAAATTTCTTTCATATTTGCTTCTAATTTTGTCGTATCATTATCATCTACTATATATTCTGTAACATCTCTTTTTTTCAATTTGCTTCCACCAGTTTCAGAAATATTCGTTTCAGTTGTAGTAGATGATATTCCGCTATCAGTTTCTTCTTCGTTGATATCAATTCCTTTAGTTTTCTTGTCAACACTTGTTACTCTTTCATCAAATGCCCTTTGTGAGTCAACAGTCCTTGAAAAAAATATCATTGCCAGTTTTGATTTGTCTGAGCTTTTTGTATCGAAAACTTTTGAACTTTTATTTATTTCAATGTCTAAACGTGTGGTATCAATATTTGCTTTCATAACTACTGAAACTTTTTTTTGTTTTTTATCGATTTGCTCATCAACAACTCTGTCACAAACCATATACTCCGATAAATTTGCATATATTTGATCTTGAATACTGATAAAAATTGTTCTTTTAGAACCTTCCATACCCTGCACAAATTTTTTAAAAGCATTTTGACAAGCCTTGTTTTTGGCAATTTGCATTTTTTCGTTTATTTTTTTTTTAGAGTAGGCACCTTTATATGTCTCAATTGCTGAACCCCTAAATTCAACAGCTTGGACGTTGAAAAATACTAGAAAATAAATTATGAATGTTTTAAGAAACAAACGTTTCTTTAATAATTTAATCATACTTAATAATATAAATAATATATAATTTTGATAGTATTGCTGTTAAAATTTATTTCAATGAAAAATCTAATGCAATTATCTATTAAAATATTCACTAAAGTCCTTGTTATTTTTGTCATTTTTTTATCAAGCTCATTAGCAGAAGTTGAATATAAAGATGTTGAAGCTACAGGTGTTGATAAAATTTATGAAATTGCTTTAAAAAAAGCTTTTAAGCAGGCTATAGAAAAAGTTAATGGCATTTCTATTAAATCTGAAAACATTTATAAAACTATTGATGCAAATTTAAATATAAAGGGAAATTTATCTATAAATGATCAAACATCATCAGGTCAATACAAAGCAACAGCAAACTATAAAGAATTAACTAAAACGATATTTGAAAAAAGTGAAGGCTCTATAAGAAGTTTTGAAATATTAAATGAATATAAAAATAATGACGGAGAATTTTATATCAAAATATTAGCAAAAATAGCTGAATATAAATTGTCAGAAGCAGCTAAAAGAAAAAGAATTGCAATTATTCCATTTAGAATTGAAAAAAATAATTTTTTCAATCAGTTCAATTCATTTAATGCAAACGATTTAACAAATCTAATTAATAATGATTTAACAAGTTATTTTGTCCAAACTCGAAAATTTACTGTTTTAGATAGAAAATTTAATAAAGAGATTTTTGATGAGTTGAGTAATCTTAAAAATACCACAAAAATAGAAGAAAGAGTTAAAATCGGGCAGAAATTATTTGCAGATTTTATTTTAATAGGTGAAATCTATTCTTTCAAAATTGAAGAAAAAGAAAAAAAATTCTTAACATCTGACACTGTAATAAAAAAAAGAATTGGAACTATGATACTAAATTATAGGATCTTAGAAGTTGCAACAAATCAAATCATATATTCAGCTGATTATGAAAAGGAATTAGATTTAAGTAAAGTATCAAAAACATTAAAATATTTTACTAATTTAGTTGTTGATGAAATAGGACCAAATATAATTGATGAAATATTTCCTATAATGGTTGAGAATTTTGAGGATAATCTTTTTTATCTAAGCCAAGGTGGTATGAAAATTAAACAAGGAGACAAGTTTATTTTATATGAATTAACGAATAAAAAAATAATTGACTCGTACACAGGTGAAAATTTAGGGAATATAAAAAAAAAGATCGGATTAGTAGAAATAATTGAGTCTAATTCAGGTTATTCAATTGCAAAATTTGTTAACGATAATCAAATTGCAAAAATACAGTTTAAACCATTAGCATTTACTTTAAAGCCATACAGACAAACACCTAAAAAAAATGTGGAAAATAAAAAGATTAAAAAAAAAGATAAAAACCTAGACAAGATTTATTAATATAAAAATAAACTTAAAGTGTAAAAAAAATTTTACTTATTCATCTTGTTCAATTATAAATATTGGCATAAACACTCATGAAAATAACTCATGCCCTCGTGGTGAAATTGGTAGACACAAAGGACTTAAAATAGTTTGAATTGAGGAATTTTGGAGTCTCTTATAGTCTCTAATAGTCTTATTCTCTTATAATCCAGTAAGTTTTAAAATATTGGATTACTATTATTGAAAAATCTTAATAATTAATCCTCAGATTCTCGGAACATTCTCGGAACTGGAGAGATAAAATGGTATAAAATATTAATGAAAAAATTTATTTTAATTTTTTTTTCTAGTCTAATTTTTAACAATTTTTCTTATGCTTCAATTATTGAATTTGGAAAGTGTTATGGTTCATATAAAGAAGAGCTGTGGAATGAGGAGAATTATAATATTGCGAAAAATTTTTACAGAAAATATGAAGAAAAACCTTATATCAAAGATGGAAAATGGATATTTGAAGATTTTCACACAGGACACGATCTTGTTGATGATTTAAATGAAGACGAAGAAACCATAAAATATGTTAATGAAATTATAGAAAATTACAAAAATATAAAAGTTCATGATAAATATATAGTTTCTATAAATACTGCTAATTCAACGGTTACTATTTTGGAAGAATATACAAATGAAAGAATAGATAGCTTGTATTTATACTACAGAACTTTGGCTCAACTAATAAAAAAGGGTGGAGGTAGCGAAGCACAAAAAAATAGTGCTAAGAATCCATATGTCCCTGAAAAAACTACAATAGAAAAATATAGTATCTCTGATTATGTAGGAGGAATAATTCTTGCTTTTAACGAAAGAGGCTATGGGGTTAAAATTGATCTCAATACGCTGAATATTAATTATGGATATAGAGATAAACCAAATTTTCAAAACCCTTACTTTAGGAGAGTATGCACTGAGAACTTCAACAATCAAATTGCTGATGAAGGTTCAAAGAATAAATCGTCAAGTGGAACTGCTTTTTTTGTCTCTAACAAAGGTTATTTACTTACAAACCATCATGTTGTTGAAGGCTGCTCTGTTTCTAAAATAACTTATAATAATAAAGATTATGATACGGAATTAATAGCAACAGACGTAAATTTAGATCTGGCGTTGCTTAAGTCACAAGCTAATAATAAATCATTTATAAACTTTTCAAATAAAGATTTAAAAAAAATGCAAAGAATTTATGTTGGAGGTTATCCATTAGGAAAAGGATTAAGTGATGATTTAAAAATTTCGTCTGGAATTGTTAGTTCACTGAAGGGCTTTAATGATAACTCAAACGAAATACAAATAGATGCAGCAATTAATCCTGGTAATAGCGGCGGGCCAATAATTAATCAAAGTGGAGAACTTGTGGCTATTGCAGTAGCAGGTCTATCCAAAGATGTTACTGAGGGAATTAATTTTGGTATAAAAGCTTCAGCTGCTGAAATGTTTTTAAAGTCAAATAAATTGAAACCTTCGTATTCTAGATTTACAAAAGAGAAAAAAAATGACCAGTTATTGGAAATATTAGAGGAGTCGACAGTTTATACATATTGTAATTAAATAATCATATAAATTAAAAATATTGTTAAAGGATAATATAGGATAACTCGGAACAAACTCGGAAACAGAGAGATAAAATTAAAAAATTTTACTTATTACCCTTGTTGAATTATAAATATTAGCATAAACACTCATGAAAATAACTCATGCCCTCGTGGTGAAATTGGTAGACACAAAGGACTTAAAAAACATAGGGTAGAGTAAATTTATAGTCTCACACAGTCTCATATAGTCTTAAATCCCATTAAATTCTAAATTTTAAAAAAACTTTAATTATTTTTATTGCAATATGAATTATAAATTCTACCAAACTAGAAATTAACTAGAAACTAAAGAGATGAAATAATATAATTTTAATAATGAAAAAAATTTTGTTATTTATTTTTTTAATTTTACCAACGTTTGCCAACAGTTTTGACGAACACTATAGATTCGATCACTGGGCTTATGAAAGAATTATGTTTGGAAAAACTGAAAGTCGTGAAGAAGCAAAAAAACTTTTAGACAGTTATAAACTTAATAATCTTGAGGTAAGAGATACAAATAAACCTTATTTAGGAGCTATAATAGATGGTCATGCACATCCTAGAAAATCCACCGGAAGAGCTTTAGATATAGGTACTGAGTATTTTATAGAAGATTTGCCAATGTTAACAAATAAGGCAAATGTTTTTATGTCTGTAATTATGGGAACTCCAAATACTTACAAATCAGAAGATAATTGGAATTATTATTATGATTTTGCTGCAGAGCATCAGAATGTTTTAACTAATTGTCATTCCAATTTTATTGGAATGTCAGCAAATAAAAAAAAATATAAGAACTCAGAAGTTAATAAAGAGTTTAAAGAAACTATTAAAAGATTTAAAAAAGGACAATGTTATGGATTGGGAGAAGCTGGACTAGTTCACTATAATAAAAAGAAAAAAAATCCCCCTTATGGTGGGTATCAACCGCAATTAGATTTAGATCTTAAGCACCCAATTATTGATAAGGCGTTCGAATTTGTCAATGAACACCGTATGCCGATTAATTTACACCTGGAGCCTTTTCATGAAATAGATGGGATAGATAGATTAACAGAGTTTAAAAATTTTTATAAAAAAAAATGTGAAAAATACCCCAACGCAAAAATTGTGATAGCTCATACAGGAATGATGTCAACAAAAGACCTTGAAGAAATTTTTGATTATTGTCCTAATACATATACTGACTGGAAAATAGCATTTCATTGGTCTTCTCTTTGGGGCTTTGAGGATTTGCATATCCCAAATGATTATAGATTTAAATTACATGAGGTTTGGGCAAAATCGATGGAAAAATATTCCGATAGATATTTTTTTGGTTCTGATCATAAATTAGGTAAAAGCCCAGCACATGATGTTTTTGTTGAACACTATATGAAGCATGTTCGTTTGATGATTGGATCTTTAAGCCCAGATGTACAAGAAAAGATTGCATATAAAAATGCAGCTAAACTTTTTAAAATTAATCTTAATCAACCTTTAATTGTTGGCAAACAATAAAAAATGAAAAAAATTCTTTTAACTTTATTTGGCATATTTTTATGCTTATCTGCTGAAGCAAAAGTTAAATCTAAAGATATATCTTTTCCTAAACATTTTTATACAGATAAGATTAAGTCATGCTCATATGTGGGTGGTGAGACTTTTAAATCCAAATATAAAAAAGCTAGAATTGAAAGCTTAATACGTTTAGATTGGATGAGTGAATGGGCGCTGGGAAATTCTAGAAGTGTAAATCACTTAAATCTAACTGGTCCAATGAGCATGTTTGCTGTTGCTACCCATAATGCAATTGGTAATAATGATAAAACTGACATTGATGACGCTAAAGGAATATTGATTAAAATAGCTAAAGCAAATATTTTACTAGATACAATCGGTAAAGAAGAGTTAAAAAAGAAACCAAAATGTTGGAAAGATGGAAATCCCGAGGCACCTTGCTGGTATCATGCATATGAATTTGCAAGGGATGCTTTTACAAATTATTTGCTAATAGCAATTTATCTTAAAGATTACTTAAGTGATAAAGAAATTAAAATTGTTAACAAGTATATTAAAAAAATGCATAAAAAATTTATTAAGCCTGAAGAATTTTTAGAGAAAGAAAAAGGATTCTATGCAATGGGAAACGGAGGAATTCCAAACTTAGCTTATGCTCATTGGACAAACAATAAAAAACTAGCAGCAAAAGAATTCAATTTTAGATTTAAAAATATAGAGGAAGTGTTTTATGATGATGGCTATATCAATAATAATTCTTTTAGAGGGTTTCGAGCCCTATGGTATCACTCTTATGGTTTAAATTCAGCTTTAGGATACATCTATTTAGCTAAAAATTGGGGGGCTAAAGTTCCAGACCTAGTTATGAATAGAATTACTAAAGCAGCGGAAGTATTAAATTTAGGGATCACTGATTATGAAAGTTTCTCCTCAAGAAAATACGATGGTAAGCAAAAAAATAATCAATATAAAAAACATAATGCTAGAAAGCACACACATCAAGAGGCTTTAGCTATTGATACCTTAATGGAAATGGTAACTGGAATAAAACATGAAAAAGATATTACTTATTTAGCCAAAAGACCAAAGTATGGCATAGACAATCTAATTGGATTTAATGCTAATTGTATAAAATGAAAAAACTTTTTCGGATCGTGATACTGGGTTATCGGACTTTATAGGATAACTAGAAACAAACTAGAAACCAGAGAGATAAAATAAAAAAATTTTATTTATTAGACTTGTTGAATTATAAATATTAGCATAAAAACTCATGAAATTTACAAATGCCCTCGTGGTGAAATTGGTAGACACAAAGGACTTAAAATCCTTGCCCTTTTGGGAGTGCCAGTTCGAGTCTGGCCGAGGGCACCACTAATGATAAATCCTTTTATAGTTTCAGATAAAAACTCTAGATCATCTAAAATTAAAAATGCAGTTTTGAAGAGAATAAAGACATGTTCTTTGACAAAATCTAATTTAATAATTGTAATTGGTGGTGACGGTTTTATGCTCGAAACACTAAAAAAATATAATAAATATAAAAAACCTTTTTATGGAATTAATTCAGGGAACTATGGTTTCCTTATGAATAAATTTTCAAAAAAAACAAACTATAAAAATTTAATTAAGGGAAGATTAGTATCAATATCACCATTAGAAATGAGAGTAAAAAATAAAGCAAGCACTATTAAAAAATGTATAGCAATTAACGAAATTTCAGTCCTCAGACAAAGTAGACAAACAGCATCATTAACAATTTCAAATGGCAAAAAACAAATTATAAAACATTTAATTTCCGATGGTGTTTTGGTGTCAACTCCTGCAGGAAGTACAGCTTATAATCTTTCTGTTCATGGACCTATTCTTAGTATAGATTCGAATAAATTATCAATAAGTCCGATAAGTGCTTTTAGACCGAGGAGATGGAAAGGAAAAATAGTTAGTGATAAATCTAAAATCACAATTAAGAATTTAAATTATAAAAAGAGACCTATAAGTGCAGTCGCTGATAACATTGAAGTTAGAAATGCAAAATCAATATCTATTAAAACTAATAAAAAAATTAAATTTAATTTAATATTTGATAAAAATAGAAGTCTTCAAAAAAAAATTAAAATCGAACAGATAAGAAACGAAACAAGTTAATGGTGCCCCCGCACGGACTCGAACCGCGGACCTATTGATTACAAATCAATTGCTCTACCAGCTGAGCTACAAGGGCACGAAGAGTTTTGTATTACGATTTCAAAGATTATCAAGTTTTATTTTTATATTGATTTATATGATGAAAGACTATTGATGCGCTATTAGATATATTTAAACTCTCAATATTTTTATTTATATCTATTTTCACAGAAAAATCAGTATATTTTTTTGTATGCTCTCTCATACCAAAACCTTCTGAGCCAAAAAGTAAAATATTATTACCATCCCATTTGATATCGTTAAACTTTTTATCACTTTTTGCTTCAAAACCATAAATCCAAAAATTCTTTTCTCTTAAGAATTTAAGAGTAGTATTTATATTGGATACTTCAAATATATTTATATGCTCCATGCAACCGCTTGCAGATTTATACATAAGTTTACTTTCTGAAGGAAAATGTCTTTCTTTGACAATTATTCCGTCTATATTAAATGATGCTGCACTTCTAATTAACGAACCTATATTTCTAGGATCTGTTACTTCATCTAAACATGCTATCGTTAAATCATTTTTTGATTTGATAAATTCTTTTAAATAATTTTTTTCAAAATGCTCGATTTCAGCAACGTAGCCTTGATGGGTTATTCCATCTTTTGAACAATATTTGTCTAATTCTTTTCTTGTTTTGTAATAAACTTTTAAATCTTTTAGAAGATTTTTTCTAGAACTTATTCTATGTATATTTTTTTTACTTTCTTCAGTAAGGAAAATTTTTAAAACCTTCCTTTTTGGATTTTTTAATGCTTCAATAACTGCATGTTTTCCAACTATAAAAAAAGATGATTTGATCATGATAATTGCTGAATTTTCACTAATTATTAAGCTATTTTCCTATATTTCACGTATTGCATTTGTACAATAAAAATATATAAAACGCATGTTGTTTAAAGCTTTATTGAACATGGGGTGCTTCCCCCTAAAATTTATTAAGGAGGGGTACCAAAGCGGTCAAATGGGGCGGGCTGTAAACCCGTTGACTTCGGTCTTCGAAGGTTCGAATCCTTCCCCCTCCACCATTCAATAATTTTTTTTATGACGTGGAGTGTACTTGGGTGTTGCGGGTGTAGTTCAATGGTAGAACGCTAGCCTTCCAAGCTGGATGTAAGGGTTCGATTCCCTTTACCCGCTCCAAAAATTAAATTAAGAAAAAAAATAGAAGAGGTAAACAAGTAATGTCAAAAGAAAAGTTCGTAAGAAATAAACCGCACTGTAATATTGGTACTATAGGTCACGTCGATCATGGTAAAACAACATTAACTGCTGCGATCACAAAAGTTTTAGCAGAGTCTGGTGGTGCACAATTTACTGCTTATGATCAAATTGATAAAGCTCCAGAGGAAAAAGAGAGAGGAATTACAATTTCAACCGCACACGTAGAGTATGAAACTGAAAAAAGGCACTATGCACACGTAGATTGTCCAGGTCACGCAGATTATGTAAAAAATATGATTACAGGTGCAGCACAAATGGATGGTGCAATTTTAGTTGTTAATGCCGCTGATGGTCCAATGCCACAAACTAGAGAGCACATTCTTTTAGCAAGACAGGTCGGTGTTCCAGCAATAGTTGTTTACTTAAACAAAGTTGATCAAGTTGATGATAAAGAAATGATTGAACTTGTTGAAGAGGAGATAAAAGATTTATTAACATCATATAAATTTCCAGGTGACAAAACTCCGATTATAAAAGGTTCTGCTTTAGCCGCAGTAGAAGGAAGAGATGATGAAATTGGGAAAAATTCGATAATGGAACTAATGAAGTCTGTTGATGAATTTATTCCACAACCAGACAGACCAAAAGATAAAGATTTCCTAATGCCAGTTGAAGATGTATTTTCAATTTCTGGAAGAGGAACTGTTGTAACAGGAAGAGTAGAATCTGGTATCATCAAAACTGGTGATGAAATAGAAATTGTTGGAATTAGAGAAACAAAAAAAACAGTTTGTACAGGTGTAGAAATGTTTAGAAAATTACTAGACTCAGGTGAAGCTGGTGATAACATTGGTGCACTTTTAAGAGGTGTTGAAAGAACAGACGTTGAAAGAGGACAAGTTCTGTGTAAACCTGGTTCAATTACACCACATACTAAATTTGAGGCTCAAGCATATGTATTAAAAAAAGAAGAGGGTGGAAGACATACTCCATTCTTTACAAAATACAGACCTCAATTTTACTTTAGAACAACTGATGTTACAGGAGAAGTGGAATTACCAGCTGGTACTGAAATGGTTATGCCCGGTGATGATGCTAAATTTACAGTAAAATTAATTACACCAATCGCAATGGCTGAAAAATTAAATTTTGCAATTCGAGAAGGTGGTAGAACAGTAGGAGCTGGAGTAGTAACAAAAATTATAGAGTAAACTCCATAGGAGTGTAGCTCAATTGGTAGAGCGCCGGTCTCCAAAACCGGAGGTTGGGGGTTCGATTCCCTCCGCTCCTGCCAAAAAACTAAATTATGAAAAACCCTTTAAAATTTATTCAGGATGTAAAACAAGAAGCCTTCAAGGTAACTTGGCCAACTGGCAAAGAGGTCATTCAGGGGTCTTTGATGGTAGTGGCCATGGCGATCGTAGCAGCTTTATTTTTTCTTTTACTTGATCAAGTTCTTCAATTTTTTTTAGAGATAGTTTTAAAGGTTAACCTGTAATGAAAAATTGGTATATAGTACAGTCTCATTCAAGCTTTGAAAATAAGGTAGCTCAAGAAATAAAAGAGGAGGCCTCAAAAGCAAATCTAGCAGACAAAATTGAGGAAATTATAGTTCCAACGCATGATATTACAGAGGTTAAAAGAGGAAAAAGAATACAAAGAAAGAAAAAATACTTTCCTGGATATGTTTTATTGAAGAGTGAAATGGATAATACGATATATCATATGATTAAAAATTTAAAAAAAGTAAGTGGTTTTTTAGGTACCAAAGGAACACCAATACCAGTATCTGAAAAAGAAATTGAAAAAATACTTGGTCAAATTAAAGATGGTGTTGTACAACCGAAATCAGGTGTTGAATACAATGTAGGTGAAAAAGTCCAAGTTATAGATGGACCTTTTGCTTCATTCAGCGGATTGGTTGAAGATATTGATGAAGATAAATTAAGACTAAAAGTATCAGTCTCAATATTTGGTCGACCAACTCCTGTTGATTTAGAATACAGTCAGGTAGAAAAGGCAAGTTAATGGCAAAAAAGGAAATAAGCGGATACATAAAGCTACAAATAAATGGTGGTCAGGCAAATCCAGCACCTCCAGTTGGTCCAGCACTTGGCCAAAGAGGAGTAAATATTATGGATTTTTGTAAAGCATTTAATGAGAAAACAAAATCATTTGCAGGCAAACCTGTGCCAGTAATTATTACGGTTTATAAAGACAAAAAGTTTGATTTTGTAATTAAATCACCACCCGCATCTCATTTTATTAAAGAGGCTGTAAAATTAAAAAGCGGTTCAAAAGAACCTGGAAGAAATATAGTTGCAAAAATATCTAAAAAGCAATTAAAAGAAATTGCAGAAAAAAAAATGGCAGATTTAAATGCACATGATGTTGATGAAGCAGCAAAAATTATTGCTGGATCAGCAAGATCTATGGGTATCGAGGTTGTAGAATAATGTCATCAAAAAGATATAAAAAATTACCAGAAAAAACTAGAGATCTACAATCTGAGTCTGTAAATAAATTAATCCCTATTTTAAAAGAAAATTGTACAACAAAATTTGATGAATCATTAGACCTAAATTTACAAATTAATAACAAGCAAAAGAAAAGTGAGATCAATATTAGGACAGTAATTAATTTACCTGGTGGAAGTTCAAAAAAAGTTAAAATAGGAGTTGTCTGTGAAGATAATAAATTTCAAGAAGCAAAAAATGCTGGAGCAGAAGTTGTTGGTGGGGATGAACTTATAGAAGAAATAAAAGCAGGAAATATAGCCTTTGAAAAGTTAATTTGTACTCCAGGAATGATGATTAAACTTTCAAAATTGGGAAAAGTACTTGGTCCAAAAGGATTAATGCCAAATCCAAAATTAGGATCAGTAACCAATGATGTAAAAAAAGCTATAACTGACGCAAAATCTGGTCAAGTTGAAATAAGAAATGATAAAGATGGAAACATAGGCTTGAGTATAGGAAATAAATCTTTTTCGGATGATAAATTAATAATGAATTTTAATGCTGTATTAGATGCAATCGAAAAAGAAAAATCAAATAATACAGTTAAAGGTGACTTAATTAAGCAAGCTTTTATAACGTCAACAATGGGCGTTTCATACAAAATTAAATTAGGTAAGAGTATTTAGTTATGATGAATAAAGAGCAAAAAAAACAGTACATATCCGATATGACAAATCAGTTTGAAAAATCTGAGGCTGTTATAGTTACTCATTATCAAGGCTTAACGATGAATCAACTTGATGACTTAAGAGCTAAAATGAGAGAGCATGGTATAAAATTTAAAATTACAAATAATAGAATAACTAAATTAGCTTTAGAAAAAACAAGATGTAAAGATCTTTCATACTTGTTTTCTGGTCCTACTGCCGTAGCTTTGTCTGAAGATGCTATAACTTCTGCAAAAATTCTAACAAATTTTTCTAAAGAAAATGAAAACCTAAAGATTCTTGGAGGAATCATGGGATCTGACATTTTAGATGTTGCTGGCGTCAAAAATGTAGCTACTTTACCTTCACTAGATGAGGCCAGGGCAAAAATAGTAGGAATATTAAGGTCTCCAGCACAAAAAATAGCAAGTATTTTACTTGCGCCGGCGTCAAAAATCGCTATTTTAGCGCTCGAAAAATCAAAAAAATAACCAGGGACAAGAATTACTATGGCTGACTTAAATAAAATTATAGAAGACTTATCAAGTTTAACTGTTGTAGAAGCAGCTGAACTTTCAAAACAACTAGAGGAAAAATGGGGTGTAACAGCAGCAGCAGCAGTAGCCGCAGCACCAGCAGCAGCAGGCAGCGCAGCACCAGCTGAGGAAAAAGACGAATTTACAATTATGTTAACTGCTGCAGGGGATAAAAAGATTAATGTTATAAAAGAGGTTAGAGCAATTACTGCTCTTGGTCTTAAAGAAGCAAAAGATTTAGTTGAAGGAGCACCTAAAGAAGTCAAAACAGGTGTTAATAAAAAAGAAGCAGAAGAGATTAAGCAAAAACTTGAAGCAGCTGGCGCAAAAGTAGAATTAAAATAAATTAAATAGGATTTTTTACTGGTTAGGTTATTTTAATCAGTTGTTGGGATGCAATTATCTTTTACAGAAAAGAAAAATATTAGAAAAAGTTTTGGTAAGCTAAAAGAAAGTTTATCTATACCAAACTTGATAGAAGTACAGAAAAATTCATATAAAGAATTAACTGAATTTAGACAGGATGTAGAACAACATCTTGTGAAAGGTTTTGATAGAGTTTTTAAAAGTATTTTTCCTATCGAGGATTTAAATGATAAAGCAACATTAGAATATGTTTCTTATAAGCTAGAGAAACCAAAATTTGATGTCGAAGAATGCATTTCTAGAGGCTTAACTTATTCAGCTGCACTAAAATGTACATTAAGACTAGTAGTTTACGAAATAGACCAAGAAAATAATACTAAAGACATTTTATCTGCAAAAGAACAAGAAGTTTATATGGGTGAAGTTCCAATGATGACAAATAGTGGAACATTTATAACAAATGGAGTTCAAAGAGTTGTTGTTAATCAAATGCATAGAAGCCCAGGAGTATTTTTTGATCATGATAAAGGCAAATCACATGCAAGTGGAAAATTGCTATTTAACTGTAGAGTTATACCTAATAGGGGATCATGGTTAGATTTTGAATTTGATGTAAAAGATTTATTATATTTTAGAATAGATAGAAAAAAGAAAATTCTTGTTTCTACTTTGCTACAAGCACTAGGTTTTTCTAAAAATGATATTGTTGATGAGTTTTATCAAAAAGAAACTTTAAGTTACGACAAGAATTTAAATAAATGGAAAACTAAATTTGATCCTGAAAATTATAAAGCTAAGAATTTTTCTGAAGAAGTAATAGATGCAAAAAATAATAAAGTTGTAGTTAAATCAGGTGAAAAAATAAATTTTTTAACAGCAAAAAAACTTTCTAATGATGGTTTGAAGGAAATTTTTGTATCAAGCGAATCTTTGTACGGTAAGTTTTTACATAGAGATATCAAGATAGGTGAAGATATTTTTAAAATAGGTACAGAATTAAACGAGACTATTATTACTAAAATTGTTGAAGCCGATATTAAAACATTAGATATATCTCGAACAAATTCAATAAATAAAGGACCTTACTTATTATTGAGTATTTTTAATGATAAAAATGAAAACAAAAACGATGCTATCACAGAAATATATAAAGTTTTAAGACCAGGAGAACCTCCAACAATTGAAATAGCAACTCAAATATTCAATAACTTATTTTTTAGTTCTGATAGGTATGACTTGTCAGATGTTGGAAGAGTAAAAATGAACTCAAGATTAGAATTAGAATGTTCTGATAAAATCACAATTCTCAGAAATGACGACATATTAGCGATTATTCAAAAAATGTTGGATTTAAGAGATGGCAAAGATGATGTAGACGATATAGATCATTTAGGAAATAGAAGAGTAAGATCTGTTGGTGAGCTTGTTGAAAATCAAGCACGTATTGGTGTTTATAGAATGGAGAGAGCTATTAAAGAAAAGATGACAACATTGGATGTAGAGTCAGCTATGCCACAAGATCTTATTAATGCAAAACCTCTTACAATTTCACTTAAAGATTTTTTCGCAACTTCTCAATTATCTCAGTTTATGGATCAAACAAATCCACTATCAGAAATTACACACAAAAGAAGAGTTTCAGCTTTAGGACCTGGTGGTTTAACTAGAGAACGTGCTGGATTTGAAGTTAGAGACGTCCATCCAACTCACTATGGAAGAATTTGTCCTATAGAGACACCCGAGGGACCGAATATTGGTCTAATTAATAGTCTTTCAACATACTCTAAAATTAATAAGTATGGTTTTATTGAAAGTCCTTATAAAATAGTAAAAGATGGCAAGGTTCAGAGTAACATTGAATATCTTTCAGCAATGGAAGAAACTAAATTTACAATTGCCCAAGCAAACTCATTAATTGATAAAAATGGAAAGTTTACTGAAGAACTAGTTTCTTGTAGACAAAATTTAAATTTTATTTTAGCTAAACCTGAAAATATAGATTATATAGACGTTTCACCTAAGCAACTTGTTTCAGTTGCAGCTTCTTTAATACCTTTTTTAGAAAATGATGATGCGAATAGAGCTTTAATGGGATCAAATATGATGAGACAGGCTGTTCCTTTGCTTAAACCTGAGGCACCATTAGTAGGCACAGGCATTGAAAGTGATGTAGCATTAGATTCAGGTGTAACAATTGTTGCGAAAAGAGATGGTGTTGTTGATAAAATAGATGGTAAAAGAATAGTCATTAAAGCTTCTAGTGAAAAAGATTATTCTAAGTCAGGTGTAGACATTTATAATCTGCAAAAATTTAAGAGATCTAATCAGAATACATGTATAAATCAAAAACCATTAGTTAGAGTAGGTGATAAAGTCAAACCAGGAGACATTATAGCAGATGGTCCTTCCACTAAAGTTGGTGAATTAGCTTTGGGTAAAAATGTAACGGTGGCTTTTATGCCATGGCAAGGTTACAATTTTGAGGACTCTATACTTATTTCAGAGAGGTGTGTAACAGATGATGTTTTCACTTCTATTCATATAGAGGAATATGAAATAATGGCAAGAGACACTAAACTTGGTGAGGAGGATATTACCAGAGATATACCAAATGTTAATGAAGAAACTTTAAAAAATCTTGATGAGTCTGGTATAGTTTACATTGGAGCAGAGGTTAAACCTGGAGATATTCTTGTTGGTAAAGTTACTCCAAAAGGTGATACTGCATCTGGTCCAGAGGAAAAATTATTAAGATCAATTTTCGGTGAAAAAGCTATAGATGTTACTGACACTTCACTAAAAATGCCTAGTGGAAGTGGCGGTATTGTTGTTGATGTAAGAGTATTTAATAGACATGGTATTGATAAAGACGAAAGATCTATAACTATAGAGAGAGCTGAAATAGAAAGTGTCCAGGAGGATAAAAAGGTAGAAGAGGAAATATTGGAGAGAAGTGTAAAACAGAGTCTCTCATCTATACTTAATGGTATTAAGACTAATAAAAAAATTAAAGATGTTGAGGCAAATACAACTTTATCAGATAATTTAATCAATAATCTTCCTATTTCAGATCTTTTCAAAATTTCAGTTGAAGATCAGGCGAAGCAATCTTCATTGTCTCAAATCAGAGATCAATTTAATAGTGCAAAACAAGATATCCAAGATAGATTTGAGGATAAGGTTTTAAAAATTAGGCAAGGTGATGATCTATTACCAAGTGTTATGAAAATGGTAAAAGTCTTTGTTGCAATTAAGAGAAGATTAAGACCAGGGGATAAGATGTCAGGAAGGCATGGTAATAAAGGTGTAGTAAGTAAAATAGTTCCAGTAGAAGATATGCCTTATAGAGAAAATGGAAAGCCGGTAGATATAGTGCTTAATCCATTAGGCGTACCAAGTAGGATGAATGTAGGTCAAATATTAGAAACGCATCTTGGCTGGTCATGTACAGAGTTAGGTGAGAAGTTAAACCAATTAGTAAACGAAAATCAAAAAAAGATTGAAAAAACTGAAAAAATTAAGACTTTTTTAAAAAAAGTTTATGGGAATGAAATTTATGATGAAGATATCGAAAAATTGAATTCTTCAGAATTTGAAGATTTATGTTCAAATATAAGACATGGTGTGCCTATAGCGACCCCCGTATTTGACGGTGCAAAAGAAAAAGATGTAACAAAAATGTTAGAGTTGGCTGATTTACCAAACTCAGGTCAAACGACACTATGGGATGGTAGAACAGGTGAAAAATTTGATAGACCTGTAACAGTTGGTACAATTTACATGCTAAAACTACATCACTTAGTTGAAGACAAAATTCACGCAAGATCTACGGGTCCATACAGTTTAGTCACCCAACAACCCCTTGGTGGAAAAGCTCAATTAGGAGGTCAAAGATTTGGTGAGATGGAAGTTTGGGCATTAGAGGCTTATGGTGCATCTTATACGCTTCAAGAAATCCTAACTGTAAAATCAGATGATGTCGCGGGTAGAGTAAAGGTTTACGAAACAATTGTTAAAGGTGAAGAAAATTTTGAATCTGGTATTCCAGAGTCATTTAATGTATTGGTAAAAGAAATCAAATCACTAGCATTGAATGTGGAGTTAAATTAAATGAGTAAAGAGTTAACAGATTTATTTAAATCTTCAGAAATATCAGAAGCACAAAATTTTAATAGCATCAAAATCACTCTCGCAAGTCCTGAGAAAATTAAATCATGGACTTATGGAGAAATTAAAAAACCTGAAACAATAAATTATAGAACTTTTAGACCTGAAAAAGATGGTCTCTTTTGTGCAAGAATCTTTGGACCAATAAAAGATTATGAATGTCTTTGTGGTAAGTACAAAAGGATGAAATTCAGGGGTATTATATGTGAAAAATGTGGAGTTGAGGTAACAAAATCAAATGTGAGGCGTGAGAGAATGGGTCACATAAATTTAGCGACTCCAGTAGCTCATATATGGTTTCTTAAATCTTTACCAAGTAGAATATCACTTGCAATAGATATGAAGCTTAAAGAAGTAGAGAGAGTTCTATATTTTGAAAATTTCATAGTTATAGAGCCAGGCTTAACTGGTCTTAAGAAGAACCAACTCTTGGGAGAGGAAGAACTTATAAAATATCAAGATGAGTACGGAGAAGAGTCATTCACTGCAGGAATTGGAGCAGAAGCTATATTAGAAATACTTAAGTCAATTGATTTAGAGCATGAAAAAGAGGCTTTAATTAAATCAATTAAAGAAACTAAATCCAAAGTTTCAGAGGAAAGATCAATTAAAAGATTAAAATTAATTGAATCATTTATTGAAACTGGAAATAAACCAGAATGGATGATTTTAACAACAATTCCAGTAATTCCACCAGAGCTAAGACCATTGGTCCCATTAGATGGAGGAAGATTTGCTACGTCTGATTTAAATGACTTATACAGAAGAGTTATAAATAGAAACAATCGTTTAAAAAGGTTAATGGATCTTAAAGCTCCAGATATTATTGTAAGAAATGAAAAAAGAATGCTTCAAGAGTCTGTAGATGCCTTGTTTGACAATGGTAGAAGAGGAAGGGTTATCACAGGAACAGGTAAAAGACCTCTTAAATCTCTAGCAGAAATGCTAAAAGGTAAACAAGGAAGATTTAGACAAAATTTATTGGGTAAAAGAGTAGATTATTCTGGAAGATCAGTCATTGTAGTAGGACCAGACTTAAAATTACACGAATGTGGATTACCAAAGAAAATGGCTTTAGAATTATTTAAACCATTTTTATATGCAAGATTAAATAAACTTGGATTAGCTTCCACAATTAAGCAAGCCAAAAAACTTGTTGAAAGAGAAAGAAATGAAGTTTGGGATGCTTTAGAATTAATTGTTAGAGAACATCCTGTTATATTAAATAGAGCTCCAACATTACATAGATTAGGTGTTCAAGCATTTGAACCAAAATTGATAGAAGGAAATGCAATCGAATTACATCCACTTACTTGTGCTGCTTTTAATGCAGATTTTGATGGGGATCAGATGGCAGTTCATGTTCCATTGAGTTTAGAGGCACAATTAGAAGCTAGAGTTTTAATGATGTCCACAAATAATATTCTAAGTCCATCAAATGGAAAACCTATAATTGTTCCAAGTCAGGATATGATTTTAGGAATTTACTATCTTTCTCAACCACCATATCAAACTGACAGAGTTGAGGGCTACTTTGTAAACACCTCTGAGATTGAACATGCATTAGAAATTGGTCAAATAAAAGTTCATTCAAGAATTGTTTCTAGATTTACAACAGTTGATGAAAAAGGTAATACTAAATATGAAAAACATATTAGTACAGCTGGAAGATTTTTATTAGCAAACTTAATTCCAAAAAATATAAATAATAAATTTGCTCTTGTTGACAGATTACTACCAAAAAAAATAGTTTCTGAAGTCATTGACCATGTATTCAGATTCTCTGGTCAAAAAAGTACAGTAATATTTTGTGATAAATTAAAAGATCTTGGATTTAAACATGCATTTAAGGCTGGAATATCATTTGGTAAAGACGATCTAGTAATTCCAGATAACAAACAACAGTTAATTGATGAAACAAAAAAATTAATATCGGATTATGAGAACCAATATTCAGAAGGATTAATAACTAGAGGTGAAAAATACAATAAAGTTATTGATGCATGGTCAAAATGTACAGATAAAGTAGCTTCTGAAATGATGAAAAGAATTTCTGCTACTGAAATAACAGAAGATGGGCTGAAAATTAATTCAGTATTTATGATGGCAGACAGTGGTGCAAGAGGATCTGCGGCTCAAATGAAGCAATTAGCTGGTATGAGAGGTTTAATAGCTAAACCATCTGGTGAAATTATTGAGTCACCAATAACATCAAATTTTAAAGAAGGTTTAACTGCTCTAGAATATTTTAATTCAACACACGGAGCAAGAAAAGGACTAGCTGATACAGCATTGAAAACAGCAAGTTCTGGATATTTAACTAGAAGACTTTGTGATGTTGCGCAAGATTTAACGATAACTTCTTCTAAATGTACTGCCAAATGTGGCTCAATAAAACTTACGGAAGTTTTAGAAGGTGGAAACATAATGGTTAGTTTATCAGAACGGGCTCTTGGAAGAGTTGCTGCAAAAGATGTGAAAAATCCATTAACTGGAGACGTGTTAATCAAAAAAGATCAAATGATTGATGAAGCTGGATGTGAAAAAATAGATTCTGCAGGTGTAAAGAGCTTGAATGTTTATTCAGTAATGACGTGTGGAATGAAGGAAGGTGTTTGTGCAACTTCATATGGAAGAGATCTTTCAAGAGGAAAAATGGTTCATGTTGGAGAGGCAATTGGAATGATATCAGCACAATCAATTGGTGAACCAGGAACTCAACTTACAATGAGAACTTTCCACGTAGGAGGAACAGCTTCAGTTAAACAAGACTCCCAAATAGTATCAAATAATGATGGTATATTAAAAATTGTTAATACAAACTTATTAGTTGATTCAAAAAAGAACTTAATTGTAATGGGAAGAAATACTGAACTTTCTATTGAAGACGACAACGGACTTCAAGTGGCATCATACAAAGTGCCATATGGATCAAAACTTTTCTTCGAAAATGGAGATAAAGTTAAAAGAGGATCTAAAATATGCGAGTGGGATCCATATACAACACCTGTTATAGCTGAAAAAGATGGAATAGCAAATTATGTAGATTTAATTGATGGTGTATCAATCGCAGAAACTACTGATGATGCAACAGGAATTTCTACCAAAGCTGTGGTTGATTGGAAAACCCAATCTAAGAATACTGATTTAAAACCAAGGATTACATTAAGAGATGCAAAAGGTAATGTTATAAAAAAAGCTGATGACAATGAAGCAAGATACTACTTAGTACCAGATTCAATTTTATCTGTTAAAGATGGTCAAAAAATTTCAGCTGGAGATGTAATAGCTAGATTACCTAAAGAGACTACAAAGACTAAAGATATTACTGGAGGTCTACCAAGAGTTGCTGAATTATTCGAAGCAAGAAAAGCAAAAGATAGTGCTATTATTGCTGAGAATGACGGTAAAGTAATATTTGGTAAAGAGGTAAGAGGTAAGCAGAGAGTAACAATAGAATCTGAAAATGGTGATACTTCAAGCTATTTAATTCCAAAAGGAAAACATATTAATTTTAACCAAGGTGAAAAAATTAAAAAAGGTGAATATTTGTTAGATGGTCAACCCTTACCGCACGATATTCTTAGAATTCTAGGTATTGAAGAGTTGACTGAATATTTCGTAAACCAGGTACAAGATGTTTATAGGTTACAAGGTGTAATAATAAATGATAAGCACATAGAAGTTATCTTAAGACAAATGTTGAAAAAAGTTGAAGTAAAAATCCAAGGAGATAGCACATATTTACCAGGTGAAATTGTTGATAGAATTAAATTTGAAAACACTAATGAACAACTTGTTAAAGACGGTAAAAACCCTGCTGTTGGAGACAGAGTTTTAATGGGGATAACTAAAGCTTCACTTCAAACAGAGTCATTTATTTCAGCTGCTTCTTTCCAAGAAACAACAAGAGTTTTAACAGATGCTGCCATTAAAGGTAAGGTTGATAAATTGTCAGGATTAAAAGAGAATGTTATTGTTGGAAGATTAGTACCAGCTGGAACAGGTTCTGTTAAAAATTTATGGAACAAAAAAGCTCGTTTAGATGATGAAAAATTTATTGCTGAGAACGAAAAGATTGAGCAAGCAGAAAGTCCCGTAAATCAATAAAAAATCACACTTTTTCCTTGTCTTTTGATTTGACAAATAGAATTTCTATAGTATTTTGTGCGTGTTTTTGGTTGGAATGTAGTGTCTTGTGCACTAAACGCTGCCACAAATAACCTGACAGTTATTTCCTCTAAAATCAAATTTATATAAAATTTTTATGCCAACAATTAACCAGTTATTAAGAAAAGGAAGAGAAAAACAAATTGCTAGGAATAAAGTTCCAGCATTACAAAAACAACCTTTAAAAAGAGGAGTTTGTGTAAAAGTTTATACAACTACTCCAAAAAAACCAAACTCAGCTTTAAGAAAAGTAGCAAGAGTTAGATTATCAAATGGTTTTGAAGTTACAGCATATATACCAGGTGAAGGACATAATTTACAAGAACACTCGGTTGTTATGATAAGAGGAGGGCGTGTTAAAGATTTACCTGGAGTTAGATATCATATACTACGAGGTAATTTAGATACTCAAGGAGTTGCAAATAGAAAACAGAGACGTTCTTTATATGGAACGAAAAAAGGTAAATAAAAATGTCTAGAAAAAGAAAAGCTCCTAAAAAAATTCCAGTTGTGGACCCTAGATATAAATCAGTAATAATCCCAAAGTTAATTAATTCAATAATGCTAGATGGCAAGAAAACTATTGCTGAAAAAATAGTTTATGACGCGATTGATAAAATTAAATTAAAATCAAAAGATGAACCTTTAACCGTATTTAACGATGCGATAAATAATGTAAGACCTACAGTTGAAGTCAGATCAAGACGTGTAGGAGGTGCTACATATCAAGTTCCAGTAGAGGTTAAGGCTAAAAGATCACAAGCATTAGCATTAAGATGGATTATTGATGCATCAAGAAAAAGAAAAGATAAAAAAATGTCTGACAAATTATTTAACGAAATTTTTGATGCTTATCAAAAAAGAGGTTCGGCAATAAAAAAGAAAGAAGATACACACAAAATGGCAGAGTCAAATAAAGCTTTTGCTCATTTTAGATGGTAAATAATATGGCAAAAACTCACGCACTAAATAAATATAGAAATATTGGTATCATGGCTCACATTGATGCTGGTAAAACTACAACTACAGAAAGAATTTTATACTATACAGGTAAAAGTCATAAAATTGGTGAAGTGCATGATGGTGCAGCTACAATGGATTGGATGGAGCAAGAGCAGGAAAGAGGTATTACAATAACTTCAGCTGCAACCACTTGTTTTTGGAGAGAACATAGAATTAATATTATTGATACTCCAGGCCACGTTGATTTTACAATTGAAGTCGAACGATCTTTGAAAGTTTTAGATGGTGCTGTTGCAGTATTTGATGGCGTTGCTGGTGTTGAACCACAATCTGAAACAGTGTGGAGACAAGCTGATAAATATAAAGTTCCTAGGATTTGTTTTGTAAATAAACTTGATAGAACTGGTGCAGATTTTTTCAGATGTGTAGATATGATTAAAGATAGACTTGGTGCTAAACCTTTAGTCATGCAAGTTCCAATTGGAATAGAAGCTTCATTACAGGGTGTCGTTGATTTAGTTAAAATGAAAGCAATTGTGTGGAAAAATGAAGATCTAGGAGCTGAATGGGAGGAAAAAGATATTCCAGGTGATCTAAAAGAAATATGTGACAAATACAGACAAGAATTGGTTGAAACTGCCGTTGAGCAAGATGAAAAATTAATGGAAGCATATTTAGGTGGTGAGGAAATAAAACAAGAAGATTTGATAAAATGTGTAAGAAAAGGATGCTTAAATTTTGAATTTGTTCCGGTTTTAACTGGTTCAGCTTTCAAAAATAAAGGTGTTCAACCATTATTAGATGCAGTTGTAGATTATTTACCAAGTCCAGAAGATCTTGGATCTATAATGGGAACAAAACCTGGATCAGATGAGGAAATAGAGATGAAGTTTGAGGATAGCGCTCCTTTTTCTGCTTTAGCTTTTAAAGTAGCAACTGATCCATTTGTTGGAAGTCTTACATTTATAAGAATTTATTCAGGTACAGTTAAATCTGGAACTGGAGTTTATAATACATCTTCAAATAAAGAAGAAAGAGTTGGAAGAATGCTTCTAATGCATGCTAATTCAAGAGAAGATATCAAAGAAGCAAATGCGGGTGATATAGTAGCTCTTGCAGGTTTAAAAAATACAATAACTGGGCATACATTGGCAAATAAAGATACTCCAGTATTACTTGAGCCAATGGAATTTCCAGATCCAGTTATAGAAATTGCAGTCGAGCCGAAATCAAAGGCAGATCAAGAGAAAATGGGTGAGGCATTGGGAAGATTAGCTAAAGAAGATCCATCATTTAGAGTTTCATCTGATGAAGAGTCAGGACAAACAATAATAAAAGGAATGGGTGAATTACATTTAGATATTATTGTTGATAGAATGAAAAGAGAATTCAAAGTTGAGGCAAATGTAGGAGCTCCTCAAGTTGCTTACAGAGAAACAATATTAAGTGCTGCAGAGTTTGATTATACACACAAAAAACAAAGTGGTGGAGCTGGACAGTTTGCTAGAGTTAAATTATCTGTTGAACCATTAGAACCTGGTAAAGGTAGAGAAATTGAAAGCAAAATTAAAGGTGGTGCAATACCAAAAGAATTTATTCCAGGTGTAGAAAAAGGTGTAGAGACAATTGCTGACAGTGGAATATTAGCTGGATTTCCTTTAATTGATTATAAAGTTACAATATTAGATGGTTTACACCATGATGTTGATTCTAGTGTATTAGCATTTGAGCTAGCTTCAAGACAGTGTTTTAAAGAAGCATGTAATCGAGGAACTTTAAAACTTTTAGAACCAGTCATGAGAGTAGAAGTAGTAACTCCTGAAGATTATATGGGTGATGTAATTGGCGATTTAAACAGTAGACGAGGTCAAATAAGTACTCAAGAGCAAAGAGGAAATGCAACAGTAATAACTGCTATGGTGCCATTAGCAAATATGTTTGGCTATATAAACAACTTAAGATCTATGTCACAAGGTAGAGCTCAGTACTCTATGTTTTTTGATCATTACGATAAGGTTCCACAAAATGTTCAAGATGAAGTAACCAAAAAGACAGGTTAATTATGGATAAACAAAATATTAGAATAAAATTAAGAGCATACGACAACAAGGTTTTGGATCAATCAACGGAAGAAATCGTAAATACTGTTAAAAGAACTGGAGCTAATATTAAGGGACCAATTCCTCTACCTACAAAAATAGAGAGATACACTGTTTTAAGATCACCTCATATAGATAAAAAAAGTAGAGAACAATTTGAAACGAGAACTCATAAGAGATTAATTGATATTATTGAACCTACACCAGCAACGGTAGAGGCGTTGATGAAACTTGATTTAGCGTCGGGAGTAGATGTGGAGATTAAGATATAATGGACAATTTAGCATTAATTGGAAAAAAAATAGGAATGTCTAGAGAGTTTTTTAAAACTGGTCAGTCGGTTCCAGTTACTGTGTTAAAGATGGAAACTGGTAGAGTGATTAACATAATAAACAAAGAAAACCGTGGATATAGCGCAGTTCAAATAGGATTTGGTAAAATTAAAAACTCAAAATTAACCAAAGCTATGAAAGGTTATTTTGCAAAAAAAAATACAGAGCCAAAAAAAACTCTTAAAGAGTTTAGGTTAGAAAATACTGAGAATTTCAAAGAAGGAAATGAAATTGGATTAGAAATATTCGAAAATGTTAAGTTTGTTGATGTTAAATCTAAGACAATTGGTAAAGGTTTTGCAGGCGCAATGAAAAGACACAACTTTGGTGGCTTAAGAGCCACACATGGTGTCTCGATCTCTCACAGATCCCATGGTTCAACTGGACAAAGACAAGATCCAGGAAAAGTATTTAAAGGAAAAAAAATGGCTGGTCACATGGGGGATAAAATACGATCTATTCAAAATATTGAGGTAATAAAAACAGATAGAGAAAATAATTTGTTATACTTGAAAGGCTCTATACCAGGATCAAAAAATACAGAAGTTTTAATTAGAAAATCCGTCAAAAATATTAATCGAATGTCATTAGATCAAAAAATAGAACAGATGGAAAAACAAAAAAAATCAGCTGATAAGAAGAAAAAATAAATGAAAATAGATAAATTAAGTATTGATGGAAAAAAACAGAGCATAGAAGTGCTAGATAAAATTTTTAGTGCTAAAGTTAATAATCAATTAGTGAGTGGTGCTATCTATAAATTAAATGCAAATTTAAAAAGCAGAAAAGCAAAGACAAAGCAAAGAAATGAAGTTACTGGCTCAACATCTAAAATATATTCCCAAAAAGGCACTGGTAATGCAAGACACTCTAGTAAAAAAGCTCCCATTTTTGTAGGTGGTGGTGTTGCTCATGGACCAAAAGGTCAGGATAACTACAAAACTAGAAAGTTAAATAAGAGTGAAAAAAAAATGAGTATAGCCTCACTTATTACTGAAAAAAATAAATCAAACAACGTAATTATTTTTGATGACTTTGGAAAAAAAATTGAAAAAACAAAAGAAATGTTTGATCTTTTAAATAAGTTTGATGCTAATAATTCACTGTTAATATTAGATACAAAGTCAAAAGATAACATACTAAGATCAACAAAAAATATTCCTAATGTTAAATTAACAGACGCAAACCATTTTAGTGCATTTGATTTAGTTAAGTATAAAAAAATTATTTTTACTGAGAGTTCTATAAAAGAATTGGAGAAAAGGTATCAATGATGGACAAATTAAGTATATACGATAAAATTTTGTATCCTGTTGTAACCGAAAAATCTACAAATTTGTCGGAGCAAAATAAAATTATTTTTAAAGTCCCTTATAGTGCTAATAAAAAAACATTAAAAGGATCAATTGAAAAGATTTTTAAAGTAAACGTAACGAAAATTAATATTATTAATAAAAAAACACTAGTAAAATCAACTAGAGGAAAAAAAGTTAAAAAGAAAGGTTTTAAAAAAGCAATTATTACCCTTAAAAAGGGACAGAACATTGACTTAACAACAGGAATTTAAATTATGGCTTTAAAAACATTTAAACCTTATACAAAATCAACTCGAGGTACTATTTTAACAAGTAGAGAAGGATTATGGAAGGGAAAGCCTTATAAGCCGTTAACAAGTGCTAATTATTCTTCAAAGGGAAGGAATAATTATGGACGTATAACATCAAGAAATCACGGAGGTGGCCATAAACACAAATATAGAAAAATTGATTTTTATAGAAAAAAGAATGATATGAAGGCAATTGTAGAAAGAATTGAATACGACCCAAATAGATCATGCCACATAATGTTGGTTAAATTTGAGGATAATCAAAAATTTTATTATTTGGCTCCTCAAAAAATAAAAGTTGGAGATCAAGTACAAAATGGCGCTTCTTCAGAAATTAAAATTGGTAATTGCTTACCACTTCAAGACATTCCAGTGGGAATAGATATACATAATGTTGAAATTCAACCTGGCGCTGGTGGTAAAATAGCAAGAGCTGCTGGCTCATCAGTAATAATTTCTGGCATAGATGGGAATTATTCAATAATAAAAATGACATCAGGTGAAGTTCGAAAAATTGATTCAAGAGCATTAGCTACAATTGGAGTTTTGTCTAATCCAGATCAAAAAAATATTAAAATTGGTAAAGCTGGTAGATCAAGATGGTTAGGAAGAAGACCACATACAAGGGGAGTTGTTAAAAATCCAGTAGATCACCCTCATGGTGGTGGTGAAGGAAAATCAGCAGGAGGTAGACACCCAGTTTCTCCAACTGGTCAATCAGCTAAAGGATTAAAAACTCGAGATAATAAGAGAACTGATAAATTTATTATAAGAAGAAGAAAGAAGAAGAGAGCATAATTTATGGCTAGATCTGTTTGGAAAGGACCATTTGTTGAAGAAAGTTTAATCAAGAAAGTAGAGAAGATTAAAAATGATCCTAATAAAAAACCAATTAAAACCTGGTCTAGGAAATCTACAATTATACCTGACTTCGTAGGCTTCAGTTTTTTAATTTATAATGGAAAAAAATTTATACCGATCACTGTATCTGAAGACATGGTTGGACACAAATTTGGAGAATTTGCCCCAACAAGACAATTTTTTGGTCATACACCGGCTGATAAAAAAGCTAAAGTAGAGGGCGGGGCAAAAGGAGCTGATAAGAAATAAAAATGAGCAAAAAGAAAGACATAGAATTAAAACAAGTTAGATCAATTAATAAGAATGTAAGATCTAGTGTAAGAAAATTGCAACCAATTCTTAAATCTATAGTGGGTAAAAAAGTTGAAATTGCGATCAGAGATTTATCTTTTTCTGAGAAAAGAATTTCTAAAGATGTTAGAAAAACAATTTCATCTGCTATTGCAAATGCTGAAAATAATTTTCAATATGATATTGATAATTTAGTAGTTAAAGAAGCTTTCTGTGGAAAGCAGGTAATAATGAAAAGATTTAGAGCAAGAGCAAAAGGGAGAGCAGCAGAAATTATGAAACCATACTCAAATGTAACAATTATTTTGAGTGAACAAATGAAACAAAAAGAGAAGGAACATGGGACAAAAAGTTAATCCGGTGGGCTTAAGATTGGGAATCAACAGAGGTTGGGATTCCGTATGGTATGCAAAAAAACAAGATTACGGAAGATATTTAATTGAAGATTTTAAAATAAGGGAATTTATCAAAAAAAATGTAATTAACTCTGGAGTTTCAAAGGTAATGATTGAAAGATCAGCAAAAAAATGTTTCGTAACTATCTATACCTCAAGACCCGGCTTTGTTATTGGAAAAAAAGGAAGCGATATAGAAAAAATTAAAGGAAATCTATCAAAACTAACTGATAATGAAATAGTTTTGAATATAAAAGAGGTAAAAAAGCCAGAGACTAATTCATTTCTAGTGGCAGAAAACATAGCTCAACAATTAGTTAAACGTGTCTCCTACAGACGAGCAATGAAAAGAGCAATGCAATCAGCTTTAAGATTGGGAGCCAAGGGAATAAAAGTGTCTTGTAGTGGAAGATTGGGTGGCAACGAGATTGCTAGAACAGAATGGTTAAGAGATGGGAGTATCCCATCACATACTTTAAGAGCTGACATAGATTATGCTGAAGCCGAAGCTCTTACAACATATGGAATAATTGGAATTAAAGTTTGGATTTATAAAGGAGAGATATTTACAAAAGAATTTAGTCAGGAAAGGAATAAGAAATAGCAATGTTGCAACCAACAAGAACAAAATTTAGAAAAGCTCACAAAGGTAGAATTCATGGAAATGCATCGCGATGCAACTTAATGAACTACGGTGCATTTGGACTAAAAGCAATACAACCTGAAAGAATAATTTCAAGACAAATAGAGGCGGCAAGAGTGGCGTTAACAAGACACATGAAAAGACAAGGAAGAGTTTGGACTAGAATGTTTCCGAATATTCCAGTTTCAAAAAAACCAACCGAGGTAAGAATGGGTAAAGGAAAAGGTTCACCTGAGTATTGGGCATGTAGGGTTAAACCAGGCAGAATTCTTTTTGAAGTTGATGGAGTATCAGAAGAAATTGCAAGAGAGGCTTTATATAAAGCATCCGCAAAGCTCCCAATAAAATGTAAGTTTATAAAGAGAATTTAAATGAAAAAAAGCGATATAAAAAAACTAACTAGGGACCAAGCGTTGAAAGATATAGAAAAATTTAAAAAAGATTTATTTAATTTTAGATTTCAAAAAATTAATGGTCAAATAAAGAGTCCTTCTAAAATTAGTGAGACTAAAAAAAATATTGCTAGATTAAAAACATTAATAGTGAGAAAAGATGCCTAAAAAAACATTAGATGGAGTTGTCATAAGCGATAAACCGAACAAAACTATTACAGTTCTAGTTGAAAGAAAATATCAACACCCTGTATTAAAAAAAGTAATTAAAGCAAGAAAGAAATACAGCGTACATGATGAAGAAAATAAATATAAAAATGGTGATAAGGTAACAATACAAGAATGCAAACCATATTCTAAATCAAAAAAATTTGAAGTGATTGGAGCAAGTAAATGATACAAGTGCAAACAGAGTTATTTGTTGCTGATAACACAGGAGCAAAAAAGATAGAATGTATTAAAGTTTTGGGTGGTTCCAAAAGAAGATATGCAAGTATAGGTGATACTATTGTTGTTGCTGTAAAAGAAGCAATACCAAAAGGTAAAGTTAAAAAAGGTGCAGTTCATAAAGCAGTTGTTGTAAGAGTGAAAAAAGGCATTCACAGAAATGATGGATCGAAAGTAAAATTTGATAATAATGCAGCAGTGCTTACAGATGACAAAGGAGAACCAATGGGAACAAGGATATTTGGACCTGTAACTAGAGAGCTAAGAAATAGAGGGCAAATGAAAATAATTTCTTTAGCACCAGAGGTTTTATAATGATTAAAAAAGGTATCAAAGTAAAAATACTAAGTGGTAAAGATAAAAATAAAGACGGTGATGTCATTGAGATAGATAGAAAAAATAATAGAGCAAAGGTCAAAGGAATTAATATGGTAAAAAAACATGTAAAAACTACCAAAGAAAAAAAAGGCGGTATTATATCAAAAGAAAATTTTATCCATATTTCAAATTTAGTAGTATTTGATAAAAAATCTAAAAGTGAGGCTAAAAAATAATGATACCTAGATTGAAGCAATCTATAGCTAATGAAATAGAACCAGCATTGAAAGAAAAATTTGGTTATAAAAATTTGTTCATGGGCCCCAGGATACAAAAAATAGTTTTAAATATGGGCTTAGGTCTAGATGGCAATGATCAAAAAATATTAAAATCTTGCCAAGAAGATATGGCCAATATTACTGGTCAAATGCCTGTAGTTACAAAATTTAAAAAATCTATTGCAAACTTTAAAACCAGAAAAAATACTAATTCTGGCTTAAAGGTAACATTAAGAAAAAATAAAATGTATGAATTTATAGATAGATTAACTAATATTGCATTGCCAAGAATTAAAGATTTCAGAGGATTAAATCCAAATGGTTTTGATAAATATGGGAATTATACTTTTGGTGTTAAAGAACATATTATATTTCCAGAAGTTAATTTTGACAAAGTGGATAAGATTAGAGGTTTAGATATAACTATTGTTATTAAATCTCAAAAAAAGGAACATAGTTACGAATTATTAAAACATTTAAATTTTCCATTTAAAGAAACAAGGAGCAATTAATGGCAAAAATGAGCGCGATAAATAAAAATAATAGGAGAATTAAACTTTCAGATAAATATTACAAAAAAAGAATGCAATTAAAAAAAATAATAATGAATAAAAAAATATCCTTAGAGGAAAGATTTAAAGCTCAACAAAAATTATCAAAATTACCAAGAAATTCTGCAAAAGTAAGAGTAATGAATAGATGTCAAATAACTGGAAGACCTCATGGCGTTTATAGAAAATTAAAAATTTCAAGAATAGCTCTTAGACAATTAGGATTAGAGGGTAAAATCCCAGGAATGGTAAAATCTAGCTGGTAGAAAGGAAAATATGAGTTTAAGTGATCCAATAGGTGATATGTTAGCAAGAATAAAAAATGCTCAAGAGAGAAATCACAGCAAAGTTTCTCTACCATCATCTAAATTTAAAGCTAAAATTGCTGATGTTTTAAAATCTGAAGGTTATATTATTGATTACAAAATAAATGAAGATAAAAAACCTTCTATTGAAATTAATTTAAAATATAATTCTGGAAATCCAGTCATAAATACTATTGAAAGAGTATCAAAACCAGGAAGACGAATTTTCTCAAGTGCTAGCAGTTTACCCAAAATTAATAATGGCCTTGGTATAGCTATTGTTTCAACACCTCAGGGCGTGATGACAGATGTAGATGCAAGAAAGAAAAAATTGGGTGGAGAAATTATTTGTAAGGTATTTTAATGTCTAAAATAGGTAAAATAAATATTCCAATACCAGAAAAAGTCAAAGTTTTATTGACTGGTAGTACTATAAATGTTGAAGGGCCTTTAGGCAAACAGTCTCTAGATATAGATTTAGAAATGTTTGATTTAAATATTAATGAAGGAAAAGATATTTCAATTAAACCTAAAAAACTAAATGATAATTCAAAAAGATTGTGGGGCATGAATAGAAGTTTGCTAAATAATGCCATAGTTGGAACTAGCAGTGGATATGAAAAAATTTTAGAGTTAACAGGTGTCGGATTTAGAGCGGCTTTAAAAGGTAAAATTTTAAACATGCAGTTAGGTTTTAGCCACGATATTAATTTTGAAATTCCAGAAGGAATAAAAATTGCTGTTGAAAAACAAACAATCTTAAAAATTACTGGATCAGATAAACAAAAAGTTGGAATGGTTGCATCTCAAATTAAAAGCATAAGACCGCCCGAGCCATATAAGGGCAAAGGAATTAAAGAAAAAGGTCAATATATACTTAGAAAAGAAGGCAAGAAAAAATAATGAAACTTAACACAATAGAAAGAAAAAGATTCAGGATTAGGAAAAAACTTAAGAAAGTGTCTACAGATAGGTATAGATTAAGTGTTTCAAGATCATCAAAAAACATAAGTGCCCAAATAATTGATGACACTAAAAATATAACATTAGTGTCGGCTTCATCCATAGATAAAGAAATAAAAGGACAAAAAAAGAGTAAGTCAGAAATATCAACTATAGTTGCTCAATTATTAGCAAAAAAAGCAAACGAAAAAAATATAAAAAAAATTTATTTTGATAGAGGTATTTTTAAATACCATGGAAGAGTAAAAATATTTGCAGAAACTTTAAGGAAAAATGGATTGGAATTTTAAGTTATGGAAAAAAATACAGAATTTGTAGAGAAATTAGTTCATATTAATAGAATAACAAAAGTAGTTAAAGGTGGAAGAAGATTCGGTTTTTCTGCATTGGTTGTTGTAGGTAATCAAAATGGAAAAATTGGAATTGCTCATGCTAAAGCAAAACAAGTCCCAGATGCAATAAAAAAAGCAAATGAATTAGCAAGAAGAAAATTAATTCAAATACCTTTAAGAGATGGAAGAACTATTCATCATGATATTTATGGAAAAGATGGTGCTGGCAAAATTAAATTAAGATCAGCTCCTAAAGGTACGGGAATTATTGCTGGTGGACCTGTAAGGGCTGTATGCGAAGTTCTTGGAATTAAAGATATAGTGGCTAAATCATTAGGCACTGCAAATCCTCACAATGTAATTAGAGCATGCATTAAAGCTTTATCAAAACAAAATTCACCAAAAAATATTTCTAACTTAAGAAATAAAAAAATTTCAGAGATAATTGAGAAGAGAGGATAATGACAACTTTAAATACACTAAATAATTTAAAAACAAAAAAAATTCGTGTTGGTAGAGGTATTGGTTCTGGAAAAGGTAAAACTTCAGGTAGAGGAGTAAAAGGGCAAAAATCTAGATCTGGTGTTGCGATAAAAAGTTTTGAGGGCGGACAAATGCCTTTATATCGAAGATTACCTAAGAGAGGTTTTAACTCAATTAAAAAGAAAGATATAGCTGTAATAAATTTAAATGACATACAAAAACTAATTGACTCAAAAAAAATTATTAGCGACTCTAAAATAAATATTGATGCTTTAAAAAAAGCAAACATCTTTCGAAAATCAATCAACAAATTTAAAGTTTTATCAAATGGTGAGCTAAATACCAAAATTGATATTGAAGCTGATTACGCCTCAAAAATTGCTAAAGAAAAAATTGAAAAAGCTGGTGGGCAAATTACTCTTAAAAATCAATCTAAATAATGAGTGCATCATCCCAATCTAATGATTTAAGAAATAGAATTTTATTTACATTATTTGTTCTAGCTGTTTATAGACTTGGAACATTTGTTCCTCTTCCTGGTATAGACCCAGAGCAACTACAAGTAATGATGGAAGGAAATCAAAAAGGGTTACTAGGCATGTTCAATGTATTTGCTGGAGGTGCTGTTAGTAGGATGGCTATCTTTGCATTAGGAATAATGCCATATATTTCATCATCAATTATTGTGCAACTGTTAACAGGTGTCTCTGAATATTTTAAAAATTTAAAAGCCCAAGGAGAAATAGGTAGACAAAAAATAACTCAGATAACAAGATATGGAACTGTTTTATTGGCAACAATACAAGGTTATGGATTAGCTGTAGGTTTAGAATCATCAGCAGATTTGGTTATAAATCCTGGAATATTTTTTAAGATTTCAACAGTAACTACAATTGTTGCTGGTACAATTTTTTTAATGTGGTTAGGTGAGCAAATTACTCAAAGAGGTATTGGAAATGGTATATCTCTAATTATCTTTTCTGGAATTGTAGCAGAAATACCTAGAGCTTTGGTGACAACTTTTGAACTCGGAAGAACAGGAGCCATTTCAACTTTAATGATAATTTTTATATTTTTATTATTAGTTGCAACAATTATGTTTATAGTTTTTATGGAACGAGCTCTAAGAAAAATCCTTATAAATTATCCAAAAAGACAAATGGGTAATAAAATGTACGGTGGAGATTCATCTCATTTGCCATTAAAAATAAACTCTGCTGGAGTAATACCAGCTATTTTTGCATCAGCATTACTACTATTGCCAGTGACATTCTCAAATTTTAATGTTTCTCAAAATGAAACATTCTTAAATATTTCATCATATTTTTCTCAAGGGCAACCTCTTTACATGTTATTATATGCATCGGGGATAATATTTTTTACTTTCTTTTACACATCAATAACTTTTAATCCGACTGAAACTGCTGAAAATTTAAGAAAATATGGTGGATTTATACCTGGAATAAGACCCGGAGAAAGTACAGCAATTTATATTGATACAATCTTGACAAGACTTACAACTATAGGAGCTTTATATCTTGCATTAGTGTGTTTGATGCCTGAATTTTTAATTGCAAATTATCCTATTCCTTTTTACCTAGGAGGTGCATCAGTTTTAATTGTGGTTGTTGTTGCAATTGATACTGTTACACAAATTCAAACAAGAATGATGAGTTCTCAATATGAGCAACTTATAAAAAAAACAAAATTTGGAAAATAAGTGAATATTGTATTATTTGGTCCTCCAGGTGCTGGTAAAGGAACTCAAGCCAAATATCTCGTTAAAAAATTAAATGGTTATCAAATTTCTACTGGAGATATATTAAGAGATGAAATTAAAAAAGATACAGTTATTGGAAGACAAATAATTAATAATATGAACGAAGGTAAATTTGTTAGCGATGAAATAGTAAATAATCTTTTAAAAAATCATGTTTTTGATGCCAAAAAAAAAGAAAAATTAATTTTTGATGGATATCCTAGATCTTTAAATCAGGCTAAAAATTTAGATATTTTACTAAATAAATCTAATCAAAAAATAAATCATATTTTTTTTTTAAATGTAAATAAAGAAACAATAATAAAAAGAATTGAAAAAAGAAAAATTTTGGAAGAAAGAACAGATGATAATTTAGATACCATATTAAAGAGATATGATACTTACATAGACACAACTAAACCTGTTTTAAATTACTATTCTAAAAATTCAAATTTTCATGAGATTGACGGTGCTATGGAAATTGATCAAATAACTAGGAAAATTGAGGGTTTTCTGAATGTTTAAGACATTGACTTTGACTAATCTTCTTATATAAAAGGCACAATTTATCACAAAAATTATGGCTCGTATTGCAGGTGTAAACATACCACAAAATAAATTAGTTCATATTGGACTCACTTATATTTATGGTATTGGAAATAAATTTTCCCAACAAATATGCTCTGATTTAGAAATTCCTAAATCGAAAAGAGTTAACGAATTGACCGACGACCAAATATTAAAAATTAGAGAATATATAGATCAAAAATTTACTGTTGAGGGAGATTTGCGAAGAGAGACTTCTCTTAGTATTAAAAGATTAATTGATCTTGCAACTTATAGAGGGTCAAGGCATAGAAAAAAATTACCAGTAAGAGGACAAAGAACAAGATGTAATTCAAGAACAAGAAAAGGAAAAGCAATTGCAATTGCTGGTAAAAAGTTAACACCACTTAAAAAATAATGAAAAAAGAAGATACAGAGAATAAAGAAATAAAAAAAACGTCAAAAAAAAGTTCTTATTCGAAAAAGAAAAAAGGAAAAAAAAATATTTTGAATGGTATCGCTTACGTGCAGTCAACATTCAATAACACAATAGTCTCAATAGCAGATACTAATGGCAATGTTGTTTCATGGGCATCAGCTGGGCAAAAAGGTTTTAAAGGATCTAGAAAATCAACGCCATATGCTGCTCAAGTTGCTGCTGACGCTGCAGCCGCTAAAGCATTAGAAGTTGGAATGAAAATTTTATCAGTGGAAGTAAAAGGCCCAGGTTCTGGAAGAGAGACAGCTTTAAGAGCACTACAAGCTAGAGGATTTAAAATAATATCAATAAAAGACACAACACCTATGCCACATAATGGTACAAGACCACCAAAAAAAAGGAGAGTTTAATGGAACAAACCGAAGTGAATACAAAAAATTGGAAATCTTTAATTAAACCTGCAAAACTAGATGTTCAATTAAGCGATGATAAATCATTTGCAAAAATAACTGCAGAACCTCTAGAAAAAGGTTATGGATTAACATTAGGTAACTCTTTAAGAAGAATTTTATTATCCTCAATAAGAGGTACAGCGGTAACTTCAATTCAAATCGATGGTGTTTTACACGAATTTACCTCTATTAAGGGTGTTAGAGAAGATGTTACAGATATTGTTTTAAATATTAAATCTTTAGCACTCAAAAGTCTATCTGATGAACAAAAAAAATTAGTACTTGATGCTACTGGTCCAGGTGAAATTAAAGCTTCAGACATAACACAAATTTCGGATATTGAGATTTTAAATCCAGATTTAGTAATCTGTAATTTAGATGAAAAAACTAAATTTCATATGGAAATGACTGTAGGAACGGGTAAAGGATATGTTTCGGCAGATATGAATAAGCCTGAAGATCCGCCTCTTGGATTAATCCCAATAGACTCATTATTTAGTCCAGTTAAAAAAGTATCATACTCAGTAAGTACAGCGAGAGAAGGTAAAGCTTTAGATTATGATAAATTAACTATGGAAGTTGAAACAAATGGATCAATTTCAGCAGAAGATGCAGTTGCATATTCTGCTAGAATTTTTCAAGACCAATTAGGAATGTTTGTTAATTTTGATGAACCTCAAGAGGTCATTGTTAAAGAACAGCCCTCAGAGCCAGAATTTAATAAAAATTTATTAAGAAAAGTTGATGAATTAGAATTATCTGTAAGATCAATGAATTGTCTAAAAAATGATAATATCATTTACATTGGTGATTTAGTTCAAAAATCTGAAGGCGAAATGTTAAGAACACCTAATTTTGGTAGAAAATCATTAAATGAGATTAAAGAAGTGTTAACTGGAATGTCATTATATCTTGGTATGGAAATTCCAAATTGGCCTCCAGATAATATTGCTGAGTTATCTAAAAAACTAGAGGAAGCTATCTAATGAGACATAAAATGGGCTATAAAAAGCTCAATAGAACTTCAGAACATAGAAAAGCACTGATTAAAAACATGCTTAACTCATTAATAAAATATGAGCAGATTACAACCACATTACCAAAAGCAAAAGTTCTAAAGCCTCAAGCAGACAAAATCATTACACTAGGCAAGAAAGATACATTATCTAATACAAAGACTTTAATCTCAAAACTTCAAGACGTTAAATCTACAAATAAAGTTAAAAAAACTCTTTCTAAGAGATATGAAAATAGAAAAGGTGGATATACAAGAATTATTAAGGCTGGATTTAGATATGGTGATAATGCGCCAATGGCAGTAATTGAATTTGTAGACAGAGATGTTGAAGCAAAAAGAGTTGATAAAAAGAAAAAGAACCAAACTAAAGATACACCAAAAGTAGAAGATAAAAAACAAGTTACAGCTTAATCTTTAACTCATATTTTATTTAATTGATGTTGTAAAACAATTGTCTAATATTTTATATTAATGAAATGAGGCATATAATTTTTCAAATATTTATATTATTTTTTTTTACAACTAATGTTTTAAAAGCAAGCCCACCAAAAATTGAAGGTATAAAATATTATACGTTAGATGACGATAATATGCCTTGGTTTAATTTAGATAATGAAAAAGATTTAATAGACTTATCAAATATTGACTGTCAATGGAGTCACGGAAAAAAAACTAAATGTAGAATGCACTTATCACCTTTATATAACTTTCCAAAAGACGGATTATTAATTCAAAATAAAATTGTTAGATCTGGTAAATTTGCTTGGAAATTTAAAAATGGTGAGGGTGACTGTGGTCAACAAAGAAAATCAGATGAGTGCAATACTTTTAGAGAAAGATCTGAAGTTAGCATGTTAGGATTAAAGTCTAAAAATACATGGTTTAAATTTAGCATTTATATCCCTGACAATAGTGAATTTACTATTCCTATAAGTAACACTATTTGGCAAATACATTCTAAAGCGGGTCCAGTAAATTTTATGTTTAGAATTGCTCCAAATGGAGATTTACAATGGACAGATTTTGTAAATCATAGTTTTGGAGGTTTTGACACTTATAAAATTTTAGAAGCAAATAATGTAAAAGGTAAATGGAATGATTTTGTTATTAATATGGAATTTGTTGATTGGCCAAATAAGAGTTTTATTAAGATTTGGGCAAATAACGAACTTGTAGTTAATTACTATGGATTAACTAATAATAATATAAGTAAACAGCCGTATATGAAGTTTGGAATATACAAAAGTAATATTAATAGGTTTAATATAATGCACAAAGGTAATCCTCCAAAAAGAGCTGATACCATTGTATATTATGACTCTATAGCTATAGGTAAAAAGTGTAAAGACCTGAGGCTAGATGAAGAAAACAATAGTTGCAAAAAATTAAAATAAAAATGAAAAAATCAATTAACGTAGATAAATCTTTTAATGACATGCGTATTGATAGATTTATTCGAAATCATTTAGGAAAAATTCCACAAGGACTTATTGAAAAAAACTTAAGAAATGGAAAATTAAAATTAAATCAAAAAAAAGTAAAAAGCTCTCAAAAAGTTAAAACTGGTGACAAACTTAATATTTATAATTTAAATTTTGAAGAAAAAATTGAGCAACACAAAAAACAATATAATCCAAGTAATGAAATTATAAAAGAAAATGAAGATTTAATTATTGAAAATAACGAAAATTTCGTTGTTTTAAATAAACAATCAGGAATTTCAGTGCAGGGTGGTACAAAATCTAAAAAGAATATTATTGATATATTTGCAAAAAGTAATTTATTTAGAGACGAGAAACCTTATTCTGTTCATAGATTAGATAAGGATACTTCAGGTGTTTTTATAATTGCAAAGAATAGAGAAACGGCTCAACTTCTTACATCACTTTTTAGATTAAGAAAGGTTTATAAAACCTATTTAGCAATATGTAGTGGTGAATTAATTTTAATTGATAAAGGTGTAATAAAAGATGATTTGATAAGATATGAAAATAAAAAAAAAATTATTGAAAAGGCTGAAACAAAATATGAAATTTTAGATAAAAATAATAATGCGACCTTCATTCAACTAAATCCTATAACTGGTAGAAAGCACCAATTAAGAAAACAATTATTTAATTTAGGAAATTCTATTATTGGTGATAAAAAATATAATTCAACAAATACCTCAAAAATAAATAATAAAAATCTAATGTTACATTCTTATGAAATAAAATTTAAAATAAATGAGAAAAAATATACTTTTAGAGCTACCCCTCCAGAATATTTTAGAAATATGTTAAAAACTAAAAGACTTAATTTTTAATATTTGATAAAAAATTTTTTATCAAATCGTTCTCAATATTTTTATAATTTTGTTTTTTGATCTTAGATAAATTTGAAACCCCTCTATCTCTAATTCCACAAGGAACTATCTTTTTATAAACATTAAGATCATTAGAGATATTTAATGCAAAACCGTGATAAGCAATCCATTTCTTAACTTTTATGCCTATTGCTGCAATCTTATCTATTTTACCAGATTTGTGTTCAAACCAAATTCCAATATTTTTTCTATCAGCAAAACACTTTATATTATAATTTTTTAAAGTATCTATAATTGTCTTTTCGATTGCAGTTATAATTTTTTTTATATTCTTACCTCTTTTGTTTAGGTCAATCACAAAATAAAAAACTAATTGACCAGGACCATGATATGTTATTTTTCCTCCTCTATTCGTTTTAATAAAGTTTATAGATTTATCTAAAATCTCATTATCACTAAAACTTGTTCCACCTGTATAAATCTCTTCATGTTCAAGTATCCAAATAAGTTCTTTATTTTTATTCACTTTGATTTGTTCCAATCTATCTTCAAGTATATCTATCGCAGATTTATATTTTATTGGTTTTACTGACTTTTTGATCTCTATTGTCATTATAAATTTGTATTATTTTTATTTTGTATTAATAGTGCCAACTAAATTATAGGTAAATTTTATGACTATAGTAAAAAAAATAAAAGATAAAAAAGTTAACTTTGAATTTAACAAAGAATTCATCAAAGTTGTCACAGATAAAATTGCCTCAAATGACGCCGGATTTATAACAAATTCGTTCAATGCTATGCATCCAGCAGATGCTGCTGATATAATTGAACATTTAAGTCAAAATGATAGAGAAAATTTAATAAAATTAAATAGTTTCAAAGTTGATCCTGAAGTTTTTGTTGAATTAAATGAATCAATACAGTCTGAGATGATTGCTTATTTATCATCTGACTCAATAGTAAACATACTAAAAAATTTAGAGTCAGATGACGCAATTAAGATTTTAGAAAATGTAGACGAAAAAGATAAAAATACAATTCTTAGCTCATTACCTCCTAAAGACCGATTTGCATTACTTGAAAGTTTAAGTTATCCAGAAGACTCTGCTGCTAGATTAATGCAGCGAGAATTTACAGCTATACCAAGCAACTGGTCTGTAGGACAAACGATAGACTATCTAAGAGAAAATAAAGAACTTCCTGAAGAATTTCTCGAAATATTTATAGTTGATCAAGAATTCAAACCTATTGGGACAGTTCCTTCATCAAGAGTATTAAGAACTCCAAGAGACACAAAAATGATGTCAATAATGGCTGAGTCTCAAACTTTAATACCAGTTGACATGGATAGAGAGGAAGTCGGTAATTTATTTGAAAATTATAATTTGAGTTCAGCAGCTGTAGTGGATAAGTCTGACAAATTAGTTGGGATGATAGCTTATGATGATGTTTTAACAATATTAAAAGAAGAAGCTGAAGAGGACGTGCTTAGATTAGCTGGAGTAGGTGATGAAGAAATAACAGATGGAGTAATAACAAAAACTAAGAGAAGATTTAATTGGCTGTTATTAAACTTGTTTACTGCTTTTCTAGCAACTTATTGCATTAGTTTATTTGGTGCTACTATAGAGCAAATGGTAGTATTAGCTTTTTTAATGCCAATAGTAGCATCAATGGGTGGTAACGCTGGGATGCAAACATTAGCTGTCACAGTAAGATCTTTAGCTACACAAGATTTAACAAAAAATAATTTTACAAATAATATTATTAAAGAATTTAATATTGGAGTTTTAAATGGAGTTATTTTTGCAATTATAAGTTCTTTGATAGTTCAACTATGGTTTAATGATATTCAGCTCTCCTTAATAATTTCAATTTCAATGGTTTTAACTATGATAGTTGCTGGTCTTTTTGGTATTTTAGTGCCAGTTACATTAAATAAAATGAAAATTGATCCTGCAATTTCTTCTAGTGTATTTGTTACAACAATAACAGATGTAATTGGATTTGTATCTTTCTTAGGTGTGGGAGCTTATTTTTTATAATCAAAAATTATCAATCAATCTTACTCCATTAATATGATAGGCAATAAATAGTCTATATTTAGATTTAAAATTATCTAACTTCATTTTTTTTTCATCTCTAAATTCAAGATAATCAATTTTAATTTTAAATTTATTTTCAAGCTCATATTTGTATTTTGACAAATCTATAAATTTATTCTTTTTTGATAATTTTTTTAATTTATCCAATCTGTTGGCTATTTTTGAGGCTATTTTTATAGATGATTTTTTTAATAATTTATTTCTTGTAGATAAAGCAATTTTATTATTTTCTCTAACTGTGGGACAGCCAACAATATTTATTTTATATTTTTTACCTAATATTTTTTTTATTAACATGTATTGTTGATAATCCTTTTCACCCATAAAAACATGCTTAGATTTAACAATAGATAGCAATCTATTCATTACATTTAATACTCCCTCAAAATGTCCTTTTCTATATTTAGCACACAAAATCTTATCAGATTTATTAAGTTTAAAACTTTTCATTTTTTTTCTATATATTTCTTTTACCTCTGGAAAAAACAAATAATTAACTTTTAATTTTTTTAATATTGAAATGTCTTTCTTTATATTTCTAGGGTAATTTTTAAAATCTTTTTTTTGATTAAATTGGGTTGGATTGACAAAAATACTTACTATTGTTTCTTTGTTATTTTTTTGTGAAATTTTTATTAAAGATACATGGCCTTTATGAATTCCACCCATTGTAGGTACAAATCCGACATTTTTGTAATTTTTTACTGCCTTATTTAGTTCAAAAACATTTTTTAAAATTTTCATTTTTAATAAATATGATTATAAGTAAAACATCTTAATGATTAAACAAGCTATAATTCCTCTTGCTGGTTTGGGTACACGTTTGTTACCTCTGACAAGTGTTTTTCCTAAAGAACTGCTTCCAATAAATGGAAAACCAGGAATTGAGTATATTTTAGATGAATGTATTGAGGCTGGTATAAGTGAAATAATTTTTATTATTTCAAAAAAAAAAGAGATGATAAAGAAATATTTCAATAATGATAATTTTTACAAATCAATTATAAAAAAAAAGAAAGATCCCAGAATAATTAAAGAGTATAAAAAAATCCTTTTTTTTAGAAAAAAAATTAAATTTGTTTATCAAAATAAACCCATGGGAACTGGTGATGCTGTACTCAAAACTAAAAAGTTTATAAAAAATAATTATTTTTTAATGTTGTTACCTGATGATTTAATTATGAAAAAAAATTGTTCAAAAGATATGATAAATATTCATAAAAAATTAAAAGGATCTGTAATGGCCAGCATGAAAGTTAAAAAAAACAATGTAGATCGTTGGGGAATATATTCAATTAAAAAAAATATTGACACATTAAATTTTAAAATTGCTGATGTAATTGAAAAACCTAATACTAAAGATGCCCCTTCAAATAACGCAGTAATAGGCAGATATATATTATCAAAGAAAATTTTTCATTATCTAAAAAATCAAAAGAAAGGTAAAGGTGGTGAAATACATATTACAGATGCAATAAGACGAATGATTTTAGATCAATATTTATTTATCGGACATAAATTTAGAGGCAATTATTTAGATTGTGGATCAATGAAGGGTTATATTAAATCTGGAATTGAAATTTCTAAGCTATGAAAATTTGCATTATAGGATCTGGTTATGTTGGTTTAGTTACTGGAGCTTGTTTTTCTGACTTAGGTAATACAGTTACTTGTGTTGATATTAATAGAAAAATTATAGAAAAATTAAATAAAGGTATAATACCAATTTATGAACCTGGCCTACAAGAATTGGTTATAAGAAATTCAAAAAAAAAAAGACTTTTATTTACAACAGATATTTCTAACTCAATAAAAAAGTCAGATATCATTTTTATTTGTGTTGGAACTCCTACAAAAAATAATAAAGCTGATTTGAAATATGTATTTCATGTTACCAAAAGTATAAAATCTAATCTAAACAGGTATAAAATAATAGTTACTAAATCTACAGTCCCAGTTACAACAGGTGATAAAATTACAAAAATTTTAGAATCAAATAAAAATAAAAATAAGTTTGATGTTGTATCCAATCCTGAATTTTTAAGAGAAGGTGAAGCTATTAGAGATTTTCAATTCCCAGATAGAGTTGTAGTAGGCACAAACAGCAATAAAGCAAATAAAATCATGAAAAAATTATATCTCCCTTTAATTAAGAAGGGTGGAAGATATTTCCATACTTCCAGAAGATCAGCAGAACTAATTAAATATGCGTCAAACGCTTTTTTAGCGACTAAAATTACATTTATTAATGAAATAGCCAATTTATGTGAAAAATCAAACATAGACGTTAAAGAAGTTGCAATTGGCATGGGTTTAGATGAAAGGATAGGAAGCAGGTTTCTACGTGCTGGCCCAGCCTATGGTGGATCATGTTTTCCAAAGGATACAAGAGCACTTGTTTCAACTGCTAGAATGTTTAACACAAATCTTTCAGTCGTAAAATCAGTAATTAATTCAAATGATAAAAGAAGTAATTTATTATTAAATAAAATAAGCAAAATAATGAATAACAAAATTAAAAATAAAAATATTACATTTTTGGGTGTTACTTTTAAACCAGGCACTGATGACATGAGAGAGTCCTCTTCATTAAAAATGATACCTTCTTTAACAAGGAAGGGTGCACATATAAATTATTACGAACCAACTGGCAAGAAAAAGGAATTAAAATCCAAAAATATAAACTATGTTGATAATATAAAAGATGCTTGTAAAAGTGCAGATTTAATAATTATACATACAGAATGGAATGAATTTAAGCAACTCAACTTTAAAAAAATTACAAAAAAAAGAAATTTTAAAGTTTTTGATATGAGAAATCTTTACTCAACTTATGAAATGAAAAAAAATAAAATAAATTATTTTAGTATTGGTAGATAATTAATTAAGATCAAATATAGCATCAACTTCAACTGCAACACCCAATGGAAGGCTATTAGTGCTGACAGCAGCTCTTGCATGTGAGCCAGATTCATCAAATACACTTTTTATTAGATCTGAGGCTCCATTTATGACTTTTGGCTGCTCAGTAAAATTATCAGTAGAATTAACATATCCAGTAAGTTTTAAACATGATTTAATTTTGGACAAATCATCACCACATGCTTTTTTTGCTTGAGATATTATGCTTAACGCACATCTTTTAGCTGCCTCATAACCTTGTTCTGTATTATAATCTTTTCCAAGTTTTCCCTTAATTAAATTTCCATTCTCATCAATTGATATTTGACCAGATATGAATAGTAAATTTCCAGACATTCTAGTAGCAGCATATGATCCAACAGGATCATTAGCTTTTGGTAATTTGATATTTAAATTCTTTAAATTTTCATCTGCCGACATTATTTGCCTTTCTTTTTCTTTTTATTTCTATCGTATTCTTTTCTTTTCTCAATTAAAATTAATGCTTCTTCCATAGTTAATTCAACAGGATCTTTTTCTTCAGGTATAGTCGCATTTAAAGATTTGTACTTAATGTAAGGACCATACTGACCTTTCATGACTCTAACTGGTTTTTTATCTTCAGGGTGTTCTCCTAAATCTTTTATCATAGATGAAGAAATTTTTCCTGGTTTAGCTTCAGCAATTAATGTAACAGCTCTATTTAATCCAATTGTGAATAATTCATCTACATTTTCTAGTCTAGCAGATTTATTTTCACATTTAAGGTAAGGACCAAATCTCCCAACATTCACAGTAATATCTTTATCATTTTCAGGATTTTTACCCAAACTCAATGGTAAAGAGCATAAGTATTTTGCCTTTTCTAAATCAATGTTTTCAATCTCAATTCCTTTAGGGATAGAAACATTTTTTAAATTATTTTCTTCTTTCTTTAATTTTCTTTTTTTCTTTTTAGTTTTTTCATTTTCCTCTATGATTTCTTTTTCAAATTGCAAATATGGGCCAAATCTTCCATTTTTAAGAAAAATATCTTTACCTTTATCATTTTTTCCAATGAATTTAGGTTCTGCTAGTGTCAATTGTTGTGCTGCTTTAGATTTTGATAGTGGTCTTGTAAATTTGCAGTCTGGATAATTTGAACACCCAATAAAAGCACCACCTCTAAAACTATTTTTTAAACTTAATTGCCCAGTTTCACAGAGCTTGCATTTTCTATCAATATTTCCATCCTTATCGACCTCAAATATTAGTGATCCAAGACTTTCATTTAATAGGTCTAATACTTCTCTGGTTCTTTTTTCTTTCACACCTGAAACATTAGAATTAAAGTCTTTCCAAAAATTCTCTAAAACTTTTATCCAATTTTCTTTACCTGAAGTTATATCATCTAATTGATCTTCTAATTTTGAAGTAAAATCATAATCAACATATTTGGTAAATAATTTTTCTAAAAACGCAGAAAGTAATTTCCCTCTATCAGTTGGGAAAAATCTTTTATTATTTATGTCAGCATAACCTCTATTAGCTATTACTGAAATAATACTTGCATAAGTAGATGGTCTTCCAATTCCTAGCTCCTCTAATTTTTTAACTAGACTTGCCTCTGAATATCTAGGTGGTGGTTGTGTATAGTGCTGTTCATCAATATGATCTTCAAACATTACATCACCTTTTTCAACATCTGGCAAAATATTTTCATTGTCATCATCATTTTCATCGATCTTATATAGTTTAAGGAAACCATCAAATTTTAATGTTGAACCACTAGTTTTGAATATATTTTTATCATCATCTGAGTTGATGGTAATAGTTTTTCTATCAAATTTGGCTGACTGCATTTGTGATGATAAAGATCTAGACCATATTAAATTATAAAGTTTATATTGATCAGTACTTAAGTATTTTTTCATATCTTCTGGTTTTCGAATTATTTCTGTTGGACGTATAGCTTCGTGAGCTTCTTGAGCATTCTTTGCTTTTTTGCCAATATAATTTAGAGGTTGTTCTGGTAAATATTTATCACCATAATTCTGCATTATAAAATCTCTGAAAGATGTTATCGCATCTTTTGAAATATTAGTTCCATCTGTTCTCATATAAGTAATTAATCCTACGGTTTCACCTTCAATATCAATTCCTTGATATAGTCTTTGAGCAATTTGCATTGTCCTTGATGCTCCAAAACCAAGTTTACTCGATGCTGTTTGTTGTAATGTCGATGTAGTAAAAGGTCCTGATGGATTTCTGTTATAAGTTTTTGAACTTATATCTGTTATATTATATTTTTTATTTTTTATTTTTGATAAAGCGTCGTTAATATCTTGTTTATTTTTAAATGAAAATTTCTCAACCTTTTTTCCATCTAATTGTGAAATAGTTGTATTTATTTTTTCATTTTTGTTATTTTTAAAAATTATATTTAAAGTCCAAAATTCTTTAGGTTGAAAAACTTCTATTTCCTGTTCTCTTTCAGTTAAAAGTCTTAGAGCTACAGACTGAACTCGACCAGCAGATTTAGAACCTGGTAATTTTGTCCATAGAATGGGGGAGATATTAAAACCTACTAGATAATCTAGAGCTCTTCTTGCCATATAAGCATCAACTAAATGTGGCTCTATTTTTCTTGGATTATCTATTCCATTTGTAACTGCTTTTTTTGTTATTTCGTTGAAAACAACTCTTTCAACTTCTTTATCTTTTAATAATTTTTTTTCTTCAAGAAACTCTTTTACATGCCAAGCTATTGCTTCACCTTCTCGGTCAGGGTCAGTAGCTAGAATAATTTTTTTTGAATCTTTAGCACTATCTGTAATTTCTTTTAAATATTTTTTTGAAAAACTATCTACTTCCCAAATCATTTTAAAATCATTTTCAGGATCAACAGAACCATTTTTCGAAGGCAGATCTCTTATATGTCCATAGCTTGCAAGAACTGTATAATCTGATCCTAAATATTTATTAATTGTTTTTGCTTTTGCTGGACTTTCAACAATTACTAGATTCATATTTAGAGAACGTACTTAAAACAGTTAAACTGTCAAATTATTAAATTTTTGTCTTAGTTTCTTCTTTATTTATCAAGCGTTTAACGTTTTCTCTATGAGTGTAAAAAATTAAAATAAACATTATGAAGTAAAACATAATGTTATCATTACTATAAAAAAATATAAAAATAGGAACACTTAATGATCCAAGAATTGATCCTAATGATGAGTATTTAGAAATTAAATATGTAATTACCCAAACAATACCAAAAATAATACCCAAAAAATAATTTAAAATAATCAACATTCCAACATATGTTGCAACACCCTTACCACCTTTAAATTTTAACCATATTGGAAAAACATGTCCTAAAAAAACAGATAATGAACAAATGTAAATAAATTCTGGATAATTTAACTTAACATAAATTATTGGCAAAACCGCTTTTAAAATGTCTAGTAATAAAGTTGAGTAACCTAAAAATTTATTGCCAGTTCTTAAAACATTGGTGGCGCCTATATTACCCGATCCTGTTTCTCTTATGTCTTTTTTTAAAAAAATTTTTGTTAATAAAAAACCAAAAGGAATAGAACCTAATAAATATGATAAAAGTGATAAAATAAATATTTCCATTTAAATATTGTAAAGCTCTTGTCCTTTTACGAATGTATTGGTTACTTTTCCTTGTAATCTCTTATTTTCAATTGACGTATTTTTTGATTTAGAAACCAAATTTTCTTGCTTTACTATCCAAGGTTTATTTATATCCACAATACAGAAATCTGCATCATTACCTACAGATAAATTACCTTTATTAATTTTCAAAATTTTTGATGGATTGGAGGTTAATGCAGCAATAATTTTTTCAAGTTTTACAGATCCATTGTGATATAATTCTAATGACAAAGATAATAACGTTTCAATACCAGTTGCTCCTGTTGCGGCTTGAGCAAATGTTAATCTTTTTTGCTCTTCATCTTCAGGTTTGTGATCTGAAACTATTACATCGATTGAACCATCGTTTAATCCTTGCACTAAACTTAATCTATCGTCTTCAGTCCTGAGTGGCGGAGACAATTTTAAAAAAGTTCTAAAGTCACCAATATCATTTTCATTTAAAGATAAATTATTTATTGATACCCCACAGGAAAATCTTACTTTATCTTTTCTATCTCTGATAATTTCAACTGCTTTTCCTGATGAAATCTGAGAAATGTGATAACGACAATTATATTCTTCTAATAATGTTAAATCTCTCTCTATAATTATTAGTTCAGCTATTTCTGGGATACCTTGCAAACCAAGTTTTGTCGAAATTATTCCATCATTTATCATGCCATTTTCAGCTAATTCTTGATCTTCCGCATGTTGCATTATTAAAGATCCTAAATCTTTTGCTGAATTCATTATTCTGGACATAACTCTTGTATTCTGAATTGTTCTAATTCCATCTGTAAATGCTATTATCCCTTTACTTTGCAGAAGACCAAACTCTGTCATATTTGTACCTTCAGTACCCTTTGTTAGAGATGCTGTGGGAAATATATTTATTTTTGATTTATCTCTGCCTCGTCTTTTTAAAAAATCTACTATTGAAACGTTGTCGATTATTGGATCAGTATTAGGCATTGTTACAACTGAGGTTACTCCCCCGGATAATGCAGCATTGCTCAAAGTTCTGAAATTTTCTTTATATTCATAACCTGGTTCACCCACAAATACTCTCATATCAACTATACCTGGGAAAATATAATTCTCTTTTAAATCAATAACTTTTTCTCTACTAGGAATGTTGTTTTTATTCACTTTTTTTCCAACACCTTCAATTTTTCCATCTTCACCTATTATTAATCCTCCTATCTCACTTATGTTGTTATGAGGATCAATTATATTTGCGTTAATAAAGTATTTCTTTTTCATCATTCACAAAAAATTTTTAAACATGCCATTCTTATCGCAACACCTAATTCAACTTGTTCTTTTACAACACTCATATTTGTGTCATCAGCTAGTTTTGTATCAATTTCAATACCGCGGTTCATTGGACCAGGATGCATAATAATTGAATCTGATTTTGCATATTCTAATTTATCCTGTGTTAGTCCATAGTATTCATAGTACTCTCTATTAGATGACAGGAATGAACTACTCATTCTTTCATTTTGAAGTCTAAGCATCATTACTATGTCGCAATCTTTTACACCTTTCTTCATATTTGAAAAAATATTAACCCCAAATTTTTCTATATCTTTTGGCAAAAGGTTTGAAGGAGCTACAATATTAACTTCGGCACCCAACATGTTTAGCAAGTAAATATTAGATCTTGCTACTCTTGAATGTAGAATATCTCCACAAATTGCAACCTTTAATCCTTGAATTTTTTTTTTCCTATTCAATATAGTTAATGCATCAAGTAATGCTTGGGTAGGGTGCTCTCTCCTTCCATCACCAGCATTTAAAACAGCACAATTAACTTTTTGAGATAAAAGATTACAAGCTCCTGAATCTTGATGTCTAATAACTATTATATCAGGATGCATTGCATTTAATGTCATTGCGGTGTCTATTAGCGTTTCACCTTTTTTAATTGCTGAGTTTGTTATATTCATTGACATAACATCTGCACCTAATCTTTTTCCTGCTAGCTCAAATGAGCTTTGTGTTCTTGTTGATGGTTCAAAAAAGAGGTTAATTTGAGTTTTCCCCTTAAGTAAATCTAATTTTTTATTTTTGCTTTTGTTTAATTCAATAAATTTTTCAGCTTCTTTTAAGATTAAATTAACATCATTTATTGATAAATCTTGAATACCTAGGAGATGTTTTTGAGAAATTTTAATAGCTTTGGTTTTAGTTGCCATTAAAACCAACTCTATAGCCACAAAGGTTGATTAATGCAAGTATTAATTATTAATAAAATCTATGGCACCCTGTAAGATAAATGCAGCAGCATTTTTATCTATATTTTTTTCTCTTTTAGTTACGTTAATACCTAAATTTTCGGTTAATTTAAACGCTCCAACTGTTGATAATCTTTCATCCCAAAGACTTATTGGAAGATCAATTTCTTTTGATATTGCTTTTGACACATCATTTACTGATTGAGAGGATTTACCTAAGCTACCATCCATATTAATTGGATTTCCAATAATTATTCCTTTAATATTATTTTCTTTAATAATATCCTCTAATTCATTGATAAGATCTTCAAATTTGGATTTGTTTATTGTTTTAAGCGGTGTGGCAATTTTTTGATTTTCATCACATATAGCTACACCAATTCTCTTTGAACCTAAATCAAGACCAATTAATCTAGATGTATTTAGCTGTTTCTTTTTAAATTCCTCAATTGTGATCATATTGTATATTATTTACTTAAGTGATAGTTTGCGGCAATATTTTTACCATATGAGTATAGATCTTAAAACAGTAAAGCACATTTCGAAATTAGCAAGAATTTCTATTGATGATGAAAAAGCTAATAAATTAAAGGGCGACTTAAATAATATATTTGAATTTATAGAAAAATTAAATGAATTAAATACTGATAATGTTCAAGCCTTAACATCAATTGCTGAAACCACCCTAAGATTTAGAAAAGATGAAATTAAATCAGAAAATATTAGAGAAAAAATTTTAAAAAACTCTCCTGAAGAAAATAAAGATTTTTTTGTTGTACCAAAGGTTGTTGAATAATGTCAGATATAACAAGTCAAAGTTTATTCGAATTAACATCGAATATAAAAGAAAAAAAACTATCTTCAGGGGAAATTACAAAAGCATTTATAGACCATGCTGAAAAATCAAAAAAATTAAATGTTTATGTTACGGATAATTTTGAAAAAGCAATAGATCAATCAAAGAAATTTGATTCTAATCCCAACTTTGATTTAAAACTACCAGGTATTCCCATTGCTGTTAAAGATTTATTTTGTACAAATGGAGTTAGAACAACAGCAGGTAGCAAAATATTAAATAACTTCGTTCCCACATATGAGTCTACAGTTACTCAAAATTTGTGGAGTCAAGGAGCAATACTTCTTGGTAAACTTAATTGTGATGAATTTGCTATGGGCTCTTCAAATGAAACTAGTTTTTTTGGAAATGTTCAAAATCCGGTAGGAGAAAATTTAGTCCCTGGTGGATCTTCAGGAGGTTCTTCTGCAGCTGTTGCTGCAAATTTAACTCCAGTTACCATTGGAACAGATACAGGCGGATCTATTCGTCAACCAGCATCATTTACAGGAACTGTTGGACTTAAACCTACATATGGAAGTTGTTCTCGTTATGGAATTGTAGCATTTGCTTCATCTTTAGACCAAGCAGGACCTATGACGAAAAATGTAAGAGACTGTTCTATGCTTTTAGAGGTGATCTCTTCATTTGATCAAAAAGATTCAACCTCAATTGATTACAAAAGAAATTGTTATTCAAAAGAATTATCAAAAGATATTAAAGGAAAGAAAATTGGTATTCCTAAAGAATATAGAGTTGACAATATGCCTGACGAAATTGAACAGCTATGGAAAAATGGTATCTCATATGCAAAAGATTGCGGAGCAGAAATTATCGATATTTCGCTTCCACATACTAATTACGCATTACCAACTTATTATATTGTTGCACCAGCTGAAGCATCTTCAAATCTAGCAAGATATGATGGTGTTAAATATGGATTTAGATCTCCTGGTCAAAATTTAATAGAAATGTACGAAAAAACTAGATCTGAAGGTTTTGGTGATGAAGTTAAAAGAAGAATTATGATTGGAACTTATGTTTTATCTTCTGGTTACTATGATGCCTATTATCTAAAAGCGCAGAAAGTAAGACAATTAATAAAAAAAGATTTTGATGATGCCTTTTCTAAAGTTGATGCAATTTTAACTCCATCTACTCCAAGCTCAGCATTTAAAATTGGTGAAAAAACAAATGATCCAGTATCAATGTATTTAAATGATATATTTACAGTTCCAATAAATCTAGCGGGCTTACCAGGTATTTCTATACCAGCTGGTAAAGATAAAAATAATTATCCTTTAGGCCTTCAAGTAATTGGAAAACCTTTTGATGAACAAAATATACTTAATATTTCTTATGCATTAGAAGATAAGATTAATTTTAAAAATGATATTTCAGACTGGTGGTTAAGTGAGTAAAAATAGTGAATATCTTATTGAAAGAGAAAATAAACAATATGAAGTGATAATTGGTTTAGAAGTGCACGCTCAAGTTACTTCAGAGTCAAAACTTTTCTCTCAATCATCAACAAAATTTGGTGCAGAACCAAACACACAAGTTAGTCTAGTAGATGCAGCATTTCCAGGAATGTTACCAGTTATAAATGAATTTTGTGTTGAACAAGCAATTAAAACTGGAATAGGACTTAAAGCCATAATAAATAAAAAATCTGTCTTTGATAGAAAAAATTATTTTTATGCAGATTTACCCCAAGGATATCAAATCTCTCAATACAAATATCCAATTGTCGGTGAAGGAAAAGTAATTTTAGATATGCCGAATGGTCAAAAAGAAATTGGAATTGAAAGATTACACTTAGAGCAAGATGCAGGTAAAAGTATTCATGATATTGATCCAAATAATACATTAGTTGATTTAAATAGATCTGGGGTGGCTTTAATGGAAATAGTAAGTAAGCCTGATTTGAGATCTCCAGATGAAGTCAACGTTTATATAAAAAAATTAAGATCGATAATGAGATATTTAGGAACATGTGATGGCAATATGCAAGAAGGTTCTTTGAGGGCAGATGTTAATGTATCAGTAAGATTAAAAGGGGAGACTGAATTTGGCACCAGGTGTGAAATTAAAAATGTTAATTCAATAAAATTTATGCAAATGGCAATAATATCCGAAGCAAATAGACAAATAGATTTGTTAGAGGAGGGGAAAGACATAGATCAAGAGACAAGACTTTTTGACACTAAAAGAAATGAGACAAGATCTATGAGATCAAAAGAAGACGCGCATGATTACAGATATTTTCCTGATCCAGATCTATTACCGCTTGAAATAAGCCAAGAGTTAATTGAAAAAATAAAATCAGATATACCTGAATTACCAGATGAAAAGAAAAAAAGATTTATAGATAAATTTAATCTTTCACCATATGAAGCGACAATTTTGGTATCTGATATTGAAACATCAAATTTCTTTGAAGAAGTTATAAAAAATTCAGATGTTAAATTAGCAACAAACTGGATTACTGGTGAATTATTTGCAGTTTTAAATGAAAAAAATTTAGAAATATCTCAAAGCCCAGTTAGTGCTAAAAATCTATCAAAACTTATAAACCTTATAAAAGATGGAACTATATCAGGAAAAATAGCTAAAACGGTTTTTGAACAAATGATAGATGGAGATCAAGATCCATTTATAATAGTAAAAGAAAAAGGTTTAAAACAAGAAAGCGATCCAAAAGCGATAGAGGAATTGATAAATAAAGTTATTGAAAATAATTCAGATAAGGTTGCTGAATATAAATCTGGTAAAGATAAATTATTTGGTTTTTTTGTTGGTCAAGCCATGAAAGAAAGTAAAGGAAAAGGCAATCCTCAATTAATAAACAAAATATTAAAAGAAAAGTTGAATGGATAAAAATTTCATAATTGATCAAAATATGATCAATTATATTTTTTCACATACAAATAATCTTCACAAAGCACAAAAAAAATTATTAAAATATAACGAAAAACTTGGTCATATTAAAAAATTACAAATTTCAATTCTACAAGCTAACTTCATACAATTTATCATAAAAATTAATAACTATAAATCATATTTAGAAATTGGCACTTTTACAGGTTACAGCATTTTATCTGCTGCACTTGCCTTACCTAAGAATTGCAAATTAATTGGTATAGATAAAAATTTAAAAACTAACAATGAGGCAATTAAGTTTTTTAAAGAAGCAAAGCAAGATAAAAAAATAAATCTTCTTTGTGAAAATGGAAAAATTGCTCTTGAAAATCTAATTAAGAAAAAGGAAAAATATGACGTGATATTAATTGATGCAGATAAAGAAAATTATATAAATTATTTTAATCAGTCTCTTAAATTAAAAACCAAAAAGGGTATAATTTTAATTGATAATACACTTTGGAAAGGAGATGTTGCAAATCCAAAGATAAAAGACAAATTAACTATAAAATTAAGAGAATTTAATAAATACATAAAAAAATCACCTATTAATAAGTATATTTTACCAATTGGTGATGGTTTTACAGTTTGTTGGTAATTATGTTTGAAATCCTATCTTTTTATAAAATATCAAAACTTAATAAATTAAAAATTATTAAAAAAAATATTTTAAAAGAAACTAATAAGCTTGATATTAAAGGTCTTATAATATTATCTCCTGAAGGAATTAATGGTACAATATCAGGTAGTCATAAAAAAATTAAGCTTACAATTACAAAAATAAAGAATATCTTATCAATTGATAGATTTGATATTCAAAATAAATTTAACTCAAAAATATTACCATACACAAAAAATAAAGTTAAAATAAAAGATGAAGTAGTTCCAATTAATGAAAAAATTAATTTTAAAAATTTTTTTAATAAGAAATATTTATCACCTAAAAAATGGGACGAATTTATATCTAAAAAAAATATTAAACTGATTGATGCCAGAAAACCTTTTGAATATAAGATTGGTACATTTAAAAATGCTCTTAATCCAGAAACTAAAAATTTTAGAGATTTTAAAAATTATTTATCAAAATTTAGTAAAGATGAATCAATAGGGATGTTTTGCACCGGAGGTATTAGGTGTGAAAAAGCGTCTAATTATCTTAATAATAAAGGTTTTAAAAATGTTTATATGCTTAAGGGTGGTATCTTAAATTATCTTAACAAAACTGATCCAAAAAAAAGTAAGTGGAATGGTGAATGTTTTGTTTTTGATAAAAGAGTTACTATTAAAAAAAACCTAGAAATTGGAAATTATACTGTTTGTGGTGGTTGTAGAATGCCATTGCATAAAAAACTAACCAAATCAAAAAAGTATAAAGTAGGCCTATCATGTCCAAATTGTTTTGATAAATTGACAAATGATCAAATAAAACGTTTCACAATGAGGCACAATCAAATGATAAATTCAAAAAAATAATATCATGAATATATTAAGTGATGACATCAAAGAATTAATTAAAAAATTAGCGATACCTGCATCTGTAGGTACACTCTTTCAAACGTTATATAATATTGCTGATACATATTTTGCAGGAAAAATATCACCTGAAGCTTTGTCAGCTTTAACAAAATCTTTTCCAATTTATTTTATTATTATTGCCTCATCTATTGGTATCACAGTTGCAGGTACATCACTGATAGGTAATAGCATTGGAGAAAAAAATAATAAAATTGCTTCAATTTATTTCTGTCAATTAATTTTCTTTTCTTTTTTGATAATTCTGTTGATTACTTTTATTGGTTTAAATTATGCATCAGACCTTTTTTCAATTATGGGTTCAACTAACGAGGTAATAAATCTTGGCTTACAATATACAGATATCATTTTCCTTGGTTCATTTATTTTTATTTTAGTTGTTGCATTAAATTCATTACTTCATGCAGAAGGCGATACGAAAACTTATAGAAATGCTTTAATATTATCTTTTTTTTTAAACATATTGTTAAATCCAATTTTAATATTTGGATTTTATTTCATACCAGCTTTGGGTATGAAGGGTATTGCAATAGCAACTCTAATTGCTCAAACGGTCGCTTTTTTAATTATATTTAAAAAAGTTTTAAAAAGTAAATTAATTAAAAACATACTTATTTCTTATTTTATTCCTAAATTTTTTTTTTTAAAAAATATTTTTTTTCAATCTATGCCAATAATAATTTCAATTTGCGGTTATTCTATTGCTTCTGCTATTGTATTCAAATATGCAGGTTTATCAGGAGAATATGCAGCAGCTGGTTATGGAGCTGGCACCAAAATAGAACAAGTGGTTTTATTGCCAATCTTGGGAATAAATACAGCAATTATCACAATTATTGCTCAAAATTTTGGTGCACGAAATATTTTAAGAATTAAAGAAACTTACTTCCAAGCTATAAAATATGCTTTCATTATAATGATTATTTCTTCTTTTATTATTTATTTTGGTGCTGAAATGATAACAAAATTATTTTCAAAAGATTTAGAGGTCGTTGAATTTGGAAAATTATATTTAGAGATTTCAGCCTTTGTGCTACCAGCTTATCCAATATTTTTTTTATCAAATGGTTTTTTTATGGCTTTAAAAAAAGCTGAAAACGCATTGATTGCTAATATTTGCCGAAATGGAATTTTTCCATTTGTCGTATTTTATACTGCAATTTATTTTAATTCTGACTTTTCTGAATTTTTTTGGTTATGGGTAATATTCAATTGGATTTTCTCTCTGATGTATCTTGGTTATACTTATTTTTATTTGAATTATAAATTAGACAAAATTAGAGCTATCAACTAACCATTCATAAAGGTGTTCTGAAAACGATCTTCTTACAAATAAATTAACATTATTCTTTGACTTGTGATGAAGAATTACATCAATATGATTTACTATCGTTTGTGTTGATGAACCAACATTATTTTTAAATTTTTCGAAATTAAAAGGTGATCCAGATGATAATAATTCAAATATATTTTCTCCTTTTATATTTATGCAAATTAATTGTGAAGAGATATCAGTAATTGATCCAAAATTTAAAGACGAAATATCTTTATAAAGTTGATCAAAAATATTTGAATTTTTATTTTCATCAAAATATATCATCCATTCATCCGGACTTAGCCACAAAACATCATAGTTTTCATTTGATGAACTGGTATTTGACTCAGAAGGTAAAATAATAGATAGAATTTTACCCACTTTGGTAAAAAATTCTTTATTTTTTCCCCTGATATTAATTTTAATTTTTTCTTCAGATAAATTAATATCGATATTGTTTTTATTAATATTCGAAATATTTGGATGTAAAATGTCAAGCATTTAGTCTTTTATTCTCCTTGTCTAAAAAAATTGTGTCAGAAACGGTCACATTAATATTTTTGTTTTCCATTGGAATAATTAACTTTTGACCCTTCATTGTTTTACCACTTCTAACTACAGCCAAGGCAATTGATTTATTTAGGTTTGGACTAAAATAGCTTGAAGTTACATGTCCTAGCATATCTATAGGCTTTGATTTAATGTCTGAAACAATTTGAGCACCTTCTTCCAAAATTTCTTTTGGATCATCTGTAAGTAGTCCTACCAATTGCTTTCTATCTTCTCTAATAGTATCACTTCTATATAAAGATCTTTTACCAATGAAGTCATATTTCTTTTTACTTACAATCCAATCCATCTGTAAGTCTGAAGGAGTCATTGTGCCGTCTGTATCTTGTCCAACAATAATGAAACCTTTTTCAGCTCTGAGTAGGTGCATTGTTTCAGTACCATAAGGTGTCAAATTAAACTCTTTCCCAGCTTCTATACACATTTTCCATAATGAATTTCCATATTTCGACTCTATGTTAATTTCATAGCTTAGTTCACCTGTAAAACTTATTCTCATTATTCTACAATTTATATTTTCAAGTTTATCTTCTTTAAATGACATATGAGGAAAGTTTTCATCACTTAAATCTAAGTTTGGAAAAAGTTTGTTAAGAATTTTTTTTGAATTTGGACCACAAATACTTGCTGTAGAATAATGATCTGTCACTGATGTTAAATAAACATCTAACTCTGGCCACTCCGTTTGTAAATAATCCTCAAGTTTGCTTAATACATTTGCGGCTCCCCCAGTAGTAGTTGTCATAAGATAATGATTTTCAGATATTCTTGTAGTAACACCGTCGTCATAAACCATACCATCCTCGTTTAACATAAGTCCGTATCTACATTTTCCGATTGCAAGTTTTGACCAAGCATTTGTGTAAACTCGATTTAAAAATTCTGACGCATCTGTTCCTTGGATATCAATTTTTCCTAGAGTTGATGCGTCTAAGATACCTGCACTGTCACGTGCCGCTTTACTTTCTCTTTGAACAGCATCATGCATATTTTCTCCATTTTTTGCATAGTACCAGGGTCTTTTCCACTGACTAACATTTTCAAATTCTGCATTATTTTCTACATGCCATTCATGCATGGATGTTTTTCTTACTACTTCAAAAAATTTTCCAACATTTCTCCCAACTAGTGTTCCGAAAGTTAATGGTGTGAATGGAGGCCTAAATGTAGTTGTTCCCAATGTACCCATTTTTACACCAGCTGTATCAGCTATAATCCCAAGTGCGTGCATATTAGATAACTTTCCCTGATCTGTTGCCATACCAGTCGTTGTATATCTTTTTACATGTTCAATTGATCTAAAGCCTTCTTTTAAGGCTAATTTAATATCTTTTGCAGTTGAGTCATTTTGAAAATCTATAAAGCATTTTGTTTTACCTAAAGGTATTTTATTTGGTAAAAGCCATATATTTCTTTTATCATTTTCTTTAGAGCAAATTATATTTGTTTCTTGGTAATCTTGATTATCTATATCTAAGAATTTATTAATTTTATTGACTGTTTTATCTATAATATTTTCTAAATCAAAATCTCCATTGCATGAACCAACAGAAATTTGATCCTCACTATTTTCTTTTGGTAAGAATACTTGGTCTTCATCTCTAAAATCTAATTTACCTCCAGATTGAGTATGCATATGCACCATAGGTGTCCATCCACCACTCATTCCTAAACAGTCACAACTTAATCTAATTTTATTGCCTACAGTAGTATTTCCATCTTCTGATAGTTTCATGATTTCTAATGAATTTATTTTTCTGTATCCAAAAGTATTTGTTACAACATGATTGAAGTAGATTTTTATTCCTAGACTTTCTGCTTGTTTGATTAATTCAGAGCTAGCAGATTTTCTTAAATCAACAATTATATTCTTTATACCTTTTTTATGAAGTGAAATTGAAGTTTCGTATGCACTATCATTATTTGTAAATAATATTATATTTTCTCCACAGGTAACGCCGTAATAATCCAAATATTTGTTTATAGAATTAGATAATAATATTCCTGGTCTATCATTATTGTTGAATACAAGTGGTCTTTCAATTGATCCAGTTGCAATTACAACTTTTTTTGCTCTTATTTTCCATAATCGTTGTCTAATCTTATTTTTCTTTTTTTCCTCTGGTAAATGATCTGTTAAATTTTCTTTAGCTAAAAGAAAATTGTATCCATGATAAGCTGCAATACTTGTTCTTGTCTTAATTGTTAAATTACTTAATTTTTTAATTTCTTGAATTTCATTTTTTAACCATTCACTTGATAATTTATCATCAATCTTAAAAGACTCATTGTTTTGATAAATTGTAGAACCACCTAGTATTTTTTTGTCATCTACTAATAAAGTTTTTAAATTATTTTTTGCAGCCATTTTTGCAGCAATAATACCTGAAACTCCACCACCGATTACCAATACATCGTAGTGAACATATTTGTGATCATAGATATCAGGATCTGGTTCCGTAGGAGATTTTCCCAAACCCGCAGATAATCGTATTAATGGTTCATATACTTTTTTCCAAAAACTCTTTGGCCACATAAATGTTTTATAATAAAAGCCTGCAGGAATTAACGGTGATATAAAATTATTAATACCCCCGATGTCAAATTTTACGTTAGGCCAGCAATTTTGAGAACTTGCTTCTAATCCTTCATACAATTCTAACTCGGTAGCTCTTGCATTTGGTTCTGTTAGGTCTTTTTTACTACCAATTTGACAAATTGCATTAGGCTCTTCTGCTCCACAAGAAACTATACCCCTTGGTCTGTGATATTTAAAACTTCTGCCGACTAAATGAATACCATTTGCTAAAAGTGCAGATGCCAAGGTATCACCCTCATATCCAAAGTAAGTCTTGCCATCATATTTAAATGAAACTCTCTTAGTTTCATCAATATATTCGGTTTTATGAATTCTATAATTGGGCATTACTTATAATTAACAGGGGGTTTTTCACCCATTTTATAAACAGATAATATTTTATCATTCGATGTGTCTCTAACGACGTTGAACCATTTTCTGCATCCATGAACATGATTCCATCTTTCAAATTGAATACCTTTAATATTTTTTCTCATAAATAGATATTCCGCCCATTCATCATCGCTAAGTTCAGTTGGTTGTTTTGGTCTAACTATATGAGCTTCGCCACCTGAAGAAAATTCGCTTTGATCTCTCTCTCCACAAAATGGACAATTAATTAAAAACATTACTAATGTGCAACTGCTGCAGCACCATGTTCATCAACAAGATCACCGCTTACAAATCTATTTAAATTAAATGCTGCATTTAATTTATGTGGCTCATCATTTGCGATTGTGTGCGCAAACAAATCTCCCGATCCTGGAGTAGCTTTAAAACCACCTGTACCCCAACCACAATTAAAATATAAACCTTTTATATTAGTTTTACTTATAATAGGACTTGCATCTGGACATATATCAACAATTCCTCCCCATTGTCTTAACATTTTCATTCTACTAAAAATAGGGTAGAGCTCTAGAATAGCCTTTAAAGTTTCTTCTACAATATTATGACTACCTCTTTGTGTATATGAAACATATGAATCTGTTCCCGCACCTATAACTAATTCGCCTTTATCCGATTGACTTACATAAGCATGAACAGCATTTGACATTACAACAGTATCAATAATTGGTTTTACTGGCTCTGAAACTAACGCTTGTAATGGTTTACTCTCAAGAGGAAGTTTTAATCCAGCCATATTTGCAATTACACTTGAGTGGCCTGCTGCAACAACTCCAATTTTATTAGTTTTTATAAATCCTTTATTAGTTTCTAATCCTTCAACTCTATCTCCATTTCTCTTTATTCCTTTAACTTCACAGTTTTGAATTATATCAACACCCATTTCGCTTGCGCCTCTTGCATAACCCCAGGCAACAGCATCATGTCTTGCAGTTCCCGCTCTTCTTTGTAACGTTCCACCTAAAACTGGGTATCTGATATCAGGTGATGTATTTATAATTGGGCAAAATTTTTTAACTTCCTCGGTATTTAACCAAACAGCATCAATTCCGTTTAGTCTATTGGCATGTGTTCTTCTTTTTAAATCTCTTACATCTTGAAGATTGTGAGCTAAATTCATTACACCTCTTTGACTGAACATCACATTGTAGTTTAGCTCTTGAGATAAATTTTCCCATAGCTTAAGTGCATGATCATATAAACCAGCACTAGCATCCCATAAATAATTTGATCTAATGATTGTAGTGTTACGCCCTGTATTTCCACCACCAATCCAACCTTTTTCTAATACTGCAATATTTTTTAAATTATGTTTCTTTGCCAAATAATAAGCAGTAGCTAAACCGTGTCCGCCACCACCCACAATAATAGCATCGTATTCTTTTTTTGGCTCTGGATTTCCCCAAGCTTGTTGCCAATTCTCATGCTGTGATAAAGCATTTTTTATTAGAGAGAATACTGAATATTTGTTTTTCATATTTTGGAGAAATTACTTGAATATGATTGAATATTCAATGATTTCAAGTTACACATACTATCGTGGAAGGATGGGTGAGCTGGTTTAAACCAGCGGTTTGCTAAACCGCCGTACGCTTGAAAAGGTGTACCGAGGGTTCGAATCCCTCTCCTTCCGCCATTAATAGAGTGGATTATTTCTAAAAAAATCTTTTAAAAATATTGGTTTTTGAGACAAAATGTATCTATAAACATTATAATTCTCCATAACCCTCTGAACATAGTTTCTGGTCTCCTTAAACTTAATAAGTTCTACCCAATCAACATAATCAATTTGTTTCTTTTGAGGATTTTTATTTATTTTTTTCCAATACTTCACTCTTTTTGGTCCTGCATTATATGCTGCTACAGCGAAAGGGTAGGATCCATCATAATCAAGAATTAAACCTGCAATATAAAAAGATCCTAAATTTATATTATACTCAGGACTTGTTGTTAAACGAGATTTTGAATAAGAAACTTTTGCCTGCTTAGCAACTGTCTTAGCTGTGTAAGGCATTAACTGCATTAAGCCTTGTGCTCCAACTCTACTTCTTGCAGATATATCAAACTCACTTTCTTGTCTTATAATAGATAATATTAAAGCTTGTTCTGGGATTTTTCTTGATCCAACTTTATTCGGAGTGCTTATTACTGGATAATTATATTTGTTATGAAACCTTTTTTGATAAGATGCTATTTTAGAAACCTGAATAGCAAAATCAAATCTAGAGATGTCAGTTGCTAGTTTTGCTGCTAATACTTCACTCCCTGCTGAAACATTATCATTTGCTAGAAATCTTAAAATATGTTTCGTATATTTATCTTTTTTTACTTCATCTAATAAATGTACTATCGCCACTAATTTATTTTTGTAAAAACTTTCAGCATAATTTTTATCAACTTGAGTACTTTCTTTAAGTTCAAAAGTTTTATTTGGATATATTTTCATATGAGATAATTGACCATAATAGGTTGTTAGATATTTTGAACCTTCTTTAAACCACTTATCTGCTTCTTCCTTATTATTTAGTGCCAAATTCGCTTTTCCAAGCCAATAAGCACCTCTTGATAAACTAATTGGATATCCAACATTATTATAAAATTTAGTAAAATGACTTTTTGCTAAAATTGGGTCTTTTAAGAAACTTAAAGCAATCCATCCACTCATCCATTCAGCTTCAGCTAATTCAGCACCCTCTGATAGACCATGTTTACTTGTAATTTTATAAGCTTGCTCATATCTTTTCTTATAAATAAGTGATCTCGCAATTATTGATCTTTCAACCCACCATTTATCTGGGCGAACCATATAGTCTTTATTATTTTTGATACTTAGTAAAATTTCTAAAGAACTATCAACTCTTCCTCTTTTCCTTCTCCATTTGAGTCTATCATAATTTAAACCTGCATCCTTTTTTAAACTTGAAGGCACATTCGAGATAGCGCTATCAACACCATAAGATCTGCTCATTAACAATTGCCTTGCTGTATATAAAAGTTGATAATCTTTAGGTAGATATCTTAACATTCTTTTTAGGTCCCAATATTTATTCTCCCAAGCTAAATAATCTGCTCTTTTAATATAATCACTACTGTTCAAATATTTTTTAAATTTCTTTCTAAAAAAAATAAGATCATTTTTACTTAAATCAGCTGTAATAAATCCTTCTTTTATTAAATTTATAGCTGTTTCTTTATTTTTTGATAACAAAGCATCGCCTAGCATCATTTTTCCAAATCCACTTAAAGGAGGGTGTTTATCGAACCACTGTATAATTTCATTTTTAGTATGATTTTTAGAATTTATTTTATGCTCTCCTAAGTAACGAACTCTATCTATCCTTGGATAATCTTTTACTCTTTCGATAAACTGTTTATATTCTGTAAAAGTAGCCCTGTTACCAGTTGTAAGTAGATGTCTCCATTGAATAAAATCATAAATAGATTTTGCTCTTGCTTTACTTGCAGCTTTTTTTGCATCCCTCCAATTACTTTTCTCCATAAATGAAATAGCTTGTTTTGCATATCTCAAATCTCTATCGCTATAAAATTTTTGTTTTTTTATCTTTCTTAATTTTTCTTTAACTATTAGAGGCTTATTTTTTGGAATTATTACACCATCAATTTTCTTAAATATCTCCGTGGTAGTAATTTTTATTTCCATTTGAATTTCATCTTCTTTTTCAGATGGTTTTGGTAGAGGAATGATTTCAGCTATTTTTTTTGTTGTATTTTTTTCATTTAAATCTGGTTTTTTAATAGGAAGTATTGTTTCGTTTGAAAAAGCAGATTGAAACGATAAGAAAAAAAGGATAATTGTTGTTAATAATTTTAAATACATTTTATTAAATCAAACAACTTATGTTATAAATAATTATGTTTAAAGGATCAAATGTAGCATTAATTACACCGTTTAAAGACAACAAGCTTGACGAAGAAAGTTACATAAAAATAATAAATCATCATCTGGAAAATGGAACAAATGGGTTAGTTCCAGTTGGAACAACAGGTGAGTCACCAACATTATCACATGATGAGCATGAGAGAACAATTGAATTGTGTATAAAAGAAGCTACCGGTAAACTTCCCATAATAGCTGGCACAGGATCTAATTCTACAGAAGAAGCCGTATCATTAACTAAACACGCTGAAAAAGCTGGTGCGGATGGTGCTTTAGTTGTTACACCATATTATAATAAACCCACTCAAGAAGGATTATATCAACATTATAAATCAATCAATGATAACTGTGGAATTCCAATTATAATTTATAACATTCCAAGTCGTTCAGTAATCGATATGAGCGTTGAAACAATGGCTAGATTATATGAATTAAAAAATATAGTTGGAGTTAAAGATGCAACTGGTGATCTAAATCGTGTTGATCAACAAAAAGAAAAAATGGGTAATGATTTCATTCAACTTACTGGAAACGATGATAATGCTTTTGAATTTAATAAACGAGGAGGCGTTGGAACAATTAGTGTTACAGCAAACGTAGCTCCCAAGTTATGTTCTGAATTTCAAAAATTATCAAAATCTTCAAATGAGGATGATTTAATAAAGGCTCAACAACTTGATGATATGTTGCAACCGTTGCATAAAAATTTATTTATAGAAAGCAATCCTTCACCAGTTAAGTATGCTGCTAAATTACTTGGTCTATGCGATGATACTGTAAGATTACCTTTGGTAAAAATAACTGAAAATACAAAAAAGGAAGTCGAGAAAGCATTGAAAGTAGCAAAACTTATTGATGAGTGATAAATCTACATCTGGCATCAAGATCATTACAATAAATCGAAAAGCATCTTTTAATTTTTTCTTTAAGGAAATCTTAGAAGCAGGAATTGTACTAAAAGGTTCTGAAATAAAATCTGTAAGAGATGGAAAAATAAATATTGCAGAGTCATACGCAGTAGAAAAAGAAGGAGAAATTTTTTTAATTAATTCACATATACCCATATATAAACAAGCCAGTTATTCAAACCACAATCCTTACTCAGAAAGAAAATTGTTATTTAACAAAAGGGAAATTAACAAACTAATTGGTAAAATGAACGAGGATGGTTTAACTCTTGTTCCAACTAAAATGTATTTTAAAAAAGGTAAAGCTAAAGTTGAAATAGCAGTTGCAAAGGGCAAAAAACAATACGATAAGCGACAAACCAAAAAAACTAAAGATTGGAACCGTGAAAAAGCTAGATATTTCAGACGCTCAAGTTAAAAATGTATATCTATCAATAGGTTCTAATTTAGGAAATAGAATACATTTTTTAGAAAAATCTAAATATTTATTGGAAACTTATGATATTAAAATTATCAAAACATCTAGTTATTATGAGACTGATTCATGGCCAGATCCTAGTTTTCCAAAATTTATTAATGCTGTATTACTGATAAAAACAAAATTAAATCAATTTGAGCTGTTTAAAATAATTAAGTCTATAGAAAAAAAATTAGGCAGAAAAATAGCTCCTAAAAATCATCCAAGAAATTGTGATATTGATATATTAGATTTTAATGGAAAGATTACTAAATCAAATAAAAAATTTATCAATTTAGAGATCCCGCATCCAAGAATGCATAATAGAAACTTTGTACTTATGCCACTGTTTGAAATATGCAAAAATTGGTCTCACCCAAAATTAAAAAAAAATATAGTAAAACTCTTATCTTCTTTAAAAAAAAATAATTTAAGAAGTATTAAAGTTATCTAAATAAGTGATATAATAAACTGATGCTAAATTCTGACGAATTAATAAATAAGGTTAAATCATACAATAAGTTTCTTAACCCAGAAACTCTAAGCAAAGCATATGATTTTGCAGTGAAAGTTCATAAAGATCAAAAACGACAATCAGGAGATCCCTACGTCATTCATCCTGTTGCTGTTGCAAATATTTTAACTGAACTTAAGTTGGATAGTGCAACGATAGCAACTGGTTTACTTCACGATACCATAGAAGATACTTACGCAACTTATAAAACTATAGAAGAACAATTTGGGAAAGAAGTTGCTGATTTAGTTGATGGAGTTACAAAAATTTCAGTTTTTGAAAACCAAGCTATTTCTAATTCAAAAGCTGAAAATTTTAGAAAACTCATCCTGGCAACTTCTAAAGATATTAGAGTACTTCTTGTGAAACTTGCAGATCGTTTGCATAATATGCGAACTTTGAAGGCTATTGATAAAGAGGAAAAAAGAAAAAGAATTGCTAAAGAAACTATGGAAATTTATGCTCCTCTAGCTGATAGAATGGGAATGAATAGAATAAGAGATGAACTTGAAGATCTTTCTTTCGATATTTTAAATCCTGAAGCAAGAAAAATGATCAAAGATAGATTAGACACAATAAAAGATAATAATTTGATTAATTATAATTCAGTTCTTAATGAATTTGAAAATCTATTAAATGAAAATAATATTGATTTTAAAATTTATTCTAGAGAAAAAACACCTTTTTCTATTTGGAGAAAAATACAAAAAAAAAGAACCTCACTAGAGCAAATTACAGACATAATTGGTTTTAGAATAATTTTAGATAATGTTGAAAATTGTTACAAAACCTTAGGTGTGATACATAATAAATGGAATTGTATACCCGGTAGATTTAAAGATTACATTTCATCACCGAAAATAAATAATTATAAATCTCTTCATACAGCAGTGATTGGTCCAAATAAAAGACCGATTGAAATACAACTAAGAACGCAACAAATGCATGAATTTGCGCAAAGAGGTATAGCTTCTCATTGGAAATATAAATCGTCAGAAAAGTTTAACTCTTTAACTTGGAAGGAATATGATTGGCTAGCAGATCTGGTAGAAATTATAGATAAAAATGAAAATCCAGAACATTATTTTGAGTATACAAAACTCCAAATGTTTCAAGAAAATGTTTTTTGTTTTACACCAAAAGGGTCAGTCATAAAATTACCCAAAGAAGCAAGTCCGATTGATTTTGCTTATGCTGTACACACCAAAGTAGGTGATACTGCGATTGGATGTGAAATAAATGGAAAGGAAAGTCCCTTACAATCAATATTGAGAAATGGAGATGTAGTTAAAATATTAACATCAAAAAAAGACTCACCTTCTTTGCATTGGATAACAAGTGCTAAAACTGGTAAAGCAAGAGCTGCAATAAGAAGATACTGGCAATACAAAGAAGACAGCAAGCCTACAGAAAAAAAATATAACACTACACTTTGGATGTCTTTACCTGATAGACCTGGAATACTAGGTGATGTCACAACAATGATTGGAACCAATAATGTAAATATTTCAAGTGTTGAAATGGTAGAAAAGACTAAGAGAACCATTAATTTTAGGTTCAACCTAATTATTCAAGATTTGAAAAACTTTACAAAACTTATTAGTGAGCTAAAACAGAAAGAATATAACTTCAAAATAATTAGACATAAAAACAAAAAATATGCTTTCTTTAAAAGATTCTTTAGCGGTTTTAAAAAAAACTAAGGCACTTTTAGAAGGACATTTTGTTTTATCTTCAGGTTTACATTCACCTCAATACGTTCAATGTGCCAAATTATTAAGTTATCCAAAAAAATCAGAAAAATTTTGCAAATCCTTAAGCACTAAAATAAAAAAAAAATTCAAAAAAATTGATATAATTTTGTCACCAGCTATGGGTGGTATTGTAATAGGTTATATCGTTGGAAGTTTATTGAATAAGGAGACAATATTTTGTGAAAGAGTTAATGGGAAATTTACTTTAAGAAGAGGTTTTTCAATTAAAAAAAATTCTAAAGTTTTGATAGTAGAAGACGTGATTACTACAGGTAAGTCAAGTTTAGAATGTGCTCGACTTGTAAAAAAATATAAATCAAAAGTAGTTGGATATGCGTGTTTGATTAATAGATCTAGTAAACCAAGTTTAAAAATTAAAGATAAAAATATTGTTTCCCAAATCAAATTAGAAATACCAACTTATAAAAAAAATGATTTACCAATTGAGTTGAAAAAAATTCCAATTACAAAACCAGGAAGTAGATATTTAAAATGAAATCTAGACTAGGTGTTAACGTAGATCATATTGCAACATTAAGAAACGCCAGAGGAGAAGGACATCCTGATCCTATTTCATATGCAAAACAAGTTATGAATTTTGGTGCTAATTCTATTACTATTCATTTAAGAGAAGATCGTAGACACATTAGAGATGAAGACGTAGCTATATTTTCAAAAATTAAAAGAGTACCAATAAATTTAGAAATGGCTGCTAATAATGAAATGCTTAAAATTGCGTTAAAATATAAACCTAATTTTGTTTGTATAGTTCCTGAAAAAAGAAATGAAATAACCACTGAAGGAGGTTTAAATATCACCAAAAACAAAAAAATAATTAAAAAAGTAATTAGTAAATTAAATTCGAAAAAAATTAGAACAAGTCTTTTCATCAATCCAAATATTAAAGATGTTTTTGCATCAAAAGAATTAAATGCAAAATGTGTGGAACTTCATACAGGAAAATTTGCTTTAAAAGTTAAAAATAACAAAAATTATCTAGTTGAGTTCAAAAAAATAAAAAATTGTGCCACGTTAGCAAAAAAACTAGGAATGGAAGTTCATGCAGGTCATGGCCTAGATTATAAATCAACTAAAATTTTAAGAAAGATTAAATCTATAGAGGAATTTAATATTGGACATTTTATAATTGGAGAGGCCATCATGTTTGGTATGAAAAAAGTAATCACTAATTTTAGAAAAATATTAAACTAATGATAATTGGTAATGGTGTTGATATTATTGATAATAAAAGAATAGAAAAATCCCTAAAAATTAAAGGTTTTAAAAAAAGACTCTTTACATTGAATGAAATTAAACAATCAAAAAAATACAGAAACAAAACGAATTACTTTGCAAAAAGATTTGCTGCTAAAGAAGCTTTCGTTAAATCAATAGGCACAGGGTTTAGAGATAATATTAATTTTAATGATATTGAAATATACAATAATAAGAAAGGATCACCTAAAATTAAAATTTCACAGAAAATAAAAGATATATTAAAAAAAAAATTTAAATTAAAGAATTACGATATACATCTCTCACTTTCGGATGAAAAAAACCACTCAATTGCATTTGTTATTTTGAATAGAAAAAAATGAAAAATTTTATAATTGATAATACTAAAACATTATTTTATGCATTAATAATTGCAGTATTTATAAGATCAATATTAATCCAGCCATTTTATATACCATCATCATCAATGGAAACTAACTTGCTTGTGGGTGACAGATTATTTGTTACAAAATTCTCTTACGGATATAGTAAACATTCATTTCCTTTTAGTCCTCCTATTTTTAAAGGACGTATATTAAATAAAAACCCTAAAAGAGGAGATGTTATAGTTTTTAAAACACCGGCTGATAATCGTACAGATTATATTAAAAGATTGATTGGTTTACCAGGTGATACAATACAATTTATTGATGGTGATTTATATATAAATTCTAATCAAGTTTTAAAAACAATTAAAAGCAAAAATGATAAGTTATATTGTGGATCATCTCAAATTGATGTCAATATATTTGAAGAAAAACTTCCAAATGGAAAAAGTTATTTAGCAGCATATAGAACCGATATAACTTTTTCTAATTCAGATAAATACATTGTTCCTGAAAATCATTTTTTTTTCTTAGGTGACAATAGGGATTGTTCTAAAGACAGCAGATTTCTATCTGAAGTTGGTTATGTTAATCAAAATAATTTAGTTGGAAAAGCACAAATTTTATTTTTTTCATCTAATCCAAGGAAAGGAAGTATCTTTAATATTTTCAAATGGAATGAAATAGTTCGATTTGAAAGATTTTTTAATAAAATAATTTAAATAAATGAAGTTAAACAAACTACAAAAGAAAATAGGTATTAGCTTTAAAGATGATAAACTATTGATACAAGCCTTAACACACAAAAGTTTTGATACAAAAAATAATTATGAAAAACTAGAATTTTTAGGTGATAGAGTTTTAGGATTTGTTATATCAAAAAAACTTCTAGAGTTATATCCAAATGAAAAAGTTGGTATAATTGATAAAAAACTTGCAAATTTGGTTAATAAAAATAAGTGTTTTGAAATTGGCAATGAATTAGAGTTGGATAACTATATTTTAACAGGAAACACAGAAAAGAAAAAAAAAATCAATATAGAAAAAAAAATTATATCTGATTGTTGTGAGTCTTTGATAGGAGCTATTTATATAGATAAAGGTTTTGAGGCTTCATCTAAATTTATACTAAATTATTGGAAAAATTATTTAAATTTATCAGATATTACTGTAATCGACTCCAAAACAAGATTACAAGAATATTCATTAAAGAAATTTAAAACATTGCCAATATATAAACTTATTTCTAATACAGGACCAAGACACAAACCAAACTTTAAAATTAGTGTAAAAATTAAGGATAGCAAAACAGTTATTGCTGATGGTAGTTCAAAAAAAAATGCAGAACAGGCTGCAGCTATGAAACTTTTAGAAACTATTAAAATATAATGAATTGGCAAGATAAAGGTTACTTACTCTCAAAAAATAAATATAATGAAAATTCTGTAATATCTGAATTTTATACTGAAGATCACGGAAAAATTTCAGGAATTATTTTTGGAGGAACTTCAAAAAAAATAAAAAACTACTTATTTGAGGGTAATAAATTGTATATAAATTATAATTCAAAATCTCAATCAAAAATTGGTTCTTTAAAAGTTGAAATTGATGAATTTAAAACTCCTTACTTTTTAGAAGATAAGCAAAAACTTCTTTGTATAATTTATGCAATGAATTTGATTAAAATTTTAACAGTAGAGAACGAAAAAAATAAAGAGATTTATTACCTAATTGATAATTATTTTGAGATATTAAAAGATGAAGAGTGGCTTTCAAAGTTTGTAAATTGGGAGTTAAACTTTTATAAATTAATTGGATATGACATAGACTTTAATGATTATGTAGAAAAAGTTTCTGAAGGTAATAAAATTAATTATAAATTAAAAAATTCTGGCAAAATCATTCCAAATTTTTTAGTAAATAAAAATGAAGAAGATATAAGCTTTGAAGATACTTTTGATGCTTTAAAAATTGTAGGAGATTTTTTAGATAAGACAATAGTTAAACCGAACAATCTAAATTTTCCCAAAACAAGATTTAATTTTCAAAATTCTTTAAAACTAATCTAGTTTTATTTGATCAGCAAAATAGGTTATAATTGCATTTGCTCCAGCTCTTTTAAAGGAAACTAGACTTTCATATATCGATTTTTTATCTAATATATTCTTTGAAATTGCATTTTTTATGAGACTATATTCTCCTGATACTTGGTATGCAATAACTGGAATTTTAAAATTATTCTTAACTTCCCTAATTATATCAAGATAAGGCAACCCTGGTTTTACTATTATCATGTCTGCTCCTTCTTTTATATCTAATGCAACTTCTCTTAATGATTCATAATTGTTTTTAAAATCCATCTGATAAGTTTTTTTGTCTCCTTTTAAGAGACTTCTTGATCCAACAGCATTTCTGAATGGGCCATAAAAACTTGATGCATACTTAACAGCATATGATAAAATTTGAACATCTTTAAGATTATTTTTATCTAAAGCTTTACGAATTTTTAAAACTCTACCATCCATCATATCTGAGGGTGCAATCACGTCACAACCCATTTTTGCCTGCAATATTGATTGTTTAATTAATATTTCTAATGTTTCATCATTCAAAATTTCATTTTTTTTAATTATTCCATCATGTCCATGTGATGTATATGGATCTAATGCAACATCACACATTATTCCAATTTCGTTCTTATAATTTTTTTTGATGAATTTTATTGCTTGGCAAACTAAATTATTTTCATTTAATGCTTCATTCCCATATTCATCTCTTTTTTTTGGATTTGTATAAGGGAATAAAGCTACCATTGGTATTCCTAATTTTAGTGCTTTATCAACTACACTTTTTAATTTATCAATAGAGTACCTAAAAACATTTGGCATTGAATTAATTGGAACTTTTTTTGCTTTTCCTTCAGTAAGAAAGATAGGTAAAATAAAATCATTGTAAGATAGATCATTATCTTGAACTAATCTTCTAGACCAACTGAATTTTCTTGATCTTCTCAATCTTAAATTAGGATAGCTACCTGTGATAATCATTATCAATTAATTTTTTTGATGCGACAATAGTAATATTTAATATAATAGTCTATAAGATAGTAGAGCATCGATGTCACAATTATTCAATGATTTCCAAAAACAAGATGTAAAATTTGATATCATAAAATTAAAACAAGCTTGTGATGAAGTATTAAAAATAAAAGGTTTTGATACAAGTCTTGGAATACCTCACTTTGCCGGTATACCCCTAAATCAAATTCCAGGTGATCCAGATTCTGTTAAAGGAAATAATGTAAGAGGCATTTATTGGACTAAACCAGATAGTACAGGTGTTGAGGTACAAAGGGAAAGTAAAATTGATGAACATAAATATACAGAATTTGTTGATGACTTTAAAAATACTTATTTCAAAGAAGTTTATGACCAATTAACAAAAAAATATAAATTAGGTAGGATGAGACTTCTTCTTAAAGAGCCAAGATCAACATTGAGTTGGCATAGAGATCCGGAGCCAAGGCTTCATATACCTATATACACAAATCCTGGAGCAATAATGGTTGTTGATAATGTTGCAAAACATATGCCAGCAGATGGCTCTGTTTGGATTACTAATAATACTAAATATCACAATGCATTTAATGGGGGTGAAGAAAATAGAGTTCACCTTGTTGCTTGTGTTTTAAATTACAAATTTAATTAAATTGAAAAAAATTTTTATTTCTTCAGATCATGGTGGTTTTAATTTAAAAAAGAATATTTTAAAATACTTTAATAAAAAATATCCAATAAAAGATCTGGGACCAAAACAAAACAAGAAGTCCGTTGATTATCCTGATTTTGCTCATAAACTTTGTAAACAAGTGGCGAAAAACAAGAATCATGTAGGAATACTTGTTTGTGGTTCGGGAGTAGGAATGTCTATTGCTGCAAACAAAAATAAGGGAATACGCGCAGCTTTATGCTATTCAGTAAAAAATGCCAAATTATCGCGATTGCATAATGATGCAAATGTTATAACATTAGGAGAAAGGCTTATTAAAAAAACAGTTGCCTTAAAATGTGTTGAAAGCTTTCTAAAAACTAAGTTTGAAGGCGGTAGACATATAAAAAGAATTAAAAAAATATAGGTAAATAGATGTCTAGTGAAAAAAAATATTTAAACACTCAATATGAAAACTTTTTTGAAAAAAAATTGTCTGAAGCTGATCCAGAAATATTTGATGCAGTCAATAAAGAATTAATCAGACAACAAAATCATATCGAATTAATCGCATCAGAAAACATTGTTTCACAAGCTGTTTTAGAGGCACAAGGTTCAGTACTAACAAATAAGTATGCCGAAGGTTACCCAGGTAAAAGATATTATAACGGTTGTGAACATGTTGATGTTGCTGAGTCGCTTGCTAACGATAGATTAAAAAAACTTTTTAATTGTAAATTTGCGAATTCACAACCTCATTCTGGCGCGCAAGCTAACGGAGCAGTGTTTTTAGCATTATTAAAGCCAGGTGATACTTTTATGGGAATGAGTTTAAATTCTGGTGGACATATTACTCATGGTCTTAAAATTGCAATGTCAGGTAAATGGTTTAATGCAATAAGCTACGATGTAGATAAAACCTCTGAATTAATCGACTATGACGAAGTTGAAAGATTAGCAATTGAAAATAAACCTAAACTTATAATTGCTGGAGGTAGTGCATACTCTAGGATAATTGATTTTAAAAGATTTAGAGAAATTGCTGATAAGGTTGGAGCATTCTTTATGGTAGATATGGCTCATTTTTCAGGTCTTGTTGCTGGTAAAGGTTATCCAAATCCTGTTGATCATGCTCATGTCGTTACATCTACAACTCATAAAGTTTTTAGAAGTGCCAGAGGTGGAATTATTTTAACAAATCACGAGGATATTTATAAAAAAATTAATACAGCTGTATTTCCTGGTTATCAGGGTGGCCCTCTGATGCATATAATAGCAGCAAAAGCAGTTGGATTTAAAGAAGCATTAGAACCTTCTTTCAAAGAATATATATCGAATGTTTTAGCTAACGCAAAAATTCTCGCAGAAACATTAAAAACAAATGGTTTTAAGATTTATTCTGGAGGAACAGATACTCATTTAATGTTGGTAGATTTAAGACCTTTTGGTGTCAAAGGTAATGCTGCAGCTGAAAGTTTATCAAGAGCCAATATAACATGTAATAAAAATGGAATTCCTTTTGATACAGAAAGTCCAATGGTTACTTCTGGTATAAGACTAGGTTCTCAAGCGGCAACAACTCGAGGTTTTGGTTTAAATGAATTTAAAATTGTTGGTGAATTAATTACTAAAGTAATTAAAGGCTTGTCATCAAACCCCGACGATAATACAAAAATTGAAGACGAAGTAAGAAAAGAAGTTGTTGATTTATGTTCAAATTTCCCAATTTATAAAAATTTGGGATAATGAATTATGATTTGTCCCTGTGATAAAAAAGGTGAAACTTCAGTTGTAGATTCTAGACCTACTGAAGATGGAACAGCTATAAGAAGAAGGAGGCTTTGTAGCTGTGGACAGAGATTTACTACATTTGAAAGAGTTCAATTTCGTGAGCTAACAATTGTAAAGAAAAATGGAAGAAAATCAGCATTTGATAGAGATAAATTGTCTAAATCCATTTATGTAGCTCTAAAAAAAAGACCTCTTGATACTGAAACAGTAGAAAAATTTATTTCTAAAATTTCTCGATCACTAGAAGAATTTGGTCAAAGTGAAATTTCTTCGAACACTATTGGCACAATGGTAATGGACGGATTAAAAGAATTGGACCCGGTAGCTTATGTTAGATTTGCATCAGTATATAGAAATTTTAGAGAAGAAAAAGACTTTGTTCAATTTGTTGATAAAATTGATGTCTTTAAGAAGAGATAAATCATCAGAAAAAGATAAAGCATTCATGAGATTGGCACTAGAACTTGCCAATCAAAATAAAGGCTTAACAGGACTAAATCCATCAGTTGGATGTGTAGTAACATATAAAGATGAAATTATTTCTTACGGAAAGACAGATATTAATGGTCGACCTCATGCAGAAGTAGTTGCTTTAAAAAATAAAAAAGTAAATTTCAAGAATTCAAATATGTATGTAACATTAGAACCCTGTATCCATTATGGGCTAACACCTCCATGTACAAATATAATTATTAAAAATAAAATTAAAGCTGTTAATTATTCGATTGAAGATTTTGATAAACGAACAGCAAAAAAAACAAAAACTGTTTTAAAAAAAAATAAAATTTTTGTTAAGATTGGTTTGTGTAAAAAAGAAGTATATGAATTTTATAAAGATTATAAATTATCTAAATCTAATGGTATTCCGTATATTACTGGTAAATTAGCTGTTTCAAAAAATAATAGAATTTATTTATTTAAAAAAAAAATTACAAACGAACATTCTCACAAAGTCTCTCATTTATTAAGATATAGAAATCAAGCAATTTTAACATC
>CACISK010000006.1 GCA_902589315.1 uncultured Pelagibacteraceae bacterium
TTGAAATAAAACAAAGTTTTAAGTAGTATGACGCCAGAAAACACGCAAAAACTCTGGAAAATTATTCAGGAAGCTGGCGATTATTTGGATGGTCAACTTCCTAATCATCCAAATCATCCAAAAGGAAGAAATCCATATGCTCATGTAGCAATATGTGTAAAAAACAAATTTAATTCTACTTATAAAGATATTCCTGATGACAAATTTGATGAAGTAATCAACTATATTAAATTTTTAAAAGAAAATCCTAGTTAATTAGATATAGTTTTTAGAAATTCGTCTACTTCACTACTTTTAGTATTCCAAGCTGTAACAAGTCTAACTGTCTTGCCACCTAATTCCTCATTGCTCATCATATATTCTTCTGTATTTAAATGCTCAACCATCTTTTTTGGGAGTTTAACAAAAACTTCATTTGCCTCAGTTGGATATTCAAGTTTAACTTGATTACTAGAAACTAAACCATCACTTAATTTTTTTGCCATTAAATTTGCATGTCTTGCGTTTTTTAACCAAACATCATTTGAGATATACCCATCTAATTGTGCAGAAACAAAACGCATTTTAGATAATAAATGACCAGATCTTTTTAACAAAAAAGGTAAATTACCAACTAATTCTTTATTAAATATAATAATTGCTTCTGCTGCTATACATCCGTTCTTTGTTGCTCCAAAAGATAATATGTCTATCCCTGATTTCCACGTCATTTCTGCAGGAGTAACATCTAGTGAAACTAAAGCATTAGCAAATCTAGCACCATCCATATGTACTTTTAAATTTTTTTTATGTGCAATTTCTGAAATATTTCTAATTTGATCTAAGGTATAAACTTCACCAGTTTCTGTAGCTTGAGTTATACTAACAATTGATGGTTGAGTGTGATGCACAATTCCAAATCCTCCAATATTATCATTTAGCTCATTAACTGTTATTTTGCCGTCTTTACCATTTAATGGAACAAGTTTTGCACCACCGGTATAAAATTCAGGGGCTCCACACTCATCAACATTGATATGAGAAAATTTATGGCAATAAATACTTCCAAACGATGGAGATATAGCAGAAAGTGCTAAAGCATTTGATGCGGTCCCTGATGCTGTAGGATAAACAATTACATCCTTTTCAAAAATTTTTGAAAATTTTTCTTGTAATACTCCTGAAATTTCATCATTGCCATACGGAGGGGCAATACCATCGTTTGCTTTGATAATTGCATCCAAAACTTCTGGGCAAGCGCCAGTTACATTATCTGAAGCGAATTTTACTCTTTTTCGTTTCGTATTTATTTTTGCATTCATTTTATTGTTTTGGAAAATAATCTTTCAAAGTACCTTCTCTATAAACATCAGCTGTACAACAATGAAGTCCTCCACCAAAAGCATATGCATCTCTTAATTCTACAGGGATAACTTCCATACCTAGTTTGTCGAGCTGTTCTGCTTGATATTTTTCACTTTTTTCAACGCATACAGTTTTAGGATCAAGTACTAAAACATTCATCGATAGCCATACTGAGGAGTAACAAAGTTGTGGCGGAGTATTGTGAGCTGGTTGTGCTGCATCAATAATTTCCCATCCATTATCTTCAAATAATTTTCTTTGTTCTTTAGGAAGTCTTCGTTGTGGATTATTAATAATTAAGCCCTCTTTAATTGGGGTGAAAGTTGCATCAATATGAATTGGGTAAGGATCACCTGGGAAATTTACAGCATGAACCCTATGATCCTTAAAATGTCTTTTTATCCAATCGATACCTTTTAGATTAGTTGTAAAACCATGTTGTACAACCAAATCTTTTCCAAATCTTAAAATATCTGCGGCATCAAATAATGGTTCTTCCTCAGTTGTGACAAAGTATTTATTTTCTGTCCACTCAAGCCTCTTAGTTACGCCAATTTTGTCTGATAAATAATCTTTTCTATAATCTGCATCGGTTAATCTAGGCTTTGGTGCTGATTCATGTCTCATATTTGGATCTTTATTATAATACTCTTTTAATAAAGGTCTGTAACATAGGTACTCAAACCATCTGCACCTATAGCTCATTGTAGCTTCTAATATTTCATTTCCCACAGTTAATAAAACATCTCTAGGTGGCATGCATCCAAACATAGTTTTGGCTTTCCAGTCAGGAGTTGATGTTGCTTGATTAAAATCTAAAGGTGTAGGTCTATCAACTTTTATACCTTTTTTTTCAAGCAAATTTGAAAAGTTATCTAATAGTTCATTTGCTTTATCGACAGTGTCCTTAGTTCTTGGACCATAAGTTCCTCGCATATCAGAGTCTTCTGGAACTTTAGCATCTAAAGCAGGTTCGGGTGCTGGAATACAAGTACCATCTGCTCTTCCAACAATTACATGTTTTAATGGATCCCATTCATTCCAACTATTAACAATCTTATTATTTTGAGCCATGTAAAATTAATTTAATCCAATAAATCTTCTATTAGATTGCATTATCATACTATAATAAAATATAGCTAAAAAAATAAAGAACCCACCAATAATTGTGTTAGTTGAAGGAATTTCATTTATTCCAAGCCATGGAAGCCAAACCCAAAATATTCCTCCTATAACTTCAGTCAAAGATAATAAAGTCAAATCAGCTGCTGGAATATGTTTTGATCCAATTGAATAAAGAATTAAGCCCATGCATACAAGTGTTCCATGAGTAGCAAATAATGCTTCGTTTTTATTTGAAGATAAAAAATTTGCATCGTTATTTAAAAGCATAACTGTTGAAAATAAAAAACAAAATAAGCCTGCTATAGCAACAGTTGTAAACGTGGGAGTTTGTTTTCTCCATCTCAGGCTTACTGAAAAAATTGAAAAACCTAGTGCTGATACAAGTCCAAATATTAGACCCATTATCGAATTTTCTCCGGTATTATCGTAGGCCATTACAATTATACCAAATGCTGCAACTAAAATTGATATCCAAACTGTGATTGATATTTTTTCTTTCAAGAAAAGGAAGCCAAGTAGTGCAGTTATAAAAGGCATTGCAGCTAAACATAATAGAGTTACTGCTGCTGTAGTATTAGTAATTGACCAAATAAAAGTTATCATTGCTGTTCCTAAACCGACACCACCTATAATTCCAGATATCCCAATTTTTAAATAATTTTTATAAAATGAAATTCCTTCTTCCAAAAATAAGTAAACATTGAGCAATAAAAAAATAACAATGCCTCTCGCAAACAAGTATTGCCAAGGGACAGTTTCGGGTTGATCTATATGTCTTACAACATATGGTCCAAATGACCAAAGTATGCCTGCAAATAAAACAATTGGAATAGCTACTTTAGGATTTTTTAAATCAGGCATAAATTAATTTATTTTTTAAAATTTTTAGTGATATTATTAAATAAATATGGATTTAGATATAATAAAAATTGCATCCGACACAACTAATAATAAAATATTGAATGATTATACCCATAGATCGAAATACAAAAATAAAACTTGTGGCGATATAATTGAAATGAGAGTTAATATTAAGAAAGATATAATACAAGATATTGGGTATCAGACAAAGTCCTGTGTATACTGTCAAGCTTCTGCAAGCTTAATATCTCATAAACTTATAAAAAAAAGTAAAAATAAAGTTAATTATTTATTTAAAAATCTTATCGATTATTTTGAAAAAGAAATTAAACCTTTGCCAAAAAATCTAAATAAATTTAATAAATTGTTTAATAAAAAAAATATATCTAGAAAAAACTGTGTATTAATGCCATTAATTGCACTTAAAAAACTCCATATTGATGAATAATTTAGATATTAAAAAACCTGTTATCGCTGCAATATTTTCTACTTTGACAATTGGGGTTTTGTCATTGCTTACTTATAAAACGCCTTATGGATTATTTTTGATTGCTTCCTTTGGTTCTACAATGGTTTTACTTTATGGGCATACAGAAAGTCCTTTTGCAAAACCTAAAAACATATTTTTTGGTCATTTTTTAACTGCGCTGGTTGGAGTGATATTTGTGAATTTTGTTCCACTTCCAATATATATTATTATACCTGTTGCTGTTGGAATAGGTGTCGGATTAATGATTATTCTTAATGTAACCCACCCTCCTGCAGGAGGAAATCCGATTATTGTGATCATGGGATCAGTTTCATTTGAATATTTAATATCCCCAGTTATAAGTGGATCAATTATTGTTATAGTTTTCGGTATAATCCTGAACAAATTTATTGCTAAAAGGAATTACCCAAAATAAACACAATTTGTTTGCTAGTCCTATTTAACTTGTGCTAGTCTTTTAAATAATAATTAATAATTCAGCTTTAAGAAGCTAGTAATAGGAGTAAAAATGAAAGTACTTTGTGTATTGTATGATGATCCAAAAGGTGGAATGCCTAAATCTTATCCACTGTCGGATTTACCAAAATTAGAGAAATATCCAGATGGAATGACATTGCCATCGCCTAAAGGAAGAGATTTTACACCAGGCCAATTACTTGGTTGTGTTTCAGGTGAACTTGGTTTGAGAAAGTTTTTAGAGAGTAATGGACACGAGTTGGTCGTTACTAACAGTAAAGATGGAGATGGATGTGAAGCGGATAAACATATTGTTGATGCTGACATTGTTATCTCACAACCATTTTTCCCTTATTATTTAACTAAGGAAAGAATCGCTAAAGCTAAAAACCTTAAGATGGCAATTACAGCAGGAATAGGTTCTGATCACGTAGATTTACAAGCAGCAATGGATAATAAAATTGATGTTGTTGAAGTAACTTTCTGTAATTCTAGATCAGTTGCTGAACACATAGTAATGATGATTGTTTCAATGGTTAGAGATTATCACAATCAACATAGAATAGTTAATGAAGGTGGATGGAATATTGCAGATGCTGTTCAGAGAAGTTATGACGTTGAAGGAATGCATATAGGAACCGTTGCTGCTGGAAGGATCGGATTAGATGCACTTAGAAAAATGAAACCATTTGATGTTCATTTGCACTATTTTGACAGACACAAATTACCTGACAGTGTTGAAAAAGAACTAAACTTAACTTTTCATGAATCAGTAGAGTCTATGGTAAAAGTTTGTGATGTTGTTACAATAAATTGCCCACTTCATCCTGAAACTGAAAATTTATTTGATGATGAAATGATAAGTAAAATGAAAAAAGGAGCATACATAGTTAACACTGCAAGAGGTAAAATTTGTAATCGAGATGCAATAGCTAAAGCGCTAAAAAGTGGACAGCTAAGTGGTTACGCAGGTGATGTATGGTTTCCACAGCCTGCTCCTAATGATCATGTATGGAGAACAATGCCAAATCATGGAATGACACCACACACTTCTGGTACATCTTTATCAGCTCAAGCAAGATATGCAGATGGTGTTAGAGAAATATTAGAATGTTTCTTTGAAGGAAAAGAAATTAGAGATCAATATTTGATTGTAAAAGATGGTCAATTAGCAGGTATGGGTGCACATTCTTACAGTAAAGGGTCTGCAACTAGTGGATCAGAAGAAGCTGCTAAATATCAAAAAAAATAAAATAGATTTATTAAAGGTATGCTACTTAAATAAGTAGCTACCTTTAATACCATAGATTTAAACACTCATTATTATATATTTTGAATATGAGGTTATTTTACTACTTTTTATTATTATTTCTTATCTCGACATCATTCTCTCATTCAAAAGATAAAGCATATTTTGCAGGAGGTTGTTTCTGGTGCATGGAGGAATCCTTTGAAATGTTAGAAGGTGTAGAAGAAGTTATATCAGGTTACTCAGGAGGGATCACTGCTAATCCAACATATAGGGAAGTCACTTACGGAGATACGGGTCATTTTGAGGTTGTTGAAATAATTTATGACAAAGAGAAAATATCCTATAAAGAACTCTTGAAAAACTTCTGGCTTAATATTGATCCATTTGATGCTTACGGCCAGTTTTGTGATAAAGGATACAGCTACAGATCTGTGGCATTTTACGAAAATGATTATCAAAAAGATTTAATCGAGAAAGATATAAAAAGATTAGAAAAGAAATTTAAAAAAAAAGTCGTTACATATGTCAAAGAATTTGAGATTTTTTACATAGCAGAAGATAAGCATCAAGATTACTATCAAGTATATTTAGAAAATTATTTAAAATATAAGAAAGCATGCAAAAGAGAGAGAATTCTTGATATTATTTGGGGATCATAATCAATGCCTGTAACAAGCAAATTTGTAGCTTTAAAAAACTATATCCCTACAGGTTTACCAAAAAAAACTGACTTTGAAATAAAAACAAAAGAGATATCTTTAGATACTAAGAACAATATATTGGTTTTAAATTTATGGATTTCAGTTGATCCTTATATGAGGGCAAGGATGACCGAAAGAAAAAACTATAAACCACCTTTTAATATTGGTGAAGAGATGGAAGGTTATGCGTTAGGAATAGTTAAAGAGTCTAAAGACAAAAATTTTAAAGAAGGAGATATTGTTTTTAGTAATTTCGGAATGAGAGATTACTTTGTTTGTAATTCCAATGATCTAAAAAAAATTGAGCCAATAAATATTCCTATACAAACATATCTAGGTCCACTTGGAATGACAGGTCATACAGCTTATATAGGACTTTTTAAACATGGTGAATTAAAACCAGGTCAAACAATCCTTGTTTCTTCAGCCGGAGGTAGTGTTGGATCTACTGTTTGTCAAATTGCAAAAAATATGGGTTGTAAAGTAATTGCAAGTACAGGATCAGATGAAAAAGTTAAATGGTTAAAAAATGATTTAAAAATTGATCATGCGTTTAACTATAAAAAAATTGAAAATATTGTTTTGCATCTTAAAGAAGTTTGTCCTGAAGGATTTGATTTATATTTTGATAATGTAGGTGGCGATTTCTTAGAGTCAGCTATTTTTCAAATGAAGAACTTTGGAAGAATTGTAATTTGTGGAAGGATATCCCAAATGAATGCTACTAATCCTGGCTCTGGTCTAAAAAATATGGCCCATGTTCTTGTAAAAAGACTAACTATTAAAGGTTTTATAATTTTTGATCATGAAAATGATAGAGAACAGTTTGAAACCGATATGGTTAAATGGCTATTAGAAGATAAAATTAAATTTAAAGAAACTGTTTACAAGGGTATAGAAAATACGCCAAAATCATTCATTGATTTATTAGAAGGTAAAAACATAGGAAAAATGCTTGTAAAAATTTAATTAGAATTTTTATGAAATTTTTAAAGAAGTTTTATAGACCCTTTTTATTAACCTATATTTTTTTGAGTATAGCTATCAGTTTTTATCCATCATTTGATTTTTACTCACTAAAAGGTCAAATTCTTATAATTGCTGTTTCTTTTTTTAATGGGATGATGGGAGTTTACGTAAAAAAATTATAAAACGTAGGGCTCGGGTCTTGCAGAGCTATTTAATACTCTTTCGACTGCAAAAACACTAATGTCTATAGTTTGATAACTGCCTGTAGTTATTAATTCAGTTAGAGCTCTACCAATTCCTGGTGCTTGCATTAAACCTCTGCCGGTAAATCCTGAGGCCATGTAAACATTTTCATATTTTGGATGTTTTCCAACTACAGCATTATTATCTAATTTGTTACAATCATAATATCCAGCCCATCCACCTGTTAATTTGAGTTCTTCAAATGCTGGTATTCTTTTTGCAAGAGCAGGCCAAACTAATTCTTCAAAATCATTCCATGCAGGTTCGAGATCTTCTGCATCAAAAACTGAAATTGGAGAACCTGCTAAATATTCTTTTCCTTCTGGTCGCCAATATACTCCTGTTGTTAGATCTCCGGATAATGGCATCTCTGGAATATGTTTAGGACATTTAACTCTAAAGACTGTATGTTTTTGAGGTACTACAGGAATATCTTCAAGTAGTTCCTTAGTCCAACACCCAGCTGCAGAAATAATTGTCTTTGCATTAATTTCAGATAGGCTCTTAACCTCTCCCTTAATAAATTCTGCCCCAAGATCAATTGCTTTATGCTTTAAAGCGCTATGAAATAAAAATGGATCAATCCATCCCTCGCTCTTGTTATCAGTAAATGTTGCAGTTTCAATTCCTTCCTCATTAATGTAAGGAAAATAGTTTTTCAATTCAGAACCTTTAATATTTTTTGTACCCGCTTCACATTTTTTATGATTTTCTAAAGCTCTGTATTGCTCTTCTGCATGATCTGGTCCAAACATTAGAAGATATCCATTGGGCACCATGCTAGCTGTTGGATTTGGATTTTTTTCAGTTTTCAATAATTCTGGTATTTGAAATATAAATTCCCTTGCAAATTTTCCTAAAAGAATATTTTCTTTTTGAAAAAACTGTCGTCTAAATCCACCAAGTGATAATGGGAATGATGCAGTTTTATAAGTTGGATCCCTTTCAATGACTTTTACTTTTCTGCCTTCTTTGGACATAAAGTATGCAGTTGCAGCTCCAATTATACCACCACCTACTATTACAACATCATCCATATTAGTTTATCAAAAAAATGTTTATATTTAAAAGCAATGCAAAACAACACCATAACAAATATGGAATCATCAAATACATGCTTAATTGACTTATATTCTTATATTTAAATACCAATAAAACAATAAATATAATTAACACAACAAGATTTAAAATTGCTAAAGAAATATTATGGAAACCAAAGAAAACAACACTCCAAGTTGTATTAAAAAAAAGATGAATGAAATATAAAAATACAATATTTAAATTTTTTGTGTTTTTATGCCACGCATTCCATATGGCTATTGTCATAAATAAATAAAGTAATGTCCATACTGGCCCAAATATCCAATCTGGTGGATTGTATTGAGGTTTAGATAAATTTGAATACCAAGGTTCTTTAAAATTTATAGTAACCAAACCTCCTATAAAAGAAGCTGAAAACGTAGTAATTGCAAAGAGAATAAAAGATAAAATTTTATTTTTTAGCATTTAAGTACTATACAGCAGTTAAATATGAATAAAAAAGTAATTTGGATCACCGGCGGAAGCACAGGAATTGGCAAAGCACTTGCGTTAAAATTTGCTAATAATGGATGGACAGTTGCTATTTCTGCAAGAAGAGAAAATTTATTAAAAGAAATCGAAGATAAGCATCAAAGTATTAAATCTTTTCCACTTGATGTAAATGATAAGGAAAAGTGTAAGTCTGTTTTTGAAAATATAAAAAAGGAACTTGGTGACATCGAAATTTGTTTTTTTTCTACGGGTACTTGGGATCCAAAAAAAGAAAGAGAAATTGATTTAGAACAAATTGAAAAAGTATTTAAAGTAAATTTTTTTGGAACATTAAATTGTATAAAAGCAGTTGAAACTCATTTTCGAGAAAGAGGAAAAGGTATTATTACCATTGTATCTTCGATTGCAGGATACAAAGGCTTACCTAACTCAAATGGCTATGGACCATCCAAAGCTGCTTTAAGTAATCTTGCTGAAAGTTTACATTTTGATTTTGGAAGATATGGCGTGAGGGTTTGTTTAGTTTCTCCAGGTTTTATCAAAACACCAATGACTGATAAGAATGATTTTAAGATGCCTTTTCTAAAAACTCCAGAATTCTCGGCAGATAAAATTTATGATGGGCTTATTAATGGTTCTAATTTTGAAATACACTACCCAAAAGAATTAACTTTGATCCTTAAATTTTTAAAAATAATACCTGATGGATTATATTTTTATTTAATACGGAAATTAACTAAATTACAAAAAAAATAAAATTAATCTTTAACAAACATCACAGTCAACTCTGCAACTTTAATTCCAAATTTTGTCATCTTAGCTCTGTTGATAGCTACTCTTTCGTCTTGTATAAATATCCAATCGTCAAAAGTAATTTTGATATTTTTTCCTTTCACTGGAACTAATAAAACATACTCAAATTTAAATGCTGGGCCATACGAATACCCCCTAGCCTTTCCAACTACATCGCCTGCGGTTCCCTCATAATTATGTTCATCAATTTTATCTATTACCCATTGCCTATTTTGTATTTCACCGTCATTCCAAATAAATTTTTCATCTAATATAAGTTGTTTGCCATCCCACTTACCGTCTAAGTCTGCTGAAAATTGTCTTGTAACTTTACCTGATCTGTTTTGGAGTATGCCCCAAGCTTTGACGTTTCCACTTAAATATTCTTCAATTATTAATCTTGGTTTTTGATCTTTAAAATCTTCTGGTTTCATAGATTGATTATTTATACAGCTTGTAATTAATCCTGTAAAAATTATCAATAAAAATACTTTAAAAAAATTTTTTTTAATCATATTAAATTTTATTTTGCATGGAAAATTGAATTAAATCTATATTCTTTGATTTAAACCCTGCTTCACAATATGACAAATAAAAATGCCACATACGTTTAAATTTATTATCAAATCCATGTTTTGAAATCTCTTCCCATTTTTTTAGAAATTCATCTCTCCATATTTTTAATGTACTGGAATAGTGAGATCCATATGATTCATATTTTTTAATTTCTAAACCGTTGCTACTAGATAAATCATATAATTTTTTTTTTGATGGCAAAAAACCTCCAGGAAATATGTATTTTTGTATAAAGTCTTCTTTGGTTTTATATCTGTCAAATAAACTATCATCGATTGTTATCGCTTGTATCGCGGCCCTTCCATTCTCAGATAGATTTTTTTTAATACTTTTAAAATAATTGACTAAATAATTTTGCCCAACCGCTTCTATCATTTCTATAGATGCGATAGAGTCATATTTGTCTTTTACATCTCTATAATCTTTCAAAAATATATTCACTTTTTCATTCAATCCATTTTCAAATATTCTTTTTTTTGAAAATTCAAATTGCTCTTTAGAAATTGTTATACAATCTAATTTTACATCATAATTTTTACCCACATATTCAGCAAAGCCACCCCAGCCACAGCCAATTTCTAAAATTTTATTTCCTACATTTGGCTTTATTAATTCTGTAAGCTTTTTATATTTATTTAATTGAGCAGAAAATAAATCGTCTTTTTGTTTTTCAAAAATTGCACTTGAATAAGTGAGTGAAGGATCTAACCATAATGAAAAGAAATCATTTCCCAAATCATAATGTTTTGAAATATTTTTCTTACTCCTACTCTTGTTATTATTTATGAAAATACTCTTTAGTTTATTAATCATTGATAAATCAAAAATACCTGAAAATTTATAAACAAGCTTTATATTTTTAGCTGTTATTTCTATTAGATTAGTTAGATTATCTGTTTCAAATTCATTTCGCATGTAAGCTTCCGCAAGTCCTACACTTCCTGATTTAATTATTTGAAGTGTTAAACCAGGTTTGTTAATTTTAACCTTAGCTCTTAATAATTCACTCTCATTGCCAAACTTATATATTTTGCTGTCATGATTTTGAATTTCAAGAAATCCATGCTTTATTAGTTTGAGAGAATTAAATACGATTTTATCTGACAAAAGATTAAAATTCATTTTTTTTCAAACGTAATATTATTTTTTATTTTTATGTTTTTTTTTACTAACTTAACTCCCTTTAACCATAATTTTAATGCTTCAAAATGAATTGCGGCAATAACTTTAAAGGTCATTAACGGGTGAGAAATATAAGATATAAGCATATTTTTATTGTTAATTTCTTTTGCAACCCCATCTTGTGAAGCATATAACAATTTTCCCTCCATATCACTTTGATCAATTATTACGGATAACATTTTTTCAGGTTTGAGGATTCTAAAATTGTATTTACTTTTCATTTCAATAAATGGTGAAACGAAAAACTTCTTCTCACAGCTATTTGTAATTATTTTTTCGTCTTTGACTTTAAATATATAAGTATGTTGCTCACCAAATGTATTTTTAACTTCATACAATATAGCTATAATTTTTGAATGATTATCATAAACGAAAAAAATACTTAATGGATTAAATACGTAACCAAATATTCTAGGATAACAAAGCAATTTTACCTTTATGTTTTCAAATTGAATGTTGTTTGATTTTAAATTTTCTATTACCCAGGCTTTTAAATCACTACCATCTCTAGGTCCGTGATCTTTGTCATAAAAACTTAAAATATTAAAACTATTGTTAGAAAAAATTTTAATTTTTTTTTGTATCAAATTAATTTCATCAAGATCTAAAAAGAGTGAGAAAACGTTGTATTTAAAAAAGTGATATTTTGGCTTAAATCTTTTATGAATTACTTTACCTTCGTAAATATTGGAATTTTTAATCATTTAGGTTTTCAATCATATTAATGGATGATTTTATTCCATCTTCATGAAAACCGTAACCAAAATAACTTCCACAAAACAATACATTTCTTTTATTTTGTATTTCTTTTAATAACTTTTGATTATTCAAAGCATCTTGATCAAAATAAGGGTGGGTAAAATTAACTTTTTGTAGGATTTTTTTTTGATCTATTTCAAAAAAAGGATTTAAGGTTAAGAAAATATTTTTTTCTGTTTTCAGATTTTGTAATAAGTTCAACCAATAAGTTAATGATGTCTTACTAATATCTGATTTATCAACTGAGGAATTCCATGAAGACCAAACTTTTTTATTATTTGGCATACATACATCATCAGTATGTATTACTGCTAAATTTGATTTGTATTTGAAATTTGATAGTATTTTTTTTTCATCCTCAGTCGGCTCACTCAAAATTTTCAATGCATCATCTGCATGAGTAGCGATGACAACTTTATCATAATCAAAAAATTCGTTGCTAGCACCGTAATATACTTGAACACCAATTTTATTTCTTTTTATCGAACTAATTTTATAATTTTTAAAATATTCTCCGCTTATTTGAGTTAATACTTTCTCTACATAAGTTCTGCTTCTTTTGGTAACTGTGTACCATTGTGGTCTATTTTTTAATTTAAAAAGTCCATGATTTTGAAAAAATTTTAAGAAAAATTTAATTGGCATTTGATTTGCTTCTACTGGTGGCATAGACCAGATTGCAGAAACCATTGGGATAAGATGAAAATTAATAAAATTTTTTGACCATTTATTTTTTTCAAGAAATTCACCAAGGGTAATCTCTTCATTTAAACTTTTAATTTGATCACACTTTTTGTAGAAGTTTATAATATCAAAAAACATTTTTAAAAATTTTAAATTAAAAAGATTAGCTTTATTTGCAAAAATTCCGTTTAAACCTCTGCCACAATATTCATAATTTGTATCTTTTACAGAAACAGAAAATGACATATCGCTTTTTTCAATTTCAATTTTTAATTCGTTAAAAAAATTTATGAGATTTGGATAAGTTTCATGATTAAAAACAATAAAGCCAATATCTACAGGAACTTTTTTACCATTGATTAAAGTATCTAAGGTATATGAATGACCACCAAAATGATCTTCACTTTCAAATAAATCAACATGGTGTTTTTTGGAAAGCTTTTGTGCTGCTGATAAACCAGAGATTCCTGATCCAATTACTGCAATTCGCATTAAGGCTATGCTGCGTCTTCTTTAAACTAATCCATGCTTGGGCATGTGCAGAATATATTTTTATCTCCATAAACATTGTCTACCCGGGCAACTGGAGGCCAAAATTTATTTTGTTTTAGAAAACTTGCAGGATATGCTGCTTCTTGTCTTGAATATTTATGTTCCCATACATCTGATGATAATTCAGTATCAGTGTGAGGAGCATTTTTAATTGGATTGTCAACTTTATCAAATTCACCTGATTTAATTTTTTCAATTTCTTGTTTAATCTTAATTAAAGTGTCACAAAATCTGTCTATTTCTGACAAGCCTTCACTTTCAGTTGGCTCTATCATCATAGTGCCAGCAACAGGCCATGACATAGTTGGTGCGTGAAATCCAAAATCTATCATTCTTTTAGCAATATCTTCTTCTGTTACCCCTGTTTCAGATTTAATATTTCTAATATCAATTATGCACTCATGTGCAACATTTCCATTTGCACCTTTGTACAAAATCGGAAAGTGATCTTTTAATCTGTGAGCAATATAATTTGCGTTTAAAATTGCAACTTGGGTAGCAAGCTTTAATCCTGCTGATCCCATCATTTTAATATACATCCAAGAGATTGATAGAATACTTGAGCTACCCCAAGGAGCTGCTGATACTGCTCCAATTCCACTTGTTGGTCCGCAATCTTTTATTACTGGATGATTAGGCAGATAAACTTGTAAATGTTTTTTACAAGCTATAGGTCCCATTCCAGGTCCACCACCACCGTGAGGAATACAAAATGTTTTATGCAGATTAATATGACAAACATCTGGACCAAAATTTCCAGGCTTTGCAACTCCAACAAGGGCATTTAAATTTGCTCCATCCATATAGACCTGTCCACCATGTTTATGAACTAACTCACAAATATCTTTTATTTTTTCCTCAAATACTCCATGGGTAGATGGGTAAGTTACCATTAAAGCTGCGAGATTTTCCGAATGTTGCTCTACTTTTTTCTTTAAATCATCGAAATCTACATTTCCCTCTTTATCACAATTAACGACAACCACTTTCATTCCAACCATTTGTGCGCTTGCTGGATTTGTACCATGTGCCGAACTTGGGATTAAACATATATTACGATGAGCTTCATCTCTATCTAAGTGATACTTTCTTATAACCATTAGACCTGCATATTCTCCTTGGGCGCCTGCATTAGGTTGTAGAGAAACACCGGAAAAACCTGTTATAGATCTCAACCAATTTTTTAAATCAGTAAACAAATCTCTAAAACCTTCCATTTGTTCAACTGGAACAAAAGGATGAGGTTCTGCAAATTCTTTCCAAGAAATCGGGATCATTTCAGCAGCAGCATTTAACTTCATTGTGCACGACCCAAGTGCTATCATAGTTCTATTCAATGCTATATCCTTATCCTCTAGCTTTTTAAGATATCTAAGCATTTCAGTTTCTGAATGATATAATTTAAAAATTGGATGCTCTAAATATTTTGAAGTTCTTAATAAATTTTTTGGTAAATTAGGTAATTTAACTGAAGGATCCTCTTTTTTTATTGATTCTGCAGCGTTAAAAATTTTTAATAATTGATTTACTCTATAAACGTTTTTTCTTTCATCGAAAGAGACAGCAAGCATTTCAGAATTTACTTTTCGTATATTAACTTTATGATTTAGAGCATTTTTATAAATTTGATCAGTCTTTTCTTTGGTAATAATTGTAACAGTATCAAAAAAATAATCAGAATAAATTTCATAACCTGACTGTTTTATTTTATCAGCAAAACTTTTTGCTAATTGAGAAACTCTTTCAGAAATATTTTTAATTCCATCTGGACCATGATAAATAGCATATGCTGCTGAAACAATTGCTAATAAAGCTTGTGCAGTACAAATATTGCTTGTCGCCTTATCTCTTCTGATGTGTTGCTCTCTAGTTTGTAAAGATAATCTGTATGCCTTGTTGCCATGTCTATCAACTGACACTCCAACAATTCTACCAGGCATTGATCTCTTATACTCGTCTTTAGTTGCAAAAAATGCTGCATGTGGACCTCCATACCCCATTGGTATTCCAAATCGTTGAGAGCTTCCTACTGCTATATCAGCACCAAGTTCTCTTGGAGTTTTTAATTTTGCTAAAGCTAATAAATCACAAGCTAATACAGCCTTACCATTTTTTTTATGAATTTTGCTAATTGCTTCACTTGGGTCTTTAATATCTCCTAAAGTTCCGGGATATTGTAAAATTCCGCAAACAAGATCTTCTTTTAATTGGTCTAAAACTTCATCTTCTTTTCCAACTAAAACTTTTAACCCCATTGGTTCAGCTCTAGTTTGAATTACATTTATAGTTTGAGGATGACAATCCTCAGATACAAAAACTAAATTGCTATCTTTTTTATTTAATCTATGACTAAGGCCCACAGCTTCTGCTGCTGCTGTACCTTCATCCAATAAAGAAGCATTAGCGATATCCATTCCAGTAAAATCAACAATCATTTGTTGAAAGTTTAACAACATCTCAAGTCTCCCTTGAGCTACTTCAGGCTGATAAGGTGTATATGATGTATACCAACCTGGATTTTCTAAAATATTTCTTAAAATTACATATGGCGTATAAGTTCCATAATAACCCATTCCAATAAAATTTGAGTAAACATGATTTTTTTTTGAAATTGCTCTTAATTTTCTTAACGCCTCATATTCTGAATTAGACTCTCCAATATTAAGCTCACCTTTAAACATTATTTTTTCTGGAACGGTGTTATTCATTAAATCATCAATTGATTGATAATTTAATTCTTTTAACATTTTTGATTGGTCTTCTTTAGAAGGTCCGATGTGTCTTTTTATAAAATCTTTTTCTGAATTTGGTAGCATTATGCTGATGTCTCCTTTGAAAATTTTTCATATTCCTCTTTATTCATTAGACTGTCCATTTCTTTTTTGTCTTTTATTTTAAGTTTAAAAAACCATGCAGACTCTTCTGGGTCTTCATTTATTTTTGATGGATCATCAACTATCATTTGATTTGTATCTATAACTTCTCCACTAACAGGAGTGTAAACATCGCTAGCAGCTTTCGTTGACTCAACCACTCCAGCAGTTCCATCTTTATCAACATGTGAACCTTTCTCTGGGAGTTCTGCAAATACTATATCCCCAAGCATTTCTGTTGCATGCTTAGTTATTCCAATTGTAGCTTCTTCTCCATCTAGTTTAATCCATTCATGTTCTTTTGAATATTTAACCTCAGACATTAATTTCCCCTTTTACGTAATTTTTTTTATAAAACGGTAAGTTACAAATATTTGCAGGAATTTTTTTTCCTCTAACTTCAAGAAATATTTTTGTATTTACAGTTGAATAACTATTATCGACATATCCCATTGCTATTGGATGTTCAACGCTCGGTCCAAATGTGCCACTTGTTACTTTCCCAATTTCTTGATTTTTATCATTGTAAATTTTGGTATTTCCTCTAGCAATTACTTTGCTGTCTGGTTTTATACCAACTCTTAATTTTTTTACTCCGCTTTGAAATTGATTTTTTAAAACTTCTGATCCAACAAATTCAGTCTCAATTCTGCTCTTAGGTATTGCCCATTTTAGATTAGCTTCGATAGGACTTGTATCATTGTTTAAATCATTTCCATACAAGCAGAGTCCAGCTTCCATTCTTAATGTATCTCTTGCTCCTAAACCAATCAATTTAGATCCATTTTCTATAAAACTTTCTACAAAAGTTTCAGCATCACTATTTTTTATAGAAATTTCAAATCCATCCTCACCAGTATATCCTGATCTAGTTATGTATACTTTTTCATTTTTATAGACATAGTTGTTTCCGTTCATAAATTTTAGACTGTCACAACCAGGTATAACTTTATTTAAAACATTTTTTGCCTCAGGGCCCTGTAATGCAATTAATGACAATGACTCGTCAAGATTTAATTTATATTGATTATCAAGTTTAGATTTTATTACTTCATAATCATTGTACTTACATGCAGCATTCAAGATAATTAAAAATCCATCAGATGTTTTAGTAATTATCAGATCGTCCTGAATTCCTCCCTTGTTATTCATTAAAAATGAATACTTACTTTGATTAGTTTTCAATTTTTTCAAATCCGCAGGAAAAATCTTCTCAAGATCATTTGTAAGATCATCACCACCCGATATAAATAATTGACCCATATGAGAAACATCAAAAATACCAGAGTGTGAACGTGTGTATTTATGCTCTTGTATAATTCCATCTTTATATTGGATGGGCATTTGATATCCAGCAAATTCTACAAGCTTTGCGCCGTACTTGATGTGGAGATTATTTAACGATGTTTTTTTTATACTCATATTAACTCTTTATGCCCCCTCTGTCTTTTTGCCTGAGAGATTTGCTCCTTCGGCGAGAATAATTCTCTTTCCAGAGTTAATATGTACGGTCCATTTGCCTGAGAGTTTCCGGGGTGGTTGCTCCTTCGGCGCTACAAAAGTAGTCTCTCCCGTATAAATTCTTATAACATAACTAATATAAATTTATAGCTCTAATTTGTTGCACTTTTTTTTTTCATAAGTGAAAGAAATTGTATTAAAACTGCAAATATCACTATTAAACCACCAACTAAAACGCTGGTTGGAGGATTTTCATTTATAAACATCCACGCCCAAAAAGGTCCTAAAACTGCCTCTGATAACATTATGATTCCAACTAAGGCTGAAGGTGTAGATCTTGCACCAATTGTAATGAAAATAAAACCAAAACCAAGTTGGAAAAAGCCAGCTAAAAATCCCAAAAAAATGTCATTTAAAGATATTAAGATCGTTTTAGACATAAAATATCCAATGATCAAAGCAATAACGCCTGCAATAAATTGTAATGGAACCATATCTACACTTGGAAATTTTCTAACTATTAAAATTAATGTTGCGAATGATATTGGCATAATAAAAGCAGCAATATTTCCACTCATTTGTCCAACTGTTAATGAGCTTCCAACCATCAAAATTATTCCTGAAATTGCTAAAACTATAGAAGTTAATGTTATTAAGTTTATTTTTTCTTTTAAAAAGATATATCCAAAGATTGCTAAAAATAATGTTTGGGTTTGAATTATAAAATTAGTATTTGCTACAGTAGTATTATACATTGCAAAAACATAACCACTAAAGCCACACGCAAGTATAATCCCTCCAATAAGACCAGGGATTCCAGATTTATAAAATGCTGAAATAAAATTTTGCTTATAAATAATAATTAGAAAGATTAGAACTACAGTAATAAAAAAAACTGATCTCCAAAATAGAATTTGCCATAAAGTAGAGCCTTCGAAAGATTTGACTATCAACCCTCCAAAACTTAGACTGAAAGCACCAAAAAAAATCAAAAGCGGCCCTGGTAATTTTGTAATTAAATTCATTTAATTTGAGAAATAAGATTATTAGTCTCCATCTGATAAAGTTTATATAATGTTTCAGCATCCTCTAAGCTTACATCTTTAAATTTAATATTAGATCCTGGTGTTAATTGTACCAGTCGATCATAGTCAGCAGATATTACAGTTGCAATCTTCGGATAACCACCAATAGTCCCATGATCTGATAACATAATTATTGGATCTCCAGCAGATGTGATTTGAATTACACCTTTTACCAAACCTTCAGATTTTATATTAGGATCGACAATATTTTCAATTTTTGGACCTTCTAATCTCATACCCATCCTGTCTGAAAGTTTTGTAATTTTAAAACTTTCTTTAAAGAATTTATTTTGTGAAGACACAGAAAAATAATCATAATTTGTGCCTTTAATGACCCTTATATTTTCAATAGTGCTACCCAAGTAATCAAGTTTTCTTTCGTTAAAAGAATTATTGATATCAATTATTTCAATTTCTAAATCTTTAGAAAGTTTATTTCCATTATTTGTTCCAATTTTAGCTTGTGTATTTATTGAACAGCTGCCCCAATAATAATCAACACCAAAAGTTCCATTAATCGAAAAATATCCATAAACAGACTTGTTGGTTGAATGTATGTCGACTTCATCTCCATTTTTTAATAAATAACATTGGTAGGAATTACCATCAATAACACCCTCTTTTGTTATAATTTTAAATGATACATTTCCAGAAATACAAAAAAAAATATCTTTTCCAAAATACCTCAAATGTGGGCCTTGATAAGCAAATTCTATTACAGGTGAATTGTAATCATTTTGTAGAAGTGAGTTTAACAATTGAAAATTTCTTTTATCCATCGCTCCACTAAAAGGAATACCAATATGGTATAAATTATTTCTTCCTAAGTCTTGATATGTGGTGTTGATACCAGCTCTTAAGATTTTAAAGTAGTTTCTATCTTTTGATTTCATTATATTTATCTAAAGTTATTCTATAAAATTTTATTGTATCACCTGGATTAACAAGATTGGGGTTTGATTGATTAGATGTGTCGAAAATATTTTGTGGTGTATTTCCCAAAATATTCCATCCTCCAGGTGTTTCAAAAGTGTATATGTTGCAAAATTGTTCTGTTATTCCAACAGAACCTTTTGGAACTTTAACTCTTGGTGTTTCTAATCTTTTTAATCTCATTTCCTGGTTAAGATCGCCAAGAAAAGGCATGCCAGCCACAAATCCTGTCATATAACAAAAGTAATTTTTGCTAAAAAATTTTTCTAGAATTATTTCTGATTTTAATTTTAATTTATTTTCAATTCTTTTAATATCTAATGCAAAATTATTATCACAACACACAGGAATTTCGATTAGGTTTTTTTCTAATTTATTGTTTTCTTTAATCTCTATATTTTCAATTTTTTTTTTTAAAGATAAAAAAGAATGTATATTTAAATCATATGAAATTATTAATTTATTATAAGATGGAGTTAAGTTTGTAATACCTTCTAAATTTAATTTTTTTATATGGTAAAAATATTTGATAACATTTGAATTAATTTCTTGATTTACATCACTTCCAAAGTCGCAATACAAAGCTGCGTCACCAAGATTTAATATATTTTTTATCATCCCATGTTATACTTATGATTTATTAGTATGGAAATTAATATCAATTGTGATTTAGGTGAAAAATCAAAGCATCATTCAGATGAAAATGATCCAAAATTACTAGAAATTGTCAATTCAGCTAATGTTGCTTGTGGTTATCATGCTGGTGATGAAGATAGCATGAACCAAGTTGTAAAAATTTGTAAGAAAAACGGTGTTAGCATAGGTGCACATCCATCATTTAATGATCCAGAAAACTTTGGACGTAAAAGACTAAATTTATCGTCAGATGAAATAAATAAATTATTAATTGATCAGTATGAAATTTTACAAGATATAGCTGAAAAACATGGTGAGAACGTTACACATATTAAACCACATGGTGCATTAAATAATATGGCTTGCGAAGATATTGAGCTTGCAAAGATCATTGCAAAATCAATCTGCAATTTTAATAAAGATTTAATTTATTTAGTGCCTACAGGTTCAAAGATGGAAGAAGCAGCAAAGAAATTTGATATGAGGATAGCATGTGAAATTTTTGCTGATAGAAATTATGAAGATAATGGAAACTTAGTGTCTAGAAAAGAGCCTCATGCACTTATTACAGATCCAGATAAAGCAAAAAGTCACGTTTTAAGCATGGTTAAGAACCAAGCCATTAATTGTCACAGCGGAAAGCAAATACCTTGTGAAATAGATTCTGTGTGCATACATGGAGATAATGAAAGTTCTCTAGCTACAGCTATATCCATAAAAAATAATTTAATAGATAATGGCTTAGAACTAAAAACACTAACTAACTTAAGGAAATTTAAATAATGATAAAGAAAATATTTTTTTCAATGTTCTTTTTAATTTTTTTAGCAGGAACATCTTTTGCAGCTGGATCTAGTAGTGATTCTGGATCAACAGAAAGCCATTATGATAAGGCAGTGAAATTGATTAAAGCTGCAAAAAAATTAGAAAAAAAAGGTAAAACAGAGAAAGCAATTAAAAGATACGAAAGAGCAATTAAATTTTTAGTAAAGTCAAATAAGATGAAGCCAAATAAAGCAGACACATTAAATTATCTTGGATTTGCAACTAGAAAAACTGGTGATTTTGAAAATGGTGAGAAATATTATCTTCAAGGTTTAGCTATTGAGCCAAATCACATAGGAATTAACGAATATCTTGGTGAATTATATGTTGCAACCGATAGGATAAATTTAGCAAAAGAAAGATTGAGTGTTCTAGAGGGATGTAATTGTGAAGAATACAATCAGTTAAAGGGTGTTATAGACGGATCTAAAAAATCAAAATACTAGTTTATATTTTTTATCATTTGCTCAGGCATCCAAAGAGCAATTTCTGGAAATATCACAACCAAGATAACAGCAAAAATCATTAGCAAGAAGAGTGGAAACGCACTTCTTGCTATATAACCCATATCTTTATTAGCCATACCCTGAAGAACAAAAAGATTAAAACCAACCGGCGGCGTGATCTGAGCCATTTCGACAACAATAACTAGAAAAACACCAAACCAAATCATATCAAAACCTGCTTGTCTAATCATTGGTTCAATTATAGCCATTGTTAAAACTACAGCAGAGATACCATCAAGAAACATTCCAAGAATTATATAAAAAATCATTAAAACAAAAATTAAAACATATGGAGAAAGTTCCATTCCTTCAATCCATAGAGCAAGATTCCTTGGCAATCCCGTAAATCCCATTGCCAAAGATAAAAATGTGGCTCCTGCTAATATAAAAGCTATCATACAGGAAGTTTTAGTAGCACCCAAGAGTGACTCTTTAAATGTTTTTAAAGAGAAACTTTTTTGAAAGTATGATAATATTAATGCACCTACTACACCCAAAGAAGCTGCTTCGGTTGCGGTTGCTATGCCAGTATAAATTGAGCCAATAACTGAAACTATTAATAATATTACAGGTATCAGTTTTCCTGATTTCCTTACCTTTTCCATAAGTGAGAAGTCTTGTTTAAAAGTAGGCATGGATTTTTTATTTATTAACGACCAAATCATTACATATGTCATAAAGATCAACGCAATCATTATTCCTGGTAAAATTCCTGCAATAAATAGTTTTGCAATCGACTCTTGGACAGTCACACCATAAATAATTAAAATAATTGAAGGTGGAATTAGAAGACCGAGTGTTCCTGAACCAGCTAAACTTCCAAGCAGAATACTTTCTGGATATTTTCTTTTTCTTAGTTCAGGAATAGACATTTTTCCTACTGTGGCTACAGTTGCTGCAGAAGATCCTGAAATAGCTGCAAATAAAGCACATCCAACTACATTAACATGCACTAAGCCACCGGGTAGTTTCTGCATCCATGGGGATAATCCTTCAAATAAATTTTCAGATAACTTTGTCCGAAATAAAATTTCACCCATCCAAACAAATAAAGGAAGTGCAGTTAAAGTCCATGAAGATGAGGCACCCCAAATTGTTGTTGCCATCGCATCACCAACTGGTCTTGTGGTGAACAGCATCATTCCTATAGATGAAACACCAACCATGCTTATAGCAACCCAAATTCCTGAGCCTAAAAATATCAAGAGAACACTTATGAAAAATATAGTAAGTAAAATTTCAGTCATTTTTTTTTATTTGTATTTTCAAAACTAATTGATGAGATACACATATGAAAAATATTAGTGATCCTAAAGCAACACTAGTTTGTGGTATCCAAATTAAAATTTCGTCAGCTCCTTCACTTCTCTCTTGAAATTCATAAGATATTTTTAGCATTTTTAAAAAATAAAAAGCTAGATAACCAGAAAAAATAGTTGCAACTATCAAACTCCATAATTCCAAAAATCTCTTTTTAATCCCAGTAGCTTTTTCTAAAAATAAAGTAATTCTAATGTGACCACCTTCTACAAAAGTATAAGATAAAGCAAAAAAAGATGAGGCAGACATACAATATCCAGAATATTCAGCTAGGCCTCTTATATAAAAACCAAATATTCTTGATGAAATTCCAATTAAAATAAAAACTGCAACCAAAATAAGAAAGAATGCAGCGATATAGCCTGAGTAACTATAAAGATTATTTAAAAATTTATTGACTTTAGCAAACATATAAAAAGGCCGTTTAATACGGCCTTTTTAATTATAATGATTTAATTATAAGCAGCAAGAACACTAGCACCTCTATCGCCAGCTTTTTTCTTCCATTCTTCTGCCATTGTAGCACCAACTTTTTTGAAATGACTTTCAAGGGCTGCATTTACTTTGCCTACTTTCATTCCAGCATCAGCTAAAGCTTTTTTATCAGCAACATTTCCTTTTTTTGAAAGTGCCCAACCTTTTTTCTCAGCAACAACTGCCTCTTCCATAATCATTTTTTGTGTAGCTTTATCTAATTTATTCCAAGAACCTCTGTGAGCTACAATCATATTTTTTGGAAACCAAGCTGCAATATCATAAAAATACTTTACTCCATTTTCCCAAATTTTACTGTTCTTACCAGTAGTTGGTGAAGTAATCATACTTTCAACCGCACCAGTTGAGAATGCTTGGCTTATTTCAGCTGCTTCTATTTTTGTAGGAGCCATACCTGTCAACTCGGCCATTCTAATAGTTGCAGAATTATATGCTCTAAATTTTAAACCTTTTAAATCAGCAACACTATTAATTTCTTTTTTACTATAAAGACCTTGCGCAGGCCATGGTACAGCGTATAAAAATACAAGACCTTTTTGATCTAGACCTTTAATTATTGCAGGCTTAGATGCTTGATACAGTTTCATAGCATCATCATAAGATGTCGCAAGAAATGGTTGTGAATCAATCTCTAATAACGGATCCTCTTTACCTAGAGCCGACATAAATCTCTCACCAATTTGAGCTTGTCCAGTTCTAACAGCCCTAAATATCTCTCCACCTTTAAATAGAGATCCACCTGGGTGTGTTACTATTGTTAATTTCCCCCCGCTTTTTTCTGAGACATTTTTAGCAAATTCAGCTGCATTAGCAGAGTGGAAGTTGCTTGCACCATATGCTAGTGCCATATCCCATTTTTCTGCAGCAAAAGCATTAGCAGTTAAAAGAACAGAAAATAAAACAGAGAGCAAAATTTTGAAAAGTTTCATAAATCCTCCATATTTCTAAAAAACATATCTCATTATGTATTAAAACTTAAATCAATAAAAATTTTTGATGTTTTATTGAAAAATAATAAATAATTACTATTATAATAACATCTTGATCGAACAATCACTCATTTTACTGCAAATTATATTTATAGATATTATTCTTGCGGCAGATAATGCAATAATAATAGGATTAATAGCAGCTAATTTTGTCCCAAAAAATAGAAAAAAAATAATATTCTGGGGAGTGGTTGGAGCGTTAGTTTTCAAAGTTATATTTGCAATATTTGCAACATATTTATTTAAGTTTTACTTCATTAAAATTCTTGGTGGATTACTTTTAATTTGGATTGTTAATGACTTAAGAAAAGATTTATTTGAAATTCAAAAAATTAAGTCTCCTAAAAAGAAATCTATGGAACCTTCATTTATCAAAAGTATTTACAAAGTATTATTTGCAGATATTACGATTAGTTTTGATAACGTTATTGGCGTTGTGGGTGCAGCCAAAGGTAATTTTGGTTTTATGATTTTTGGATTAGTATTATCAGTAGTTCTTACTGGAGCCTTAGCTACTTATTTAGCAAATTATATACAAAAACATCTATGGATAGCTTATATAGGTTTAGGCTTTATATTGTTGGTTGCTATTCAATTAGTAATAGGTGGATTAGTCGATTTAGAAATTTTAAATATTAACGAAAAATATATAAAGTATTTCTAATATTACCAAGTTCCAGTATTTTCCATTGATGACCAGGGCTCTTTAGGAGGAAGATTTCCCTCCTGAAGTATTTCAATTGATATTTTATCTGGTGATTTCACAAATGCCATATGACCATCTCTAGGTGGTCTATTAATTGTATAACCCATATCCATTAGTCTTTGACATATTTCGTATATATTTTTAACTCTATAAGCTAAGTGACCAAAGTTTCTAGATCCCTCTCCTAAATTGTCACCGTCCCAATTATAAGTTAGTTCAATTTCTGCATTATTGTCGTTTGGTGCAGCTAAAAAAATTAATGTATATCTACCTTTTTCATTTTCCATTCTTTTTGTCTCTTTTAAACCCAGTCCATCACAAAAAAATTTTAACGACTCCTGAATATTCGAAATTCTGATCATTGTGTGTAAATATTTCATAGTAAAATTATAATTTATTTCTATTCTAGTTCAATAGTACTTGGTGGTTTAGAAGTCACATCATAAACTACTCTATTTATACCTCGAATATTATTAACTATTTTATTCGATACCATTTGCATAAATGATTTATTAAATTGAAAATAATCCGCTGTCATTCCATCTTCAGATGTTATTGCTCTAAGCAAGCATAAATATTCATAGGTTCTATTGTCTCCCATGACACCGACAGTTTTAACAGGCAGTAATGCAGCATAAGCCTGCCATATTTTATGATATAGATTGTGTTCTCTTAATGCATTTACAAAATAATTATCTGCTTCTTTTAAAATTTTTATTTTTTCTTTAGTAATTATGCCTGGCATTCTAATTGCTAAACCAGGACCAGGAAAAGGATGTCTAGAAATAATTTCATTACTTAAATTTAATTCTAGACCTAACATTCTAACTTCATCTTTAAATAAATACTTCAATGGCTCAACCAATTTTAATTTCATCCTTTTCGGCAGACCACCTACATTATGGTGAGACTTAATTTTTGAAGTTTGACTTCCTGTTACAGATTTACTTTCAATTAAATCAGGGTATAGAGTTCCTTGAGCTAAAAATTTTACATTTTTTATTTTTTTTGCATATTTTTCAAAAAGTTTGATAAATAAATTTCCAATAATTTTTCTTTTTTTTTCTGGATCTGTTACGTTTTTTAGTTTGCTTATAAATAATTGTTCAGCATTTACATAAATTAAATTCAATTTAAATTTTTTTCTAAAAGTATTTACTACTTGTTTTTCTTCATTTTTTCTGAGCAGGCCAGTATTAACGAATATACAAGTTAAGTTTTTTCCAATCGCATTACTAATTAATTTTGCTACTACACTACTATCTACTCCACCAGATAATGCACAAATTACTTTAGAATTTCCAACTTGTTCTTTAATTTGTTGCATAAGTTTGGATTTTTGATTTTTTGATGTCCAATTTTTTTTAATTTTACAAATTTGAATTACAAAGTTTTTTAATATTACTTTGCCTTTAACTGTATGGGAAACTTCTGGATGAAACTGTATGCCATATATTTTTTTTTTTACATTTTCTATCATGCATAATTTCGAATTTGAAGATTTTGCTATAACTTTAAAACCTTTAGGTAATTTAATTACCTCATCTCCATGGCTCATCCATACATTGGTAGATTTTTTTTTAAAGAAATTTTCTGTTAAAGCACTTTTTTTTAATTTTGTAACTTTTGCTAACCCGAATTCTCTTGATTTTGCTCGTTTTACTTTGCCTCCTAATTCTTTAGAGATTATCTGGTGGCCAAAACAAATACCTAAAATTGGAATATTTAAACTTAATATACTTCTATTGAATTTAACTTTTTTATTTTGATAAACATTTAAGGGACCACCTGATAAAATGATGCCTTTCACATTTTTTTCATTTTTGTAGTCTTTAAGTTTGTTGTGACTTATAATTTCACAAAAAACATTTAATTCTCTTACTTTTCTTGCAATTAATTGTGTAAACTGAGAACCAAAATCGATTATTAAAATTTTATATAGATTATTTTCAAGACGCATCTTTTTTTTCAAACTCTTTTAGGCGTTTGTTAATAGATGCGATTTTATCACAAAGGTTCGAGCATATTTTCTTAAAATCTTCTCTAAGTTCCTCTGCTTTAGAAAAATTAGATCTTTCTAACTCAATATCTATTAATAGATACATTGCCTCTTCGTTGTTTGGCTCGAGTAGTAAGACTGTATTGATATTTTTTTCCAGTTCTGTTTTGTTTTCTTCATTTTTAAATATTTTTGCTAAATATAGATATGACTTTGAGTCTTTGGGATTGTATACAATATTTCTTTGAAATAAAAATTTTGAATCTTCATATTTTTCATTTTCATAAAGATTTTTTGCTTCATCAAAAAAATTAACTTTCTCCGCGTTAACATTAAAAATTAAAGTAAAAAGTAAAATCATTGCTAATGTAATTTTTTTTATCATCTTTTTATTTCGTCTATGTTATGTACCATACTTTCATAAAAACCTGCTTTAGTAATTTTGACAAATTTTGGTTTTTTTCTAAGATCTTTAATTCTTTTTGCACCTAAGTATCCCATTGATGATTTTAAACCCCCTACTAGTTGGTAGATTATTTTTTCAACTGTGCCTTTGTATTTAACAAAACCTTCAACACCTTCTGCTACATATTTTGAATTATCTTTTTGTTTTGATTGAAAATATCTATCTGCTGATCCTTTATTCATTGCTCCAATAGATCCCATACCCCTAAAACTTTTAAATAATTTACCACCTCTTTTTATAATTCTACCTGGAGCCTGATCTGTTCCTGCAAATAATGATCCAATCATCACCGCATCTGCTCCTGCTGCAAGTGCTTTTGCAATATCCCCAGAAAATTTGATACCTCCATCAGCTATTAATGTTGTTTTTCTTTTGCCCATACCTTTTTTTACATCTAAAATTGCACTTAACTGTGGAACTCCGATCCCGGCAACTAATCTTGTAGTGCATATAGATCCTGGTCCAATTCCAACTTTTATAATATCTACTCCTTGCTTAATCAGAAATTTAGCTGCTTCTGCTGTAGCAATATTACCTGCACATAAAGCTGTTTTAGTTGGTTTAATTTTTTTAATTTTTTTTATTATTTCAGCTACTTTTTTTGTGTGGCCATGAGCTGTATCAACAACAATTAAATCGATATTTTCTTTTAAAATCTTTTGAGCTCTTATGTGTTCGTTTAAACTTGCACCAACAGCTGCACCAACTAACATTTTTTTTGCTTTTACTTTTCTTATTTCTTTTATCTGATCATTTATTGATAAATTTCTGTGTATAACACCTATTCCACCCTTTTTACCGATTGAAATAGCCATATTAGACTCTGTTACAGTATCCATTGCTGAAGTTAGAAGGGGTATAGAGATATTTAAGTGTTTTGATAATTTAACTTCTGTCTTTACTTCTGAAGGTAAAATTTCAGAATAATTTGGTGCTAAAGTTACATCATCGAAAGTGAGCGCTTCTTTGATAGGATCCATGTCCTTATATAAACGATTCTTAAAAAAATGAAAGTATCTATCTTAAATTTTTGCAGATTAAAAAACTTTCTTTAGAGTCTTTTCTACTTGCTGGAGGCTTATAGACATTGAATTTTACAAAATTTTTTTTTGAAAATGCAATTATCTCATTAAATGAAGTTCCCATAAATAATTTTGAGACAAAATAGCCATTTGGCTCCATCATTTTTGTAGCGAAATCCAAAGCTTCTAAAACTAATTCTCCAGTTACTATAGAGTCTAGATTTTTATTTCCCGTAGTATTGACTGCCATATCTGAAATAATTAGATCAATTTTTCCACCAAAATAATTATTAATTTTATTTTGTTGCTCAGTATCCGTAAAATCTCCTTTTAAAATTTTTACATTCTTTATTTCTTCTATTTCTTTTAAATCTATTGCTAAATGCTTATTACATTTTAAATTACTTGATATATATTGAGACCAGCTTCCAGGAGCAGCTCCAAGATCTATTACCGATATATTATTTTTTAAAAATTTAAATTTTTCGTTAATTTCTTTTAATTTATAAACGGCTCTTGATCTATATCCTTCAACTTTTGATTGTCTAACATAAATATCTCTTCTCTGCCTATTAATCCAATTTTTTGAGATTTTATTTTTTTTCAATTAGTTTTGAACCTTAAAGATTTTGAGATTTTATTATTATCCAAAGTATTTAATTCTATCTCTAGATTTTTCTCGTTTCTCATATCTTTATCATTTACTTTAATACCACTAGCCAAATGTATAATTCCAATTTTATGATTTGGTAAAAAAGGTTCCACGAAAATTTTATTCTTTTCATCAAACTTTGGAAGTAAGTTGCTGACCAACCAGTTGCAATTATGAGGAAGAAATTCAACATCTACATTATCAATATATACGCATATATTTATTGCTAATTGCTCTGAACCAAATATTTGGCCATGACTAAGAGTAGTTTTTAAATTTTTTTGCCAAAAATTCCAACAATTAGAGTCTTTTTCTAATGAGAAAACACCAATATTAATATGCGGAGCAAATGCTAACTTTCTTGCTTTGTTAATATCAATTTTAGATTTAATAGCATGTTTAAAATTTTGTGATTTTATAATGGCTAATTTTCCAAATAACCAACTAACGTTACTTAATATTCTATATCCAGGTGTCATTGTCTGGGTAATGCCTAGTTTGCCATTATCACAAGCCTTAAAATATAAGTCTATTGAACTCCAATCTTGAACCCAAGCATCACAATCAATCCACAGATATTTTTTATAGTTAGGAAAATATTTTGGAAGAAATGCTCTTGATACCTGACTTTTTAGCCATTCTTTACCTTTAACTTTAGATTGTGGAACCTCAATATCCCATTCAGCTTTTTTGATCTCATCTACCTTATTTTTTAGAAGAGCAGTTTGCTCCTCTGTTAAACCCGCATCAAGTATACAAATTGCAACCTTTTCACTGTGATTGAATTGTTTAATAGAGTCTATTAATTCATCTAGCAATTCATAGTAATTAGAATCTGCTAGAGAAATAATTGCATTCTTTTTCATTACAAAATATCTTCGTGATGGTCAACACTATCATCTTTTTCTTTATTTTGTTTTTTCAAAAATAGGTAATGGATTGAGCTTGCTGGAATCATTAATAAATAAATAATTCCTGAAATTATAATTGTATTAAAGGTATATATTAGCAACAAACCAAAAAATAAAATTATTCCAAATAGAAGAAATATTGAAGTACTTCTTGGAACTACGATTCTTTTTAAAGAATATGTGGGAATTTTACTTATCAAAAGAACAGAAATAATAATGAATAAAGATGGAACAATTATATTTTTATTAATAGTTATAAACTGAACCTCACTAAAACTATAAATCAATGGCATTAAAACTAATACTCCTCCTGCTGGTGATGGAATACCTTCAAAAAAGTTATCTCTCCATGAAGGCTCACCTCCTGTTGAAACATTAAATCTTGCAAGTCTCAAAGCAACACAAACTACATATATTAAAGATATTAACCAACCAAATCTCCCAATATTATCTAGAGCCCAAAAATACATTATGAATGCTGGTGCAACTCCAAAACTAATTACATCAGTTAATGAGTCTAATTCTTTTCCAACTTTTGATGTGGCTTTAATTAATCTTGCAATTCTTCCATCTAAACCATCAATGATTGCGGCAATTAAAACTGCAATAACAGATAATTCAAATCTTCCGTCAAATGCAAATTTAATTGAAGTTAAGCCGATACACACTCCAACCAGCGTCATAATATTTGGCAAAATAACTCTTGAATTTTTATTTGAAACTAATCTTATATTCTTTTTTGGATTTTCCATTTATCTTTTAGCTATCAATGTTTCTCCAGCAACTGCTCTTTGATTTACTTTTACTAATGGTTCATAGTTTTCAAAATATAAATCTGCTCTACTTCCGAATCTAATCATCCCTATTCTAGATCCTTGATCGACATTTTCTTCAACTGAGGTATCTGTTACTATTCTCCGCGCAACCAGTCCTGCTATTTGGACTACAATTATATCTTCTCCATGAGAATTTTTAATTTTATAATAATTTCTTTCATTGTCTTCGCTAGCTTTATCAAGAGATGCATTAATAAATTTTCCTGGTTTATATAAAATTTCTTCAATTTTTCCTGAACATGGAGATCTATTCACATGACAGTCAAATACATTCATAAATATACTTACTTTCTTAAATTTTTTATTTTCAAGGCCCAATTCTTTTGGTCCGTTTGTATCTAAAACTTGTAAAACCAATCCGTCAGCAGGACTTATTAAATAGTTCTCATCATTTATTGGAATTCTTTCTGGATCTCTAAAAAAATAATAACACCAAATACTTAAAACCAATCCTATGAAACCTAAAAAACCATGAATGAAATATAGAATGATCGTTGCTACTACGAAAATTACTATAAATTTATAACCTTCGTTATGAATCTTTGGAAAAATTTTGTCTATCATAATCGTTCAATTGATAATTCTGGATTAATATGTATATAAAAAGTATAAATTCAATTATTAAGATACATCAAAAAATGAGTAAAATTAAGGTAAAAAATCCCATTGTCGAGCTAGACGGCGATGAAATGACAAGAGTAATTTGGGAATTCATCAAAAACAAATTAATTCTACCTTATTTAGATTTAGGCATTGAGTATTACGATCTAGGAATGAAAAGCAGGGATGACACAGATGACAAAATTACCATCGACTGTGCTAATGCAATTAAAAAGAATGGAGTAGGTATCAAATGCGCAACTATTACTCCTGACGAGGCGAGAGTTGAAGAATTTAAATTAAAGAAAATGTGGAGATCACCGAATGGAACTATAAGAAATATTATTGGAGGAACAGTATTTAGAGAGCCAATAATTTGTAAAAATATTCCTAAACTTGTCCCATCTTGGACAGATCCATTAATTATTGGAAGGCATGCTTTTGGTGATCAATATAGAGCTACAGATTTTTTAGTTCCAGGAAAAGGTAAATTAGAAGTTAAATGGACATCAGATGATGGAAGTGATGAAAAGAGATATGAAGTATTCAATTTCCCAGGACCAGGTATTGCTCTTTCAATGTATAATTTAGATAAATCAATAGAGGACTTTGCAAGATCATGTTTCAATTATGGCCTAATAAAAAAATGGCCTGTATATTTATCAACAAAGAATACCATACTAAAAAAATATGATGGTAGATTTAAAGATATATTTCAAAATGTTTTTGAAAAAGTTTTTAAATCAGAATTTGAAAAAAATAATATAACTTATGAACACAGGTTAATCGATGATATGGTAGCTTGTGCAATGAAGTGGCATGGTAAATATATTTGGGCTTGTAAAAATTACGATGGTGATGTTCAGTCAGATACTGTTGCTCAAGGTTATGGTTCTTTAGGTTTAATGACAAGTGTTTTATTAGCACCTGATGGTAGAACAATGGAAGCAGAGGCGGCTCATGGAACTGTTACTCGACATTTTAGAATGCATCAGCAAGGTAAAGAAACATCAACCAATCCAATTGCATCTATATTTGCGTGGACAAGAGGTTTGGCGCACAGAGGAAAGTTAGATAGCAATGATGAATTAATTAAATTTGCCAAAACACTTGAAGAAGTATGTGTTGAGTCAGTTGAATCTGGGTCAATGACCAAAGATTTGGCAATACTTATTGGTCCTTCTACAAAATATTTAACAACTAACCAGTTTTTAGATGTAATTGATGCAAGTTTAAAACAAAAACTAAATTAAGGTTTTTAGTTTTTGTAAAGCTTCGTCGATTTTATTTGAATCTTGCCCTCCAGCCTGAGCAAAATCTTTACGACCTCCACCGCCCTTTCCACCAATAATTTCAGATCCTAGTTTTGCAAATTTAACTGCATCGTATTTATTTGTTAAATTTTCTGTTACACCTACAGCAAGACCAACTTTCTCATCCTTATTTGCAAATACTACTACTATTCCTTCACCCAATTCTTTTTTACCTGCATCAACAAGTTTTCTTAGGTCTTTTGGAGACAAATCTTGAACTTTTTGTAATCTAACTTGAGTGCCATTTATATTTTCATCTTTAATTATATTTTTTGTTTTATCAGCTAAAACTGATTGAACATTTAATTGTTCCAATTGTTTATTAAGGTCTTTAATTAATCCTTTCGTATCTTTATTTTCTAGGTTTGGTTTTCCACCTAATTTAATAATTTGAGCAGACACCTTTTTAATACTGTCTTCATCCTTTTGTGCAGAAAGGTTTGACATTTTTTCCTTATTTTTTAAGAATATTTCGAGTTGTTTTTCCCTTAAAGCTTCAACCCTTCTAACTCCAGCAGCTATTGAGGATTGGCTAACAGTTTTAAATTTTCCAATATCACCTGTATTTTTAACATGTGTTCCACCACATAATTCTGTTGAAAAGTAAGAGTTATTTTTCGCTCCCATAGAAACTACTCTCACTTCTTCTCCATATTTTTCACCAAAAAAAGCTAAAGCACCTTTTTCAATGGCAGCTTTTGGTGTCATAATTCTTGTAGTTACATCAGTTTTGTTTTGTACATATTCATTAACTAATTTATCGATAATTGTTAATTCATCCTCTGTAATTGGTTTCATGTGACTAAAATCAAATCTTAGTCTATCAGGCGCAACTAAAGATCCTTTTTGCATAACGTGTTTTCCCAATGTTCTTCTCAAAGACTCATGTAATAAATGAGTTGCAGAATGATAAGCCTTAAGATTGTTACGTCTTTCAATATCTATTTTCATTTCTACAACGTCTTTAATCTTAATCTCACCAGATTTTACAATTCCATGATGTATAAAAAGATCTCCAAGTTGTTTTTGAGTATCTGTAACCTCAAATACTGAATTACCAGATACAATTGTTCCTTGATCTCCGACTTGTCCACCAGACTCTCCATAAAAAGGGGTTTGATTAGTAATAATTATCCCTTCCTCGCCATTTGAAATTTTTTGTGCTTCTTTATTATTTTTAATTATTGATAACACCACTCCTTCTGATTGGTTAAATTCATATCCAAGAAACTCTGTAGATCCTATTTTATCTTTTATACCAAACCAGATTTCTTCTTCTGAAGCATCTCCAGAACCTTTCCAGTTTTGTTTTGCAAGTTCTTTGCTCTTTTTCATTAGCTCATCAAATTTATTTTGATCAACAGTCAAAGATTTATTTTTTAAAATATCTTCTGTTAAGTCTAGTGGGAAACCATAAGTATCATATAATTTAAATGCTACTTCACCTGGTAAAACTTTTTTAATTTTTGAAATTTCATCATTCAAAATTTTTATTCCTCTATCAAGTAATACTAAAAATTTTTCTTCTTCCATTTTTAATGTTTCTTTAATTAAAGTTTCTGATCTTTCTAATTCGGGGTAGTTTCCTTTCATTTCATCTTTCAATGTATCAAAGATTTTATTGAAAACTGGCTCTTTAGAACCTAGCAAATGAGAATGTCTCATTCCTCTTCTCATTATTCTTCTAAGAACATAACCTCTACCTTCATTTGAGGGTAATACTCCTTCTGCAAGAAGAAATGAACTAGCTCTTAGATGATCTGCAATTACTCTAAAGCTTGACAAATTATTTTCATCTTGTGTTACTTTTGTAAATTCAGAAATCGAACTAATTAATTTTTTAAAATGGTCTGTTTCATAGTTATCATGTGTGCCCTGAAGTAATGCTGCAATTCTTTCTAAACCCATTCCAGTATCTACAGAAGGTTTTGGAAGATTAATTCTTTTATCTTTTGAAACTTGCTCAAATTGCATGAAGACTAAATTCCATATCTCAATATATCTATCGCCATCCTCATCTTTGGTTCCAGGTAAACCACCTTTTAAATGATCTCCATGATCATAAAATATCTCTGAACAAGGTCCGCAAGGGCCCATTTCGCCCATTGACCAAAAGTTATCTGAAGTTGCTATCCTAATAATTCTATCGTCGCTAAAACCCGCTATTTTCTTCCAAAAATTGAAGGCTTCGTCGTCTTCATGAAATACTGTTACATATAATCTATCTTTATTTAATCCAAAATCTTTAGTAATTAAATTCCAAGCAAGTTCAATTCCCTTTTCCTTGAAGTAATCTCCGAAAGAAAAATTTCCAAGCATTTCAAAAAATGTATGGTGTCTTGGAGTGTAGCCAACGTTTTCAAGATCGTTATGTTTACCTCCTGCTCTTACACATTTTTGAGAAGTAGTTGCTCTTTGATAATCCCTTTTTTCTAATCCGGTAAAGACATTTTTAAACTGAACCATGCCTGAATTTGCAAACATTAATGTTGGATCATTATTTGGAACCAAATTGCTAGACTCAACTATTTTGTGATCATTTTTTTCGAAATAATTTAAAAAAGTTGATCTGATCTCGTTTAATGTTTTTGCCATATTTTGTTAAAATACAGCTTTTTCTATTGATGTCTACATCTCTGAAGGGAAAAAAGGCGCCCTTTCGAGCGCCTTTTTAATAACTAAAAGTTATCTGCTAATTTTTTTTAGTAGGAATTTCTTCTTCTTTTTTTTGAGCCTCTACTTTTTCCTCGCTTAGTGGATTTCCCTCAATTTTCTTTGAGATCACACCAGCCTTTTCTCTGATTGCCATTTCAATTTCAGCAGCAGCTTTAGGATTTTGTTCAAGGTAAAGTTTAGCATTCTCTCTACCTTGACCAATTTTTTCACCTTTGTAAGCGTACCAAGCTCCAGATTTCTCTACGATATCTGCTTTGGCACCTAGGTCTATTAGTTCCCCTACTTTACTAATTCCTTTTCCATACATTAAGTCAAACTCAACAACTTTAAATGGTGGAGCAACTTTATTTTTTACAACTTTAACTCTTGTTGTGTTACCAACGATATTATCTTTATCTTTGATTGCTCCAATTCTTCTAATGTCCATTCTAACTGATGAGTAGAATTTTAAAGAATTTCCACCTGATGTTGTTTCTGGGCTTCCAAACATAACACCAATTTTCATTCTAATTTGGTTAATGAAAATAACCATTGTATTAGTTCGTGAAATTGAGCCTGTTAATTTTCTCAATGCTTGAGACATCAATCTAGCTTGCAAACCAACATGAGTATCACCCATATCGCCTTCAATTTCAGCTCTCGGCGTTAATGCAGCTACAGAATCCACAACAAGAACTGACATTGAGCCAGATTTAATTAATGTATCAGTAATTTCTAAAGCTTGTTCACCTGTGTCTGGTTGAGAAATTAGCAACTCTTCAGTATTTACACCTAATTTCTTTGCATACACTGGATCTAAAGCGTGTTCTGCATCAACGAAACCACAAATTCCGCCAGCCTTCTGTGCTTCTGCAACTACTTGTAATGCTAATGTAGTTTTTCCTGAAGACTCTGGTCCATAAATTTCAATAATTCTTCCTTTTGGTAATCCACCAATTCCTAAAGCAAGATCTAAGCTTAAAGATCCAGTTGAGATAGACTCAACATCCATGGCTTTTTGCTCACCAAGTTTCATTACTGAGCCTTTTCCGAAGCTATCCGTAATTTGGCTGATTGCTGCGTCTAATGCTTTGTTTTTCTCTTTGTTTTCCAATTCTTTATCTTTTGCGGTTTTCACCACTTTTAGGTTATTTTTAGTCATTTTTTGCCTCTTTTTTTGCTTTTTTTAACACTCGAATCATGGATTTAAATGTACACATTTTGTTCTCATTGGCAATATATTTCTCAAAATAGTTTAAAATCGTTAAATTACTTGAGTTTTAGGTATTCTCTATTCAATAAACCAATAGCTTTTAGAACATTGTATTGGGCTATGAGATTATTTCTCTCAGATTCTGCTAAAGAAATTTTTGCAGCCAATAACAAAGAGTTTGATTGAATAACATCTAGCGTTGTTCTTGAACCTCTTTCATACTCTGCAGTTATTCCTTCGTTGGCAATTTTTGCTGCTCTAACTTGAGATCTTACAGAATTTAAAAAACTTTTAGATGCTTCAAGATTTGACCATACACTTCCAACATTTTTTTCAGTAGTTTTTACTGCATCCTCAAATAATAAAATTTTTCTAGTTTTTAGATTTGTATTCTTGTTTATTTTTGCACGTTTACTTCCACCTGAATAAAATGGCCAGCTAATTGTTGCTTTAAGTGTATCCTTTTCTCTTTGATCATAAGTTGAACTAAAATCGTCAGCATAAGATCTTTCTAAAGATAAAGATGCGCTAGGTTTTAAGTCACTTTCAGCAATTGCAATATCCATTTCGGACTGATTTAATTCTAGTTTAGCGATCATTATATCTGGGTTGTTCTCTCTTGCTAAATTGATTGCTGTACTAAGTTCACTTGGAACTCCTACAATTGCACTGTTTGTCTTTTTTAATTCATTGGTATTTAAAAGTTTACCAATGATATTTTCATAATTTAATTTGTTAATCATTAATTCGCTTCTTGCTTGAGTTAGTTGAGCACTTGCTCCCGCAAGTGAGGATTCGGTTTGTGATAAATCCGCAGTTTTTATTTGTCCTCTATCTAATCTAACTTTATCATTTTCAAGTTGTTTAATAAGTAAATTTAAATTTTGCCTATTAATTGCAACTTTTTCTCTTGATAAAATTACAGATGTAAAAGCTTCTATAGCACTGTAAAGAACATCTTGTTCTTTTTTAAATAATTTTGCTTTTGCAAGTTCTAAACCTATTAAATTTTTTTCATAATTAAGGTCTCTTCCAAAATCCAATAAGGTTTGCTCTAATTTTATGGATGTTGTGAATGGGTCTACATCACTGATTGTTGCATCACCACCACTTTGATTTGTAAGTTTATTTGTTTCTTCAAGGCTCTTAGACCCACTTAAACTCAAAGAAGGCATATAATCAGCTTTAGATATATTTAGATCTTCTTCTGATGCTTTTATATTTTCTCTCTCAGCATTTAATTGTTTATTATTATTATAAGTTTCATTTAATGCTTCATATAATGTGACAGCTAGCGATTGAGCTGTTAACCAAAAAAAACTAACAATTATTATTAATATTTTTTTCATTAATTGTACTTTACAGAATTTATTTGATGATTAGAATTTAATTTAATAATTATAGATGCGTATTTTGGCGCATATTTAAACATATTTTGTGTAATTCTCTGGTAAGTTTGCATAAATTTTAAAACTTCCTTTTTTGTCATAATTTTTTGTTTTGTTTTTTTATTCTTATTTTTTAATTTAAGTTTTTTTTCCTGAATAACTCTCCACTTTTGTAATAAACTAAAATTTTCTGCCCTTAAAAATAATAAACAATCGAGCTTACTATAAAGTTTCTTGTATCCTTTTTTTAGCTGGTCATTAACATGTTTTCTCCAGATTAATTTATTATCATCATTTTTTTCCATCATATTTACACTTTTTTTTAATGTTTTTAAGCTTTCAGGTCTTGCTCCAACACACCAACCTTCAAAAATGATTACATCTGGTCTGCTATTTACTTTATACCAATTTTTTTTTGTATATCTGTCATCAATTGCCTTATCGAACTTGGGTAACATAATTGATCTAAATTTTCTAGAGTTTGCTTTTTTAATAAAGTTAGACATATAATTTATATCATGTGTTCCAGGTACGCCTCTTGTCAATAATAATGGATGAACTTTCTTTGATAACTTTATTCTATCATTCTTTGTTTTGTAAATATCATCAATTGATATTTTGAAAACTTTTAACTTAAAATATTTTTTTAAAATTATCATTAAGATTGAGCTTATAGTAGTTTTTCCAGTTCCTTGTCCTCCTGTTAAACCAACAATATAAGGTTTATTAAAATTTATTTTTTTTGCAATCCAGAAACTCATTGGGATAAGATAATGTTTTAACATCTTGTCTTTGTTTTTAAATTTATCAGAAGATGTTTCTTGTGTTTTAATAAACTTGTAGCAATCTTTTTTTACTTTATTTAAACAATCCTCAACTAAATTCATTTTGATTTATTTTTGGTCAAGCGGATGATTGTTACCGTCATTAATCGAAACATCTTTATATTCGAAAGGATCAACTCCCTCAACACATCCAATATTTATCATATGTAATTTTGGATTACTTCTTGGCCTTGTATGTGTAAAAATTCCACAGATAGAGCAAAAATAATGTTTAGCTGTGTTAGTATAAAATTGATATAAAGTTAACTTATCTTCTCCTTTAGTAATCTTCATATCATTTTCTCCAATCGGAGACATAACATAGCCCTTTCTTTTGCATACAGAACAATTGCATCTTAAAACTTTTTCAAATTTATCTGGAACATTAACCTCTGCTTCAACCGCACCACAGTGACATGTTAGTTTTTTCATTTTTTTATCCTTTAAATTTTTTGATAATTCTTTGTATTTAAACTTTTAACTCATATTTTCATAAACTATAACTTGTTAAAGTTATCCACAGTGATACTAAATCTTGTTTCGATGTTCTCGTTTTGATTCACTTTTGATTCACTTACAGACTCAAAATACAACCTAATTGACACTATTGTATAACTCATGTACTAATAAGAACAAAACAAGAACACTTATGAAGCTAACAATACCTTATTATTTACATAAAGCAGGAGCTGGTTTTCCTTCCCCTGCAACTGACTACATAGAAGAAGATATAGATTTAAACGTACATCTAATCAAAAATGTTCCAGCAACTTTCATAATAAGAGTTCAAGGAAAATCAATGGTGGATGTTGGAATAAATGATGGTGATTTATTAGTTGTAGACAAAAGCTTAACTCCAAAAAATTTTTCAACTGTCATAGCAAATGTTCACGATGAACTCGTTGTTAAAACTTTAGTTAAAGAAAAAGATAAACAATTTTTAACGTCAGGATCTAAAGAATTTTCTGATCGAATTTTAATTAATGAAGAACAAGATATTTTTATTTGGGGAGTAGTCACCTATGTCATACATTCAGTACACTAAAAAATTAGCACTAGTTGACTGTAATTCTTTCTATGTTTCTTGTGAAAGACTATTTAATCCAAAAATAAGGAAAAAACCTGTTGTAGTTTTATCTAATAATGACGGCTGTATAGTTTCACGATCCACTGAAGCAAAAGCTTTAGGAATTAAAATGGGTGAACCTTACTTTAAAGCAAAAGATATTATTATCAAAAATGATGTACAAGTATTCTCATCAAATTATTCTTTGTATGGAGATTTATCTAGAAGAGTAATGAGAACTTTAAAAAGATTTAACTCTGATATTGAAGTTTATTCAATTGATGAAGCATTTATGGATTTATCAAATTTTTCTGACAATGAAGTAGAGCAAGTTGGAAGAGAAATTAGAGAAACAGTTTTAAAGTGGACTGGTATTCCAACCAGTATAGGAATAGCTAAAACTAAAACTTTAAGCAAAGTTGCAAATCATATAGCTAAGAAAAAACAATCAGGTGTTACAAGTTTAATTGGAATAGAAAATCTCGATCCTATTCTTGAAAAAATTGATATTAACGATGTTTGGGGTGTTGGAAGACAGATGACAAAGTTTTATCAAAAAAATGGAATTTATAATGCTAAACAATTAAAAAATAAATCAAACACCTGGATTAAAAAATCCTCAAATGTTCTAAGTTCAAGAACAGCAATGGAACTTAGAGGTGTACCTTGTATTGATTTGGAAAAAACTGCATCAAAAAGAAAAAGCTGTGTAGTATCAAGATCATTTGGAAAAAGAATAGAAAAATTCCAAGAACTTGAAGAAGCTGTTGCTAGTTATTGTTTAAATGCATCAGAAAAGATAAGATCTGAAAACCTTGTTGCAAAAGCTGTTATGGTATTTGTTAGAACAAGTCCTTTTCAAAAACAATTTGGTTTTTATTCAAACTCCAGAACTGTTGATTTTCCTATAGCAACTAACAATAGTATAGAGATCGTAAAAAATGCTTTATCTGTCTTAAAAGTAATCTTTAGAAAGGGGCATCGTTATCAAAAAGCAGGAGTGATGCTAACCGGATTAATAGATGCTGAAAATAATGAAAACTTATTTTCATCAGCAAAAGACGAGAGAATTAATAGATTAATGAGATCAATTGATAATACAAATTATAGATATGGGAGATCGACATTAAGTCTCGCAAGTGCCGGTGTTAGAAAGTCCTGGAGTATGAAAAGAGATTATAACTCAAAAATAGATACTGCTGATTTCTATTGTTTGCCAACAATCAGAGCTTAAAAAAATTATTTTATCGTATCAATACTTTCAATATTACTAAGAGAATTATTTAATTCCTCTAAATTTTCTCTTCTACCAATCATTACAACTGATAATCCAAATGCGATAATTAGAGCTAAGGGGATAGCTGTAACAATGCTTATGTAATCAGCCATTAAGATTAAATAAATAGCATAAAATAAAATTGATCGAATAATAACTGTAGATTTAAAAACAGCTATGATTGCTAAAGAATGCTTAATTAAATTTTTAAAACTCATTTTAGAAGGACCAAAATATCTTGTCCCTCTTTCTGAAGGAGAAGAAGATCTGTCTTCTTCTAATTTTGCCAAAGCTCCAGAAAAGCTGCACCAAGTAGATTTATCGTTTATTAATTTCTCAACAGTTGATTTTGGAAGACACGTATAATTTCCAAATTTTATCGAATGACCAGTAAATACATAAGTTATTATTTTATGGAAATGATAACAAGTTTTAAAAATAATATTTTCAGACCTTTTTACTCTTTCTCCTACAATTGGCTTTCCTTCGTCATATTTTATGTATTCTAGAAAACTTTTGATTTCTTCTGGCCTATCTTCACCATCAGAATCCATTGGGATTACATAATCAAATTCTTTATTTTGAAATATATGTTTAAGCCCAGTTGCAATGCATCTTCCATGTCCTTGATTGTTTCTAATATTTAAGATTTCAACAGATAATAGGTTTTCTGTATTGGAAATAGAGGTTGGTTTTTCCTCAGTTGATGCATCATTGACAATGACAAGAGAAAATTCTGCATCTAAGTCTTTTACAATTGTATTTATTTCTTCAATTAATTTTGAAGCTGATTTCCAGTCATTGTAAACTGGTGTTAAAATAGTAATTTTCATTTATTTAACTTGCAAGCAACCTCAGTAATGAGGCTACAATTCCATGTCCAGACAACTCTATTATTACAACAATAAAGACGATGAAAAGTATGTTTTTATTGAATTTCATATCTATGACCCAACACAAATCTTATCAATACACATATATTTTTCAAATGAATTCAATTTTTCCTTTGTAATAAAGCCTTTCCAAATAGGTCTTGAATTGATGTGATATGATAAATTTCCAGCTGCCCATTCATCACCAAGGACATATTTAATAGGATCATCATGTTGTTCGTGCCATGCCATTTGAACTTTTATAGCTATATCTCTTCCAGGATAATCAGTCCTTTTATCAGTATGAGATATTGAGACATAACCATACAAAATTGGAGATAATAAAAATAAAAATATAAATCCTATTAAAAAGGAATTTAGCTTCTTAATGTTTATTTGATCTTTCAAAAGGTAAATAAATAAAGTTCCAAAGAATAAGTAAAAAGGGGTCATCCACATAGTTCTAATTTTTGATCCGGTTATTAGCGCTGTCATAAAAACCAGAACAATTGGGACTAAATTAATAAATATTAAAAATAAAAGTTTTTCATCTTTTAAATTAAATTTATTTGGAATTTTTTTTATTAGTAGCAAGACTAGAATTAAAAATGGTATTAAAATACCAATTTGTTTTAATGTGAATATCAATGGATATTTAAGATGATTTATCATCTGCCCTTCATCCAAGCCTGCACGAGCAAAACCATATTTAATTGTAATAAAATCATTATTGAATAACCAAATTATATGTGGGATTAAAATTACAAAAAATACTTCTAAAGAAACTAAATATTTAAAATCAAACTTTTTTGATTTTTTAAAAAATATTAAATATGCAAACAATAAATCTATTGCTACTAATAAATATATAAAAAGATATTTAGATAAAATACCGAAAGCTGCTGCGGATCCTAATAAAATACAATCATAAAGCTCAATTTTTTTACTATTGTATATTTTCCACGTATAATAAACAGTTAAACACCAAAAAGGTAATTGACAAACGTTTACATTAAATTCTGGAGTCGTAAAGTTATAGAAGTATATCGCTTCAATAAGAAAAACTGATAACAAACTCAAAGTGCCATCATGAAGAATTTCCTGTGATAATTTAAAAATGATGAAAAAAGATATCACTACAAAAATTTGACTTAAAAAATAATAAGCCCAGTCTTGTGGTCCAAATATTTGAAAAAAAATTTCCGGAAAAAATGCACTTAATGGTGGATGTTTATTAAATCCCCAATCTAAATTACTACCCCAAGCCAAAGCTTCAATTGTATCTAGAGGTAAATTTGAGTTTGTGATCGTAGGAACAACTGTCCATAGAATTAAGTGAGTCGTTACAAAAATATAAAAAATATTATTTGTATTTCTTTTGTTTAAGGCCATTTTTATCAATCTATATTAATAAACCGTTCTTGACACTCATTTATTCATGAATATATTCACCAACTCAAAATAACTAGGTATGGTAAGAATTTCAAAAACTTATACTCCAAAAGAAAAAGAGAAATATATGTGTGCTAAACATTTAGCGTATTTTAAGATGAAATTGATGGAGTGGAAAAAAGATTTAAAGAGATCTAATAACGAGGCGATTTTTCAAGCATCCATGGATGATAATAGTGCATCAGCTGACATAGTTGATCAAGCAAGTTCATACACTGAAAAGAATGTAGAGATGAGAGCTATTAATAGACAAATCAAATTAATTTCTAAAATTGATGGTGCATTAAAGAAAATTCAGGATGGAACATATGGTTTTTGTGAAGAAACTGGTGAGCCTATTGGTTTAAAAAGATTAATGGCAAGACCAGTTGCAACTCTTTGTATTGCAGCTCAAGAAAAACACGAAAAAGACGAAAAAGTTTACGCTGACGATTAAGGAAAATCTATTTCAGCATCTTTATTTAATGCTTTAAATCCTTTGATTACAGCTGGACGTTCAGCAATTTGAACAAACCACCTAGATAGGTTTTCAAAATTATTTAATCCAATATCATGTCTTTTGTGTCTTGCAATCCACGACCATGTAGCAATATCAGCAATAGAGTATTTATCATTTGCTAAAAATTTACTCTGAGCCAATCTAGCCTCTAGATCCTCATAAATCTTTCTGGTGATTTTGAAGTATCTTTCTTCACCCCACTCACTTTTTCCTTGATGGTAATAGTGGAACTGATGATGTTGGCCTATCATTGGACCAACAATAGCCATTTGAGCCATCAACCACTGATTTATCTCTAGCTTATCTGCTTCAGGATAGAGTTTCATACTTTTCTCACCTAAATACATAAGTATAACTCCAGACTCGAATACGGTCTTATTATTCTCATGATCTATAATTACAGGTATTTTATTAAATGGACTTATTTTTTTAAATTCTGGTTTAAATTGATCACCACTAAGATTAACTTTTGTAAGTTTGTATTCAAAATCAATTTCCTCGAGCATTATGCTAATTTTCCATCCATTGGGAGTATCAGCAGTAAAGAGTTCTATCATTCTTTAACACCCAATCTATCTTTGATAGTGCTGGATGCAGTTGTAAATTCAAATCTATATTTTTCATCAGGTCTTGCATATTTAAAGCAGCCTCTTGCAGCTAAAGCTCCTTCATGAAAACCCGAAAGTATTAACTTTAATTTTCCCGGGTAAGTGCAGATATCTCCAATTGCAAATATTCCCTTTTTATTTGTCTCGAAATTTTCTGTATTTACTGGAATAGTTTTTTTATCTAAATTTAATCCCCATTCAGCAATTGGACCTAATTGCATAATTAATCCAAAGAAACCTAAAACATAATCAGCTTTTATAACTTTAATATCACCTGTATCACTTTTTATTTCTACACTTTCCAATGATCCATTTCCTTTGACATCTTTAATTGAGTATTTGGTAATTAAATTGATAGTTTTATTATCACTTAATTCTTTTATTTTTTGAACGCTTGCAGGCGCACCTCTGAACTCATCTCTTCTATGAATAAGAGTTACTTTAGATGAATTAGACAATTCTAGAGCCCAATCAAGTGCACTATCTCCGCCTCCAAATATAGCTACTGATTTATCTTTAAAAATAGTTTTATCTTTTATTGAATATAATACTGATTTTCCGTCATACTTTTCTGCACTTTTTGTTGGGAATTTTCTTGGTTCAAAAGAACCTACGCCTCCTGCTATAACAATACTAGGTGTTTCAAATTCTTTACCATTTAATGTTTTAACTAACCATTTATTGTTTTCATTTTTTAATTCTTGAACTTTGTCACTTAAATGAAAGTTAAAATTAAATGGTTTTATTTGTTCAATCAAATTATTTGTAAGTTCTTCCCCTGTGCATTTAGGAACTGCAGGAATATCATAAATTGGTTTATCAGGATAAAGCTCAATACATTGTCCTCCAATTTTATCTAAGTTATCAACTATTTCACATTTCAATCCTATGATACCTAATTGATGCGCACAGAATAAACCTGTTGGTCCTGCTCCAATAATGACTACATCAGTTTTTATCATTAAACTTGTTTCTCCGGCATATGTACGGTTAAACCATCTAAATCATCTGAAACGATTAATTGACAACTTAATCTGCTATTAGATTTAGGTTCAAAGGCTTGATCTAACATATCATCTTCACCCATTTCTTTCTCAGGCAATTTTTTGAACCATTCATCATCGTTAATGTATACATGACAAGTTGCACACGACATTCCACCTCCACAATCTGCGTCTATGCCTGGAATATCATTTTGTATAGCGCCTTCCATTACACTTAGACCATTAGCAACATCAGCCTCATGTTCAGTACCATTAAATTCTATATATTTGATTTTTGCCATATTAAATAAATAACTCTTATAAACTAATTTGCGACTGCGGCAAATTTTTGAAATTTAGCATTTTGAATTTTTTGGACCAAAAAAAAAGGCAGGTATGTTTTGGCATACCCGCCTTTTTTAATATTAAAAGCTAATTATTTAGCCTCTAGCTCTCGCTCCACCTTGTGAAACTGCTGCTGACCAGATTACTAGACCAAAAGCAATTTTATTGATGAAGTCTGCTAAGTTGTAAATCACGTTTAATGAGTTAGCGTCTACTCCACCTACTAGGTAACCAAAAATGTAACCTAATGGGTAAATAGCCCAACCAATTGTTACGATCATTCTCATAGCGCCCCATGCAGTTGCTAATGGCTTGTTTCCAGTTTTAGCTGCAATTTTTCCAGCTTCACCAGAGAATACTTCATATAAGATGTAGATCCATCCAGCCATACCGACTATGAAACCAAGCATAGCATTGATGTAACCTGCTTCTCCTAAGTATCCACCAATTAACATCACAAGCGAACCAATTAATAATCTCCAGAAGATTGCTCCTGGGATTTTCTTAACTGCTGCTAGAATTAAGTAAAACTCGATCATCTGTAATGGTACAGTGATTAACCAATCAATATATCTATATACTGTTGGAGAATCTCCAGTCATTACCCATACATCTCTCATGTACATGTAGTGAATGAATGCAACACCAGTTACAAGACCAGCTACTGTTACTGAAGTTTTCCAGCCTGCTGCAACAGTATTTCTTTCCATAAAGAAGAATACTGTAGCCGCTGCCATTCCCATTGCGATTACCCAAAAGGAAATCCCAACGAAGTCGTCAGAAGCTAACATAGCAGTTGCTGCGTTTGCTACACCAGTAAGACCAAATAAAGCTACTGTTGCTAATGCAAACATTTTAAGTTTTTTCATAAAAAACTCCCTCTCGTTAGTTTTTTTTAGTTTAAATTTAAACTACGGATAAACTATGAAGCTTTATCCAAAGTTATGGGCTTAATATCAAATTAAATTAGTTTGTTGAAGGCTTTTTGCCGCGTTATAAGTGTTGATTTTACTTACTTTTTAAAATTAAATACAACCTGTTGCATAAATTCAATAGAAAAATGACACCAAATAGCAAATCAAAATGAATAGAAATTACAAAGAAATTTACAGCGAATCTTTAAAAAATCCTGAAGAATTTTGGCAGAAGATTTCTGAAGATGTGTTTTGGTATAAAAAACCAACCAAAATTTTGAACAAAGATAACCCTCCGTTCTATAAATGGTTTGAAGATGGCATAACAAATACATGCTACAACGCCTTAGACCTTCATATTGATCAAGGGAGAGGCGATAAGACTGCTTTAATCTATGACAGTCCAATTACAGGTAATAAATCAAAGTTTACTTTCAAAGAATTAAAAGAAAAAGTTTCAAAATTTGCAGGAGCTCTCGATAAAAAAGGAGTTAAAAAAGGAGATCGTGTAATAATTTATATGCCGATGATACCAGAAGCAGTAGTGGCGATGCTCGCATGTGGGAGAATTGGGGCAATTCACTCTGTTGTATTCGGTGGTTTTGCTTCAAATGAATTAGCTAGTAGAATTGATGATAGCAAAGCTAAAATTTTAATAACAGCATCATGTGGATTTGAGCCTGGAAGAACAGTTGAATATAGACCACTAGTAGATGGGGCTTTAAAATTAGCAAAACACCAAGTTGAAAAGGTAATATTATTTCAAAGAAAAGATCACGAGGTAAAATTAAATAAACCATTAGAAATAAGTTGGGATGAAGCGCTATCTGAAGCAAATGATAAAGATTGTGTTGAGATGGGCGCTAATGATTATGCTTACATCCTTTATACTTCAGGAACCACTGGTATTCCAAAGGGGATAGTTAGAGATATTGGTGGTCACATAGTTGCTCTTAAATGGACAATGAAAAATATTTATAACATTGATCAAGACGATGTATGGTGGTCAGCAAGTGATATTGGTTGGATTGTCGGACATTCCTATATTGTCTACGCTCCATTATTCAAAGGTTGTGCAACTCTCTTATTTGAAGGCAAACCTGTGGGTACTCCTGATGCTGGAGTATTCTGGAGAATTATTTCAGAATATAAAATCAAATCCTTATTTACAGCTCCAACGGCATTTAGGGCAATAAAGAAAGAAGATCCAGAAGGTAAGTTTTTTTCTAAATATGATTTAAGTTCATTTGAGTCATTATTTTTGGCAGGTGAAAGAGCAGACCCTGATACTATTAAATGGGCTGAAAATTTACTTAAAGTTCCTGTAATTGACCATTGGTGGCAAACTGAAACAAGTTGGGCGATAAGTTCAAATTGCACTGGGATTGAAATGCAAGAAACAAAATATGGATCTGCTTGTAAAGCGGTTCCAGGTTATAATGTAAAAATAATTAAACCAGATCAAACAATAGCAAAACCGAATGAGATGGGAGATATTGTAGTTAAACTTCCACTTCCACCAGGTACGTTTCCAACTTTGTGGAATGCAGATGAAAGATATAAAGAAAATTATATGTCAAATTATAATGGTTACTATCAAACTTATGATGCAGGACATATTGATGATGATGGATATATTTGGATTATGTCTAGAACAGATGACATAATAAATGTTGCAGGCCATAGACTTTCGACTGGTGCAATAGAAGAGGTTTTGTCTGAACATCAGTCTGTTGCTGAATGCGCAGTGATAGGAATTAAAGATCAACTAAAAGGACAATTGCCAATTGGTTTAATCGCACTAAAAGCTGGAGTTTCTAAGGATAATGAGACAATTTCAAAAGAGTGTGTACAGATGGTTAGAGATAAAGTCGGACCTGTTGCAGCTTTTAAAATAGCAATTGTTGTTAAAAGATTACCAAAAACTAGATCTGGAAAAGTATTAAGAGGAACAATTAGAAAAATTGCTGACAAAGAAGAATATAAAATGCCTGCAACAATTGATGATCCTGCGATCCTTGATGAGATAAAATTAGACTTAATAAATAGCAATATTATAAAATAATGCTTAAGACATATCTTTTTTTAGTAGGAGCAATTATCTGTGAAGTTTGTGGAACAATGCTTCTTCCTGTTACACAAAACTTCACAAAAGTAACACCAACAGTATTTTTGGCTGGATTTTACTTATCAGCTTTTTATTTACTTACGTTTGTTGTTGACAAACTGCCTATAGCTATTGTTTACAGCACGTGGAGCGGACTTGGTATTTTTACTATCGCAATATTGGGCTATATATTTTTTAAACAATCTTTAAGTTGGCAAGCTATTTTGGGTATGTTTTTTATTGTAGTTGGAGTAACACTTGTAAATATGTATTCAAGTAAAACTATTTGACTTATTCAAAAAGAATTGGTTTGCCTGATGGGTCTCCTAAAATTTCATCTTCTTTCATTTTAACATCCCCATTAATAACTGTATAAACTGGCGAACCTTTAAATTTGTAGCCATCAAATGGGCTCCATCCACACTTACTATGAATATTTTCGTTTTTAATTTCTATAATTCTATTCATATCTATTATTGTAAAGTCAGCATCATAATCTTTTCTGATAAATCCTTTATTTTTAATGCCAAATACCGAAACTGGATTTTCACAAAGAAGTTTAATTAGTTGATCCAATGTAAGTTTTTTATCATTCACATGATTTAGCATAATCGGTAATAATGTTTGTACTCCAGGCATACCAGATGGTGACTGTGGATATTCTTTTAATTTATTTTCTTTCAAATGGGGTGCATGATCAGAACCAATAGTATCGTTATAGTTATTTCTAATAGCATACCATAGTCTATCATAATGTGACTTATCCCTTAAAGGGGGGTTCATCTGTGCAAAGGTTCCAAGTTTGTCATAACAATCTGGTGCATATATTGTTAGATGTTGTGGAGTAATTTCAAAAGTTATATTTCCTTTATTTTGAGATAAGAAATCTACTTCTTCTTTAGTAGTAACGTGCAATATGTGTGCTTTTTTATTTAGTCTCTTTGCAATCCTTACAATCCTTCTAGTAGACGACATCGCACATTCTTCGTTTCTCCATACAGGATGGGTATGAACATTACCTTTTTCAATTAATTTTTTTCTTAAATTAATTATTTCCTCATCTTCAGAATGAACTGCAACTATTTTTGAGGTATTTTGAAAGACTTTTTCAATATCTTCTTCTTTATCAACTAAAAGATTTCCAGTTGACGATCCAGCAAAAAGTTTTACTCCACAACATCCATCTAAACCTTTAAGCTTTGCTAAATCGGAGAAATTATCTGGAGTTGCTCCAAAATAAAAAGCATAATTTGAATACATCCTATTTTTTGCAAGATTTAACTTGTTGTTAAATTCTTTCATATTTGCTGTTGGTGGATTTGTATTTGGCATCTCAAATACACTTGTAATACCACCAGCAATAGCTGCTTTACTTCCTGTATGTAAGTCTTCTGCATTAGTTGATCCGGGCTCGCGAAAATGAACTTGAGTATCCATGCAACCCGGTAAAACTAGTAAATTGTTTGCATCAATAGTTTCCTTGCTTTGTTGGTTATTTAAGTCGCCAATTATTGAGATTTTTCCATTCTGAATACCAATATTAGTCTTGGTAAGTTTGCCGTCGATATAACACTCTCCATTTTTTATAATAAGATCTAACATTTTAAGTATTCGTTACTATATTATTCTTTTATATCTATCAATAATGAAAAAAAATAATGTTTATATCTTAGAGGACAGAGGACTTTTATATATTTCTGGTGAAGACTGTAAAGAATTTCTACAAAATATAATTACAAATAATATAAATAAAGTAGATGAAAAAAATTCTTGTTATTCTGCTTTGCTTACTCCGCAAGGAAAATATTTGTATGATTTCAACATATTAAAACATAAATCTGGGTATTTTTTAGATTGTGAGAAAAAAAATATAGATAATTTATTTAAACAATTAAATTTATACAAACTTAGATCAAAAGTAGAAATTTTAAATTTAAGCAATGAATTTGTAATTGCTGTTCTTAGTAAAGAAAGATTTTTGGAAATGGAAAATTCAAGTTCTAATAGAGGATGTACAATAAAATACAGAGAAGATAGTATTTTTTTAGATCCTAGAAATATAGAGCTTGGGGCTAGACTAGTAACTAATTTAGAAAAATTATATCTATCATTAAAAAAACTTGGTCTTCAAAGTGAAAATAAAAATGAATATTATAAATTAAGTCATGAAATTGGTATTCCGCAAAATAATACTGACAAACTTCAAAATAAACTTTTTGGCATTGAGTGTAATTTTGAAGAATTAAATGCAATAGATTTTAAAAAAGGTTGTTATGTAGGCCAAGAAAACACTGCCAGGATAAAGTTAAAAGACAAATTGAACAAACGTCTTCTACCAGTTGAAGTAATAGAGGGTGATTTAGAGAGTGACATTGTATCATTTGAGAAAGATGAAATAGGAAAAATATTGATAAATGATGATTATCCGTATGCTATAATTAAAGTTAAAAATGAAAAATTTGAATTTGACAAAACTTTTAATTGTGGCTCTGCAAAAGTTAGAATCAAGAAACCTAATTGGCTACAAATTACTTAATAAATTGAGATAAATCTGGTTTAAAATAATTTGGACCTTTCATAACTTTGCCCTGATCATTATAAATAGGTTTTCCATCATTTCCTAACTTGCTCATATTAGAATTTTGGACTTCTTCAAAACAAGCGTCTAAATCAATTCCAAATGCATGCCCAGCCCCATATGTTACATATAAAATATCTGTTAAAGCATCAGCAGCCTCTAGAAGATCGTTGTTATCTAAAGCTTGTTTAAATTCATCAAGTTCTTCTTTAATCAAATTATACCTTAGCTCATTTATTTTTGCTGAACTAAATGACGGTGATGATTTAACCTCTTGGCCAAATGTTTGCATAAAATTTTTTACTTTTTGAAAATTTGTCATTTTACTCCTGTAAGATTAATAAAAATTAGTATATAAATTATTTGGTTATTTATTCAAATAAATGAAAACAAGAAAAGAATTTGATAGTATTGGCGGTATAAACGTACCCAATAACAGGTACTGGGGAGCCTCGACACAAAGGTCAAAAAAATTTTTTAATATTGGCAAAATAATTGTGCCACCTTCACTAATAAGATCAATTGCAATAATTAAGAGAAGTGCAGCTATAGTCCATCAAAAAGACAAGTTAATTTCGAAAAAAATTTCTAAATCAATAATCAAAGCCTCTAATGAAGTTATTTCAGGAAAATTGGATGAAAATTTCCCTTTAAAAGTTTGGCAGACTGGATCTGGAACGCAAACCAATATGAATGTAAATGAAGTAATAGCAAATAGAGCTATAGAAATTTTAAAAGGGAAAAAAGGATCAAAGAAACCTGTTCATCCAAACGATCATGTTAATAAATCTCAGTCAACAAATGATGTTTTTCCAACTGCAATGCATATTTCTGTAGCTACTGAGACACTGAAAAAACTTTTACCAAGTTTAAAATTATTAGAAATTTCATTAGGAAAAAAAAGTACTGAATTTAAAAAAATAGTTAAAATTGGTAGAACTCATCTTCAAGATGCTACACCCCTATCACTTGGACAGGAATTTTCTGGTTACCATGAACAAGTAAAAAAAAGTATAGAAAGGATCAAATATTGTTTAAATGATATTTTTTATTTGGCCCAAGGTGGAACCGCAGTTGGAACTGGAATAAACTCAAAAAAAAATTTTGATAAAAAAATTGTTAAAGAAATTAAAAATTTTTGTAAGATAAATTTTAAACCTGCACAAAATAAGTTTTCAGAATTAGCAGCACACGATGCAATTGTAAATTTTTCTGGATCTTTAAATTCATGTGCTGTTGCTTTAATGAAAATATCAAATGATATAAGATTTTTAGGCTCAGGACCTAGGGCAGGATATGGCGAACTTTTACTTCCAGAGAATGAACCCGGATCTTCAATAATGCCAGGAAAAGTTAATCCTACACAATGTGAAGCAGTAACAATGGTATGTGCAAAAGTAATAGGTAATCATACAGGAATAACAGTTGCTGGAAGTCATGGACATTTTGAACTAAATGTATTTAAACCATTAATTGCATATAACATTTTGCAATCAATAGATATTTTAGCAGATAGCGTAAAAAATTTTAGCTTGTACTGTGTGAAGGGTATTAAAGCGAATAAAAAAAAAATTAAAGAGCATTTAGATAATTCATTAATGTTAGTAACGGCCTTAGCACCTAAAATTGGTTACGATAATGCAGCCAAGATTTCAAAAAAAGCTCTTAAAAATGGAACCAAATTAAAAGATGAAGCTATTAAATCAGGCTTAATTAATAAAAAAGAATATGATTTATTAATTAATCCTATAAAAATGATAAAGCCCAGTTAATCAACTACTTTTCTTATATGTGATCTCAAATTTTGTATATTTTTAACTAAATAAATTTCGCTAGATTTCTGTGTATTTTCATCATTATTAATTTTTACATTTTTAATAATAAA
>CACISK010000007.1 GCA_902589315.1 uncultured Pelagibacteraceae bacterium
CTCCTAAAATCCAATATATTTTTCTGTTGGTTTTTAAAAATGGGGTAGTGGAAGATAATGTAGTTGATTTAGAATCATTTATAATTTCCAAATACTTTGACCTATAAATTACTTCTTGTCTAAATTTTAAAGGTATAAAATTATTTATTGTTCTTAGAATTGTTTTCATATTTAAATTCATATATTTTGATAACTCGAATATGAAATTTATATTTTGAAAATTTGCAGAGTTTATAAAATTATTTTTTCTTAATCTATTTTTTAAATAAGTGAACTTATTTTTATTTATGAATATTAGTTTAGACTTAATATTTCTAAATTTTAGTAATCTTTTTAAAAAAATATTATTTTCAATTATTGCAACATCATTTTTTCTTTGATTGGTAACACATTTTAATTTTGATAAAGCATAATTCTTCTTTGTAATATGTCTCTCCAAATGGTCAGATGAAACATTTATGATTAAAGAAAATTTTGATCTGAAATATTTACTATATGCTAACTGGTATGAAGATGCCTCAATTACAAAAATTGTTTTTTTTGTAATTTTTTTTTCTGCTAAAACTGGATTTCCTATATTTCCTGTAAGTCTTACATCATAACCATGGTTTTTCAAAATATCGTATAATAACTTGCAAGTTGTTGATTTTCCATTTGTGCCTGTAATAGTGATTGTCACTGTTTCAGGATTAAATCTATAAAATATATCTAAGTCCGTAATAATCTTTTTTCGGTTTTTCTTTAAATAATTAGATAATTTACATTTATTTATATCAATACCAGGACTTATTATTATATTATCAAAATTATTTTTAATTAATTTTGATTTAATAATAAAATATTTTTTTATATTTTTTTTTAATTTTTTTTTATCATCATCAAATACAAAGCATTTATTTTTTTGATTCAAATATTTTAAAGATGAAATGCCAGATTTTCCAAGACCATAAATTAGAAAACTTTTTTTCAAATTCTCATTTTTTAATTTCATTATCTAAGTTTCAAGGTTGCTAATCCAATCATTGCTAAAATTATTGAAATTATCCAAAATCTAATTACAACAGTTGATTCGGGCCATCCTTTTTTCTCAAAATGATGATGAATAGGTGCCATTCTGAATATTCTTTTGCCAGTAAGTTTATATGAAATTACTTGAACTATCACTGAAACTGCTTCCAAAACAAATAATCCTCCAGTTATTGCTAAAACAATTTCATGTTTAGTTATTATGCCTACCGCTCCTAATGAACCACCTAAAGATAAAGATCCAGTATCACCCATAAAAATTTTTGCTGGAGGTGCATTAAACCAAAGAAAACCAAGACAAGCTCCAATTATTGAGCCACAAAATATTGATGCCTCTCCTACTCCTTCTATATACGTTATTTGGAGATAATCTGAAAAAATTATGTTGCCAGATACATAACTAATAAATGCAAAACAAGCAGCGACTAACATAACAGGAACTGTTGCTAATCCATCTAAACCATCTGTTAGATTAACTGCATTAGATGCTCCAACTAATACAAATAGATAAAAAGGTAAAAAAAACCATCCAAGATTGACAACTAAATTTTTAAAAAAAGGAAAATATAAATTGTTTATTTGATCAGAATTGCTTGTGAAATATAAAATAGATATACCAATTAAAGCTAAAATGATTTGTAAAAAAAATTTTAGTTTTGATGAAATCCCTTGAGAACTCTTTAATTTTATTTTTTTATAATCATCATAAGCTCCCAATAATCCAAAAGATGCAGCAATATAAATTAAAAACCAATTGTAAGGATTTGACAAGTCTCCCCATAATAAAACTCCTGCAAAAACTCCAATCAATATAATTAACCCTCCCATTGTAGGTGTTCCAATTTTTCTAACTATATGATCGCTTGGGCCATCATCTCTAATTGGATTATGGATTTGTTTTTGTGAAAAAAGATTGATTAACGGATTTCCTACCAAAAAAACAATAATCATAGCAGTAAACATGGAAAGACCAGTTCTTACTGTTAAATATTTAAAGACATTCAAAAAGCTGAATTGATCTACTAAAATTGAAAAAAGTTCAAATAACATTAAGATTTGTATCCGATTTTTTTAGTTATACGATTAAGTCCTGTTGAATTTGATCCCTTTATCATTAAAAAGTCTCCGTTATTTAAATCATTTTTTATAATACCAAGAATTTCACTTGTTGATTTAAGTATTTTTCCTTTTTTTTGTGTTCTAATTTTGTTGTATGTATGAATTATGTTCTTTCCGTAAACAAACAATTTTTTGAACTTTACATTATTAAGATCTTTTGCTGCATCAATATGTAGTTTTTTTGTAAATTTTCCAAGTTCTAGCATATCTCCAAGAAGGATAAATTTTCTATTGGGACCTATATTTAAATTATCAAATTTCTTGATTGAGAAACTTAGTGATAAAGGATTTGAATTATAACTTTCATCAATTATATTTATTTTTTTATATCCAACATTAATTTTTTTTATATTTCCTCTACCTTCAGGTAAATTATACTTAGAAAAAAAATTGCTTTTAATTTTATCAATAATATTTAGACCTTTGCAAACTGCTAATGAAGCTAAGACATTATCAATATAAGGAAATAAGTCATTATAAATTACAAACTTATAAATTTTTTCTTCAATATTTATATGTATAATACTTTTATTTTTTAATTTCTTTATTTTAGATAATTTAATGTTAGAATTTTGATGTTTGCCAAAAGAAATAGTTTCTAGCTGATGTTTATTTGCTAAATTAGAAAAAAAATCAAAAAATTTATCATCTTTGTTTAGGACAATTGTACCATTTTTTCTTATGTTAGAAATAATCTCTGATTTAGCTTTAGCAATATCGAATAAAGTGTTAAAATTTTTTGCATGAGCATAGCTAATATTTGTAATAACACCAATATCGGGTTTAATTATTTTTGATAAATAATCAATTTCACCTTTTTTATCCATACCAATTTCAAATATTCCAAAAAATGTATCTTTATTTAAATTTATCAAAGAAATTGGTAGACCAAATTTATTGTTGTAAGATTCTTTTGAAAAAGTTGTAGGATAAATTTGTCTAAGACATTGTCCTAGCAATTCTTTAAGTGATGTTTTGCCAGAGGAGCCAGTGATTGCAACTTGGGATGCATTTGAAGAAATTCTTATTTTTTGTGAAAAATCTGTTAATAATTTTAATGTATTTTTAACTTTAATTTTTTTCTTGCTCAGATTTTTTTTATTCTGAATAATTGCAAGTTTCGCCCCATTTTTTATTGCCTCATCAACAAAATCATTACCATTTAATGATTTACCTTTAATTCCAAAAAAGATTTCCCCTTTCTTTAGTCTTTTTGAATTCGTACTTATTTTTAAATTTTTTAATTTATCTAATTTTTTATTTTTTATGAGCTCCCTAAATATATTTAATTTCCAATCTTTTGATAGAAGTTTATTTTTTATAATTATAGATTGTCTTATATTTTCCTCATCTGAAAATTTTTTTTTCTTGATATATTCTTGGGTTCTTTCATGTCCCTTCCCAGCAACAATTAAAATCTCATCAGATTTAATTTCTAAAACTGCTTTTCTAATCGCTGATTTTCTTGATTGTATTTCATTCATTTTAGAGGGTGAGATTGACTCTTTAATACTGTCTCTAATTATTTTTGGATTTTCACTCCTAGGGTTATCATCGGTAAGGTAAATAAAGTTGCATAATTTATTAGCAATCTTGCCCATAAGTGGTCTTTTTTCTTTGTCTCGTTCCCCACCACATCCAAATAAAATGTTAATTTTTCTTAAACTAAACTGCTCTTTTATATTTTCTATACATGTTTTTAGTGCTTCGGGAGTATGGGCATAATCTAAAATAATAATAGAATTATCTTTAGTTTTTCCAATTATCTCAAGCCTACCTTTTGTCGGTTTAATCTTTTCGAGATTTTTAACAATATTATCAATTTTCAAACCACTTTTAAGAGCAGCACCAACCGCCAACATTAAATTCTTAATTTGAATTTTTCCAATCAAAGATGTTTTAAATTGATATTTTTTATTTTGATAAGAAAATTTTACCAGTTGTTTATTGTTCAAAATTTTTATCGATATTATATTTAAATGGCTGTTAGAAAAACCAGTGGTCAATAAATTTAATTTTTTTCTTTTACCAATTTTCTTTAAAATCTTTGAGTATTTTGTATCGTTGTCATATATCAAGTTTCCATTATTTTTTGTCAATTCATTAAATAAAATTAATTTTGAATTTAAATAATTTTTATAATTTTTATGGTAGTCTAAATGATCTCTACTTAAATTTGTAAATATTGAAGTATTAAATTTAATACCATTTAATCTCTTTTGGTGTAGGCCATGGCTCGAGGCTTCTAATATCACATTTTCAACTTTTTTATTCTTTAAATTTAATAGTAGTTTATTGATTGTGATTGCATCAGCAGTTGTGTTATCCATTTTTATGTTAATATTATTTGACTTAACACCTAAAGTTCCAATTGACGCTACTTTTTTTTTATTAAGTTTTAATAACTGGTAATAAAAATTAACTATAGAAGATTTACCATTAGTTCCTGTGACACCAATAATGTTATTAGGTTTTTTATTATAATATTTAACTGCAAAATTTGATAAAGCTAACCTGGGATTATTTGTCTTAATATAAAGTACACCATTATCAAGACTAGTTTTAAATTTATTCGATATAATTATCCTAGCTCCTCTTTTTATAGCATCACTAATAAAATCATTTCCATTTATATTTTTTCCCTGTATTGCAAAAAATATATAATTTTTTTTTATTTTTTTTGAATTAAATTCAAATCCTTCGAAACTTATATTATGAAATTTTTTATTTAAATTTTTAAAAAAATTTTTTAATCTCATTTTAAAATTTCTTAATATTTTATGGCTAAAATAGGCCCAATTTTTTCAATTATATTTTTTGCGACCTCAACTGATGTCCAGCCAGCAGTATTAAATGGTGTTCCAACTATAGTTCTTTCCTTGCCATCGTTGTATTTATAAACATAAGTTTCACTTAACTTTGGCTCATCCAATAAAACTATTAATACATATTTTGGATTAGATATTGGAAAAATTGAGGCAAATGTATTTATTTTTTTTTTAGAATATTTCCCTTTAATTGACTTTTGGGCTGTTCCTGTTTTTCCAGCAATTTCATATCCAGGAATGTTTGCTAAATTAGCAGTTCCTTTTTCTGATGTTACAATTTTTCTTAATATAGAATTAATTTTTTTTGAATTTTCTTTACTTAATATTTGTACACCTTTTTTTGGCTGAATTTCTTTTTTGATTAAAGTAGGTTTTATTTTATATCCACCATTTGCAATTATTGCATAAGCTTTTGCAAGTTGGAGTGGTGTTGTGGTTATACCATGACCATAAGCAGATGTGGCTAATTTGCATTTACCCCATTTGAAGGGAATAGGGTTTCCAACTTCTTCAATATCAAATTGAGTTTTATCTAATAAATCTAAATCATTAAGAAATTTTCTAAAATTTTCTAATCCAACTTTCTGAGCAATCTTGATTGAACCAATGTTACCAGACCTAATTAATATTTCTTCAGCAGTGAGAGATGACGAAATATCCATATCATATTCAGAAATTGATCTTCCAGCACACTTTATTTTTTTTGGCAAATTTTCAAATATAGTATCTTCACGAATAACATTTTGTTGAAGTCCAGCTGCTAATGTGAATGTTTTAAATACTGAACCAAGCTCATAGACGCCTTTTGTTGATCTATTTATAAATTTTTTGTCAGAAATATTTTCCCTTTTATTTAAATCAAAATCTGGAAGAGAAATCATTGAGAGAATTTCACCATCATTGATGTTCATTAAAATTGCTGTGCTACCATAACTTTTAAAAATGTTTTGAAACTTCAATAATTCCTCTCTTATTAAATATTGTATTTCGGTATCTAAAGTAAGTTTTAAAGGTTTATTAGAAGTAGTTAGTTCATAATCAAAAGATTTTTCTATCCCTGATACGCCATTATTATCTGTATCAATCTGTCCTAATATGTGACTAAAAAGATTTCCATTTGGATAAACTCGAGCGATATTTTCCTCCTCTTTAAATGATTTTTCACCTAACAATTTAATTTTTTCTAATTTTTCCGGGGATATTTTCTTTTTAATATAGAAAAATTTATTTCCATCTATTTCTTTTTCAAAATTTTTATGTGGAAAAATTAATTTTAGTGAAATTAATATTTTATCTTTGTCAATTAATTGATTGGGATTAATTCCTAAATTGGTTACTCTAACTGTCTTAGCAATAATATTCCCATCTCTATCCATAATTGATGCTCTATATTTTTCCTTTTCTTTTAAAATTTGGTTTGTAGTTGTTTTTTTTAAACCTAAATAAATTGTTTTTGATGAAAAAATTATTGTAATTATAAAGAAAAGAAAAAAAATAAATGCAATACGCTCAAAAGATATTTTTAAATTTGATTTATTTTCCTCAAATTTGAAATTTTCTTCAATATTACTCATTTTTAAATATTATAGTTTTCAAATCTAAAATTTCTTTTTTTTTGAGATCTTCCTCAAAATAAAATTGAGAATATTCCATTAATTTATTTGGCGATGTTAGATAATTATAATCTAGCAAAACTAGTTCATAAATATCTTCTAAAGCCCTAATATTTTCTAAAGTCTCAAAGATTTTTTTATCAAGTTGTTTTGTAGAATTTTTTGTAAAAGTTGTTGAAATAATTAGTATTAAAATTGGAATAAATATAAGAATTTTTTTAAACATCGAATCTCAAATTTTCTATATTTATTAAGTAATTAAAATTAGATATGAAATTTTCAAAGTCACATCCATTTTCTAATTTATAAGCAAATCTAAGTTTAGCAGACCTGGAGGAAGGATTAATTTTTATCTCACTAGAGGTAGGAACTATTGGTTTTTTTTTTGTTGTATTAAAATATTTTTTAGGTGAGGCGTTTTTGGGCAAATACCTTGAGGAGTTCTTAATTTCTGAATATTCTTTAAAAAAGAATTTAACTATTTTATCTTCCAATGAGTGAAAAGTAACGACAGCTATTACTCCCCCAATTGGCAAAATTGTATATGCGTTAATTAATCCATTTATTAGTTGAGAGATCTCTCTATTTACAAAAATTCTTAGAGCTTGAAAAATTTTAGTAGACTTATTTTTTCCACCTTTATTTTTTTTTATGCTTTCAATTATTTCTACTAGACTTTGGGTATTAATTTTTTTACTCTCTCTATATTTTACAATTTTTTTCGAAATTGGTTTTGCATATTTTTCATCTCCAAAAAATTTGAATATTTTGTAAAGACTTTGTTGACTCATTTTTGAAACTACTTCGTCACAAGAAAAATCATTCAGCCCCATTCTCATGTCAAGTTTTCCTTTGCTTTTAAAAGATAGACCTCTATTTAAATCTGAAATCTGATTTGATGAATATCCTAGGTCGAATATTATTGCTTTAATATTTTCATCTTTAATTTGATCAATATTTGAAAACTTTAAGTTGTAAAATTTAAATCTTTTTTTATATTTTGTTTGAAGTTTAGTAGAAAATCTTTTTACAGAATTATCTCTATCTAATGCTATTACATTGTTTGAAATTTCTTCTAATATTTTCTCTGAGTAACCACCTGCACCAAAAGTACAATCAATAAATGTGCCACCATAAAGAGGGGAAATAATACTAACTAGTTCGTTAAGTAATACTGGAAAATGTTTTTCCAGATTTATGGTGGCATTCATTTATTTTTTTGAAGACCATTAATTCTTTTGTCTTCTCAAAAATGCTGGGATCTCTAAATCTTCTTCTTCTGAATTTGTCTCCTCTGGCTTAGTAAATACTTCCTCACTAGTATCTGAATTAAATAACTCAGGTGTATCTTCCTCACTTAATTCAAAATTTTCTAAGCCGTTTTTCTCATACACCTCTTTTTCAATTGTATTTTCAAATTCAGTATTTACTGAAGTGGTCTCAGAAACTTCCGTTTGTTCTAGAGATTCGCTTTTCAGAGTGTTTGTAGTCTCGTTTAAGCTACTACTATCAAAATCGTTAGTACTCAAATTTTCATTTTTAATGTCTTCGTCAATTTTAAGTGCATTTGCTCCATTAGTAATTATCGAATTACTATTATTTGTAAATTGGAATGATTGAGTTGATCCAGAATTTGAAAAGTCAGAGTAACCTGGATTTCTATTTTGAATTCTATGCACCATGTTAATTACCGATTTAGGTTCAGGTTGCTGACCATCCAAAGCTGTAGCAACTATAGAAACTCTCATTAATCCATCTAAACTTTCATCTGTTATTGCGCCTATGATTAATTCAGCCTCTGGATCAACTTCAGCTCTTACTTTGTTAACCGCCTCATCAACTTCAAATAATTTTAAATCTTTCCCACCAGTTATGTTAACCAAAAGACCTTTCGCTCCCTTTAATGAATAGTCATCGATTAAAGGATTATTAATTGCGGATTCAGCTGCTTTTACAGCTCGTCCTTCGCCTTCAGCTTGACCGGTACCCATCATGGCTTTGCCCATTGAACTCATTACAGTCTCAACATCGGCAAAATCTAGATTAATAAGACCTGGTCTAACCATCAAATCTGTAATACTTTGAACTCCATGTAATAAAACATCATTTGATAATTCAAAGGATTCTTCGAATGTTGTCTGTTCACTTGCTATTTTAAAAAGGTTTTGATTAGGAACAACAATAATGGTATCAACGTGTTTCCTAAGTTCTTCCAGTCCTTGTTGAGCCTTTCTCATTCTTGATGGACCTTCATATAAAAATGGAAGAGTTATAACTCCAACAGTTAAAATATTTAGTTCTTTTGCAGCTCTAGCAATAACATGAGCAGAACCTGTCCCTGTTCCACCACCCATTCCTGCAGTTATGAAAACCATATTTGCGCCTTGCAAAATATTTACAATTTCATTTAATGACTCATCAGCAGCGGCTTGACCAATATCTAATTTTGCTCCAGCACCTAATCCTTTAGTTAAATTTAGTCCCATTTGTATTTTTGTTTGTGCTTTACTTAATCTTAAGTCTTGAGCATCAGTATTAACAGCAATAAACTCAACGCCCTGGAGCCCTGCATCAATCATTCCATTAATTGCATTTCCTCCAGCTCCCCCTACTCCCAATACTAGAATTCGTGGTTTAAGTTCTTTTATATCTGGTGTTTTAAAGTTTATTGTCATTTTCTCCCCTTTTAGTTATTAAATTGTTTTTCCCATTTAAGACTTGCTCTATTAATATTTGATTTTTTTCTAGCGTTTGCCCTAAATTTTTCAAAAAGTGCTGGTTCCCAGATTTGAAATGTTTTACCTTGGCCAACAAATAACATGCTATTCCTAATTTTTGCATGTTTTAATAATTTTGTAATAATTTGAACTCTTCCTTCGTTGTCAAATTGTAAATTTATACTTTCAGATAATATAGACGTTGCAAAAAAATCTTTCTTTTCTTCAAATGGATTAAGAGAATCTATTGCATTTGAAATTTTTTCTATTCGATCTTGTGGCCATGCTTCAATACATTGATTATTAAAAGAGGGATAACAAATAATACCGTTATAACCTAAATTAGCTAAATAAGATCTATATGATGCTGGCACTGAAACCCTTCCCTTTTTGTCCAATTTGTTTTCGTAAGTTGATAAAAACATAAACCATATTATCCTATATTTGGGTTTTTATGGGATATTATGGGTTTTAAATGTGTGCGTCAATAGAAAATATTATAGAGTTATTATCAGGAAATATTGTAATTATTTGGGATAGTTTTTTAAAAATGCCAGATAAACTATAAGCCGGGTTCTGTCATTTAAACTTATCATTTATCTAGGCTTTAAATTACTTTAAAGCTCAAGCAACTAACCCTGATGACTAGCCAAAGACTGCTTTTAGTTATTTCTAACAATGTCATCTCTACTCAGTCTTGCTCTCAGTGGGGTTTTCCATGCGCTTGTTGTTACCAACTCAGCCGGTGTGCTCTTACCACACCTTTTCACCCTTGCCTTGATAAGGCGGTTTATTTTCTGTGGCACTGTCCCTAGGGTTTCCCCCGCCAGCTGTTAACTGGCACTGTGTCTTTGTAGAGCCCGGACTTTCCTCTTTAATTTTTAAAGCGATAAGTCATTTATCTGGCATACAAAGAAATATCTTTTTTTTTATAAATTTCAACTTTTATTAGATCAATCAAATCAAGGATTTTAATATAGCATAACATTCTTTATCAATTACACTACTAATTAACTCAGGTCTAAATCTTCTTTGAAAATTTTTATATATTTTAACTTTTTCTGATGAATTTTTTGTAAATGTATATCCAAATCTAAATAACAAATAATCAAAATTTTTGTAATTATGAAGTTTTTTTTTTCTTAGTTTCTTGCAATCATTAACGTTAATATTGTGCCATAAACATAAATTATTTTTCGCTAATAATTTCCATGGAAATTTTTCTCCAGGATCTTTTTTTCTTAAAGGTGCAATATCAGAGTGTCCCAATATATTTTCTTTTTTAATTCTATATTTTTTTTTTAATTTTTTTGATAATGAAATTATAGATCTTATTTGTTTTGTATTAAAATTTTTATAATTATAATCATGGCCAGGATTGGAGATTTCAATACCTATAGAACTTGAATTTAAAAAATTATCATTTTTCCAAGAGGAGGTCCCAGCATGCCAAGCTATATAAGAATCAGGTACAATTCTTAAGATTTCTCCATTAATTTTAATAAAATAGTGACAACTAACTTTGGAGTTAAAACTTGTTAATCTTTTTATTGCTGCGGCTTCAGATTTCATTCCAGTGTAATGAAATATTAAATACTTTACTTTATAATTAGGCCTTTTTTTTAAGTCAAAATTCGGTGAGAAATTTATAGACACTTTTTCAACATTTTTAAGCATAAATTAAAACAATTTATCTTTATATTACTATTTAATATAATATAAGTAATTAATGAACAAATACCTTTCAATATTAACAATAATCATTTTTTCATTCGTAAGCACATTTGCAATTGCAGGAGATGACGGAAAACTCAAAATAAATGGAAAAAAAAATGGTGAATATTTAGAAACTAAAGATTGTTTTGAAAAAGTTAACAGAGGTATTTTTGGTTTTAATCAAGTTTTAGATAAAGTGATTTTTAAACCTCTCGCGAAAGGTTATAGAATGTTTCCTAAGCCCATTAGATCAGGCACAAGTAACGTTTTAAGTAATTTAAGCAATGTGGTCACAATTCCTAATAATATTCTACAAGGACAAATAGGTAGCGCTGGAATAAATTCAGCTAGACTTGTGATCAATTCTACTTTGGGGATCGCTGGAGTTTTTGATGTAGCATCATATTATGGAATTAATAAACGTGACAAAGAAGACTACGGTCAAACATTGGGTGTGTGGGGTGCGGGCCCTGGTTGCTATTTTGTGCTACCAATATTGGGGCCAACAACTGTTAGAGATTCTATTGGTTCTGTAGTTAATTTAGTTGGTGGAGATGCTTGGTACAATGTTACAGTTGCTAACGATACTCATTATTTTTCTGAAGCAGATTATTATACCTCAAAAGTTCTAGATGGAATTGACTTTAGGGCAAAAAATTTGGAGTCATTTGATAGTCTTGAAAAAAATTCTGTAGATTTATACGCATCAGTTAGAAGTTTATATTTACAAGACAGATATAGAAAAATTAGAAATATTGATAAAACGACTGATACTTTAAGCGACGACGATTGGGAAGAATTAGATAGTCAGTAATTTTAATTTAAATGAAACTGATAAATTATTTATTTTTTTTTATTTTTTTTATAAATATTAATAACATTTCACTGGCTAAAAACCCGAGTGATTTAATAAATGAAATTGTTGATGAGGCAGCTTCTATTTTATCAAGTGAAGATCCTGTGGAATCTAAGATAATAAAATTGAATGCTATTGCTGAAAGAAACGTTGATATAGATGGTATTGGCATGTACACGCTGGGAAAATTTAGAAAATCAATTAATGACGATGAAAAATCAAAATACAAAAAATTATTTAGAAGTTATTTTCTAAAAAGTTTTTCTAGTAGATTAGTAGATTACACAAATCCAAGAATAAATGTTGTATCACAAAAAAAAGTTAATGATAAATACACTATAGTTAATAGTATATTAGAAGCGACATCGAAAAGACCACAAGTAAAAATTGATTGGAGAATTTACACAAAAAATCCAGATAAGCCGCTTATAAGAGATCTTATAGTGGAGGGATTGAGTTTAGCAAGAACTCAAAAAGAGGAGTTTAATTCAATTATTCAAAATAATGATGGTGATATAAATGCATTATTTAAAACTCTTGAGGAATTTTTAATTAAATAATTCAGTAAAATCCGATTTCGCTTAAACATATATCAGATTTAAAATCATCAAATCCTGCTACAAGCCCAATAGACTTTATATTTTGTCCTAAAATACTTTTGGGTTGATAGAAATTTGATTTTTTAAATTCAATAAATGGTGCCCTAATTATAACCCATTTTTCAGATGAAAAAAAAGTGTAACTATAATATTGCCATGGAGCTAATGTTAAATCAGTTCTTAAATGAATATTGTAATTTTTTTTATTAGCATAAACTTTTACATATACCCCATCATAATCTTTACTATTAATAACTGGATTTAATTTTGCTCTGATTTGAATAAATCCACCATTATTTTTTGTAGAAACATCTCCTGTCATTTTATAACACCTAACTCCATCAACATTGGCAACTATAAATTTTCCTGTTGATACACCTCCCATTACTTGATCAGTAATAAAATTCCACTTTTGAAATTGATTTGTTAATTTTGGGTTTTTTAATTTATCTAAAATCATATCTTTAGAAGAAACATGATTTTGGCATAATAAGAATAAAATTAAAAATATTATTTTTTTCAAGACAAATTTACTTTTTTTTTGCAAGTTGTTGTAGAAGGTAAATTTCTTTTTCTGTAAGTGTATTTTTTGCTTCCTTGATTTGATCTTCTAAACTGAATAAGGTTATTAAAGAAAAAAATGATACTAATCCAGTTAACATAACAAAGTAAATTGAGCTTAAATTTACGATTATAAGTATTACAAACACACTAGTCCATCCAATAAAGATACCTCTTAAAATTGTACGATGACTTTTCAAGTCAGGTATTTTTATAAACTGGATAAATAAAAGTATTAAAAGAAGCATTATTCCTGAAATAGATGCACGCAACAAGACTAAAGTATCAAGCCCCCCACCATATAGCTCTCTGTGAATTAGATATGCAACAATTCCTTTATAAGCAAAATAAAAAAGAATTGTAGAAGAGACCAGTATTGAAAAGTAGTAAGTTAACTTAGGTTTAATTTTTATTTTAAACTTCATTTTATTTATAAGAATACTACAGTTTTTAATAAAATTTTAAAAAACTATGATTTATAAACGCTGATTTTACTTGATTTGGTGGGCCCGCCAGGACTCGAACCTGGGACCAATACATTATGAGTGTACTGCTCTAACCAACTGAGCTACAGGCCCAAAATTGAACTCTTAATTATACCATTTTTTTTATGTTGGCAATTAAAGTAATTTAATTATGGTGGGCCGTGTTGGTTACGCTCCAACTACCCCTGCAATGTCAATGCAGTACTCTACTATTGAGCTAACGGCCCTAACTTTCTAAGAAACTTTTAAGTTGTTTAGATCTGCTTGGATGTTTTAATTTTCTTAGAGCTTTAGCCTCTATTTGTCTAATTCTCTCCCTTGTGACTGAGAACTGCAATCCAACTTCCTCTAAAGTATGATCAGTATTCATTCCAACTCCAAATCTCATTCTTAAAACTCTCTCTTCTCTTGGAGTAAGAGTAGATAAAATTTTAGTAGTTGCTTCGCTTAAATTTGATTTAATTGCTTGTTCAAGCGGTGCCAATGCTTTCGTATCTTCAATAAAATCTCCCAAACTACTATCTTCTTCATCTCCAACTGGTTTTTCCAAAGAAACTGGTTCTTTAGAAATCTTAAGTACTTTTCTCACTTTGTCGAGTGGCATTCGAAGTTTTTGTGCTAATTCCTCTGGAGTTGCTTCTCTTCCAAACTCACTAAGTATCAGTCTCTGAGTTCTTACAATTTTATTTATAGTTTCAATCATATGAACAGGAATTCTAATTGTTCTAGCTTGATCAGCAATAGACCTTGTTATTGCTTGACGGATCCACCACGTGGCATAAGTTGAAAATTTATATCCTCTCCTGTACTCAAATTTATCCACTGCTTTCATTAATCCAATATTTCCCTCTTGAATTAAATCTAAAAATTGAAGTCCTCTATTTGTATATTTTTTTGCAATAGAAATAACTAGTCTTAAATTAGCTTCTACCATTTCTTTCTTTGCAATCCTTGACTCTTTTTCTCCCTTTTGAACTCTGCTGACAAGTTTCTTATACTCTGTAACTGAAATTCCAAGTTTATGACTAATTTCAACTAGTCTATCCCTTATATTTTTAAATTCATTTTTATTTTTTTGAAAAAACTTTTTCCAAATTTCATTAGTGTCTAAAAATTCCTTTAAATTAGGATTTATTTCATTTCCAACATAAAATTTAATAAATTCATCTCTAGATATTTTTGATTCTAAAGCAAGTCTTAATAAATTTCCCTCCAGAGAAATAATTTTTTTATTTTCTGAATAATGTTTCTGTACTAATTCTTCTAAAACTGAAGGTGAAAGCTGAAGTGACTTTATATTTTCTAGTATATCATCAACTATTTTTTTGTAATTTTTTTCTTTCGAAGGTGAAAATTTTTTTGCATCTAAAACACAATTAAGCTTCTCATTTTGATATTTAATTAATTTATTGTAATCTTTTGTTAAATCATGAACTGTTTGTAACACTTTAGGTTTAATTTCAGTCTCCATAGCAGCCAAAGTTGGGTTAAACTCATCTTCTTCTGAATTATTCGACTCTTCTTGTGACTGATCGTTGTCCTGTTTTTTTTGTTTTGCGTTGGAGCTATTTTCGTCATCATCCATATAATTTGTATCAATATCAATTATCTCTCTTACTAGAATCTCATCATTTTGAAGTTTTATATCCCAATCAAAAAATTGCTGAGCAGTAATAGGACTTTGTGATAATGCGTTCAACATTACATCTTTTCCAGCCTCAATTCTTTTAGCAATTGCTATTTCTCCTTCTCTAGATAAAAGCTCAACACCACCCATCTCTCTTAAATACATTCTGATTGGATCATCACTTTTCTCTAAAGTTTTTCCCTCTTCTTTAGAGGATGCATCTTTTTTTCTAAGAATTTTGTAATCAGATTTTTTTTCAACAAGCACAATACTCTCATCAAGAATATGTATTAAAGCTTGAGCAAGGTTTTCTCCTGATAGATTTCTCTTACCTAATGACTTATTAAGTTCTTCATGAGTAATAAATCCTCTATGGATCCCACGACCCATTAATCTAGCAAATGATTTTGTTATAATTCGTTCCACAATTAAAAAGTTTGAAGATCTTATATAATGTCTATTATAAAAAAATCTATGTGATTTTTTTAATTTTTAATTGATTTTTTGTAACTTTTTTAACTCTTTTATCTCATTAAATGTAGTTTCACTCATATCTTGAGAAAACTTTGATTCTAATTCAGATATTCTTTGTTCTAATTCGTAGTTTTTGAGGTCTTGAATAATTTCAGAAAATATTTCTAATATTTTATTGTTATCATTTAAATTTTTGGAGATGATATGTTTCACAGAAGCATAATTCATAACTCTATCTATCAAATTTTTATCTACTTCTAATTTTTCAATTTCTAAGTTGGTTAAATTTTGTGATTGATCTAAAATCTCATTAAATAATTGTTTATTCTCATCACTATATAATTTTACATTATCTATCAAATGCAAATTTTGATTTATTAGATCTGGCTTAGCCAACAATATGTAAAGAAATGAAAACTCCTTTATCTCAAAAGATTTTAGAGATTTAGTTTCGTTATAATAATTTTTAGTTTTAGTCAAAGATTTTATTGGAGATCTGAAATTTTTTGAGTAATTAGAATTAATATTTGGAGTTAATTCTGAAATTTTTTCAAGAAAGTATTCTAAAGTATATTTTTTTACATAATTATCTTTAATTCTAGATGCAATATCTCTAAGTTTTTTTTCAAAAATTGCTCGTGAACTAGGACTTTCGGTTATCTGACTTATATAATGTTCAAATATAAATTTATGTATGGGTATAGTTTTCTGATTTGAAATTTCTAAAAATTTCCCTTTACCAAATTTATTTACATAGCTATCTGGATCTAAATTATCCTCTAAAAGTAGAAAAGAAATTTTTTTGTCAGGTTTTAATTCATCTATAATATTCTCTGCAGCTCTTAATGCAGCTTTATATCCACTTTGATCACCATCAAAGCATATAATAATATGATTATAAAATTGATTTAAAATTTGTATCTGTTTACTTGTTAAAGCAGTTCCTAGGTTTGCGACTGTATTTTCTATTCCATTTTTTGATAAACCAATGACGTCCATATACCCTTCAACTAAATATAAATCTTCTAATTTATTTGATAACTTTCTTGCTTTATCAAGATTATATAAATTTGACCCTTTCTTGAAAAAAGGTGTCTCAGGGGAATTAATATATTTAGCTAAATTTTTATTTTCATCTATAATTCTTCCACCAAAACCTATTATATTTCCAGAAATATCATTTATTGGAAAGATGATTCTATTTCTAAATCTTGATATATATTTCTTTCTCTTCTCATCAAAATAAAATAGGCCTGTATATTTAATACTTTCTTCATCAAAATCTTTTTTTAACTTTTCATAATAATCTAAATCTTCTGTCACAAAACCAAGATTAAAATTTTTTACTTCAATACCAGATAGTCCTCTTTCTTTAAGATAATTTTTTGCTCTAATTGATTTTTCATTTTTAAATAACTCATTCTTATAAAATTCAGAAAAATTCTGATATATAGATTTATATATTTTCCATTTATTCTCTCTTTCCACATCTTGTTTTGAAAATGTATAAGGTTGCATCCCTGCAAGATTTGAGAGCATTTTAACTGCTTCACCAAATCTAAGATTTTGAGTTTTCATTACAAAGTCAAAAATATTTCCATGCTCACTTGTACTAAAACAATGATAAAATTCTTTTTCATCATTAACTGTAAATGATGGAGTTTTCTCTGTTTTAAATGGAGATAAACCAACAAACTCTTTACCTCTTTTTTTTAGTTTAACAGTTTTAGAGACAACTGTTGAAACTTTAAGCCTGGTTTTAATTTCGTCTAAATATTCTTTTGGATATTTCATTAGCCATTAAGTAGATTTTTAATAATTTGACCTGCCTTAGAAAAATCAATTGTGTCTGCATGGTTTTTCTTTAATTCGCCCATCACTCTACCCATATCCTTTAATGAAGAGGCTCCAGAGTTTTTGATAATTTCTTTACAAATTTTCTCTGTATCAGCTTCAGATAATTGTTTAGGTAAATACTCTGATAAAATATCGAGTTCTCCTTGCTCAATTTCTAATAAATCTAATCTGTTATTTTTTTTATATATTTCAATTGATTCGGATCTTTGTTTAATCATTTTCTTTAATAGTTTTTTAATATCCTCATCGTCCGTCTCTTTTTTATTTGGACCAGACCTATTGTTAATTTCTAAGTCCTTAATTCCTGACAAAATTAACCTATAAGTTGATATCTTATTTTTATCTTTAGATTTTAAAGCATTTTTGTAATCATTATCTATTTTGTCTCTCATCGTCATATTTGGAATGTACTTCATAGACAAAATTGTTCAAAAGAAAAATTGTATTTTGAAAAAATTATTATAGATCTGTTGCGGATAAATAGGTTTTATTGTATTAACCTTTAACTCATGAGTTGTAATTGACTTTAAAACGAAAAAACAAATCTTCACATCTCTCAAATTTTAACACAGCTATTTTAGTTCTAGAAAATAAATCAGTCTTTAAAGGTATCGGACTAGGATATAAAGGAGAGGCAACTGGCGAAATTTGCTTTAATACCTCATTAACTGGTTATCAAGAAATTATTTCTGACCCATCTTACGCTGGTCAGATAATAAATTTTACATTTCCACACATTGGGAATGTTGGGGCTAATAAAGAAGACGTAGAGTCTGATAGAATATGGACGAGAGGTGTTATTTTTAATTCAGAAATAACAAGTCCATCTAATTATAGATCTCTTCAGAATTTAGATAAATGGCTTAAAAAGAATAAAATAGTAGGCATAACTGGTCTCGACACAAGAAGTTTAACAAATTTTATTAGAGATAAGGGAGCTCCAAAAGGAACAATATCAAACAATAAAAATGGTAAATTTAATATTAATAAACTAATAAATAAATCGATTAAATGGCCTGGTTTAAGCGGAATGGATTTAGCTCAAGAGGTCACAACTAACAAAACATATATTTGGAAAGGACATAAAACTTGGAAAAAAACTAAAGGTTATGAGAAAAATAAAAAGAAAAAATTTAGGGTTGTTGCAATAGATTATGGAATTAAAAAAAATATACTTAGATATTTCTCTGACTTTGAATGTGAAGTCAAAGTTGTTTCCTGTAAAGAAAATGCAAATAAAATACTTAATCTAAAGCCTCATGGAATTTTCTTATCGAACGGTCCTGGAGATCCTGCCGCAACAGGAAAATATGCAATTAAAGTAGTAAAAAATTTAATAAAAGAAAATATTCCATTATTTGGAATATGTTTAGGTCATCAAATATTAGCCTTAGCTTTAGATGCAAAAACTAAAAAAATGAAATTAGGGCATAGAGGTGCAAATCATCCAGTTAAAAATTTAATTACAAAGAAAGTTGAAATTACAAGTCAAAATCATGGATTTGAGGTTGTTAAAGAAAGCTTAAAAAAAAATACAGAAATAACTCACCTATCATTGTTCGATAATTCAATAGAGGGAATAAGATTAAAAAATAAACCAGTTTTCTCAGTCCAGTATCATCCAGAAGCTAATCCTGGACCACAAGATAGTAAATATTTATTTAGTAACTTTATTGGAGAAATAAAAAAATATGCCAAAAAGAAAAGACATTAAAAAAATTTTAGTTATTGGAGCTGGTCCAATTATTATTGGTCAAGCTTGTGAATTTGATTATTCCGGAACACAAGCATGCAAAGCATTAAAAGATGAAGGTTATAAAGTAATATTAATCAATTCAAATCCAGCAACTATAATGACTGATCCTGGTGTTGCTGATAAAACTTATATCGAACCAATATCTTTGGAAGTACTAGAGGAAGTCATCAAAAAAGAAAGGCCAAATGCTATTCTACCAACAATGGGTGGTCAAACAGCATTAAATCTTGCAATTAACGCAGAAAAAATTGGTTTGCTTAAAAAGTATAAAATTGAACTTATCGGAGCAAACTCTAGGGCAATAGCTAATGCTGAAGATAGAAAAAAATTTAGAAAGAATATGTCTGATATTGGTATTAATTTACCAAAATCAGAAGTTCTTAATAAATTTTCAAACGCGAAAAAATGTTTAAACAAGATTGGTCTTCCTGCAATTATTAGACCTTCATTTACTTTGGGGGGATTGGGTGGTGGAATCGCAAGAACAAAAAAAGATTTTTTTAAGATTGTAAAAGAAGGGATGAACGAGTCTCCCCAAAATCAGGTTTTAGTTGAAGAATGTTTAGATGGGTGGAAAGAATTTGAGATGGAGGTTGTAAGAGATCGAAATGATAATTGTATAATTATCTGTTCAATAGAAAATGTTGATCCAATGGGAACTCATACCGGTGACTCTGTTACAATAGCTCCCGCATTAACATTAACAGATAAAGAGTACCAAGTAATGCGAAATGCATCTATTGCTTGCTTAAGAAAAATAGGTGTTGAAACTGGAGGTTCAAATGTTCAATTCGCCATAAATCCAAAAAATGGAAGAATGGTAATTATTGAAATGAACCCTAGAGTTTCAAGATCATCTGCATTAGCTTCTAAAGCAACTGGCTTTCCAATAGCAAAAGTGGCCGCAAAATTAGCAGTTGGCTATACTCTTGATGAACTACAAAACGAAATAACTAAAGTAACACCAGCTTCTTTTGAACCAACAATCGATTATGTTGTAACAAAAATTCCAAGGTTTACGTTTGAAAAATTTTCTGACACAGAAGCAATTTTAGGAACATCAATGAGATCAGTTGGTGAAGCAATGGCAATTGGGAGAAACTTCAAAGAATCTTTTCAAAAAGCACTGGTTTCACTTGAAACTGGTTTATCAGGATTAGATAATATTTTTAACTATTCAAAAAAAGAAATCCTAAAAAATTTAAAAATCAATATTCCAAACAAATTACTTCTGATTGCTGAGGCTTTTCGAAAAAAAATTTCTTTAGATATTATATATAAATTATCAAAGGTAGATCCTTGGTTTTTAAATCAAATAAAAGAAATAGTTGATGAAGAAAAAATATTAAATTCAAAGGGGCTACCCAAAACTTTTGAGGAATTTAATAGAATAAAATCAATAGGCTTTTCTGACAAAAAGATCTCACAATTGACTGGTCAAAAAGAAACAATCGTCAAATCAAGAAGAAAAGCGCTAAAAGTTATGCCTGTTTTTAAAAAAGTTGATACCTGTGCTGCAGAATTTAAATCTTTTACACCTTATATGTATTCTACGTATCAAAGAAATTTTTCTATTAAAACTGAATGCGAAGCTGAGCCAAGCAATAAAAAGAAAATAATAATTCTAGGTGGAGGACCAAATAGAATTGGCCAAGGTATAGAGTTTGATTATTGCTGTTGTCAGGCTAGCTTTTCTTTAAAAGAAGCAGGTTTTGAAACAATAATGATAAATTGTAACCCGGAAACTGTTTCTACAGATTATGATACAAGTGACAGATTATACTTTGAACCTTTAATTGAAGAGTATGTTGAGAACATAATTTTAAAAGAAAAATCAAAAGGAAATCTAATTGGTATTATTGCACAATTTGGAGGCCAAACCCCTATCAAATTAGCTAAATTTTTAGATGAAAATAAATTACCTATTTTAGGGACACAATATAAATCGATTGATCTTGCAGAAGATAGAGACAGATTTAGAGAGTTGCTTATAAAGCTTAAATTAAAACAAGCTGAAAGCGGAATAGCCTACAAATTCGATCAAGCTATTAATGTTGCTGAAAAAATTGGATTACCTGTAGTTGTTAGACCTTCTTATGTTTTGGGTGGAAGAGCTATGGAAATTGTTCATGACAAAAGTCAATTGAAACAATTTATAAATGAAGCTTTCAAAGCATCAGAACAAAATCCAATCTTAATTGATAAATTCATAGATAATGCGATGGAAGTAGATGTAGATGCGATTTCAGATGGAAAAGATGTTTATGTTGCTGGAATAATGCAACACATCGAAGAAGCAGGAATTCACTCAGGAGACTCTGCATGCTGCTTGCCGCCGGTATCAATAAAGGCAAATCTTTTAAGAGAACTTAAAATACAAACAAGAAAATTAGCTCTAGCTTTAAAAGTTAAAGGATTTTTAAATATTCAATTTGCAATTAAAAATGATGAAATTTTTGTCATTGAAGTTAATCCTAGAGCAAGCAGAACTGTACCCTTTGTTTCAAAAGCAAACGGTATTCCACTTGCAAAAATTGCATCAAGAATAATGTCTGGGGAAAAATTAAGTAAGTATAAATTAAAATACAAAACCAATAAAAAATTTGCTGTTAAGGAAGCAGTATTTCCATTCAATAAATTTCCAGATAGTGATTTATTACTTGGCCCTGAGATGAAGTCTACTGGTGAGGTAATGGGTTTTGATGATGATTTTGGAATGGCTGTTGCAAAAAGTCAAATTGCTGCTTCTAACTCATTGCCAACTAAAGGAATGGCATTCTTATCAGTAAAAGACTCTCACAAACAAGAAATAATAGGTGTTGCACAAAGATTAATGAAACTTGGATTCACACTTTCTGCAACCAAAGGAACGTCAGAGATTCTAAAACAGAATGGAATGAAATGTAAAAAAATTAATAAGGTGAGCAGTGGTAGACCACATATAGTAGATGTTTTAAATTCTAAAAAAATATCTTTGGTAATAAATACGGGAGGTGGAAATTCTGAACACAGGATTAGTGATGCTAGAGCATTAAGAAGAGGAACTCTTGCAAACAAAATTCCTTATTGTACGAATATGTCTACAGCCTATTCATTCTTAGAAGCAATAAAATCATTAAAAACAACCAAGTTAAGAGTAAAATCTCTGCAAGATAATTAATTTTAATTGACTTTCCAATCTGTCTCAAATGTAACATAATTTACTTGAAGGCATCTTCTCTCTTTTACTATTTCTTTTTTTTCCATACCGTGCCAAGTGTTAGGGCCACTTGAAAAGAAATAGCCATAATTATCCTTATAAGGAACAGTTTTTGCTAATTTTAGATTTTCATCATAAAAATCTGTACCTAAATCTTCTTTTTCATTATGCTTATTTACGAATAATAAACATGACATCAGTTTCTCTTTAATATCGCAATGTGGTTTTAACCAGAATCCTTTTCTATCACAGATAACCTCGACTCTTACATATGAATTTGAAAGATCTTTATTTATCATTTCAGAAATTTTTTTATAAGTTGATGGATTTTGAAGTTCTCTAATAAATTCAACAAGATTAGGAAATTGATTTGAGTTTTCTTTGGTCACAAAACATCTAAATTTTAGTGCCTTGCCTCCGTCTGATATACCTTCTCTAAACTTACCTTCACCTCCATCAATTGCTCTAGTACCATCGTAGTTTAAATTATGTTCTATCGGATTAGCTATATCAGCGTTTATAATTTCCTGAACTTGGCCGTCAGTTAGTGGTTGATTTAATTCCCAATGTTCAAAAGGAATTTTGTGATTTGACGAATTTTTTAATATTGATTTTAAAAATGCCATTATAATTGAATTTTATCTTTAATGATATTTGCTACTCTATTCGTTTCATCTAATTTTTCATAGTTCCAATTTTCTAATTTTTCTCCTAATTCTCTAACAATTTTCATTTCTTGAAATAATTTTCTAAAATTTTTAAATCTTTTATCGCTTTTTTTAGGTGGAATAGTGGCAATATAAATTGGCTTGCCTGTTAAAGCTGCCTCTGAAATCATAGAGCTTGAATCGCACGTAATAACTATATGTTTTGATATTGCAAGCGCACTTAAATAGGCCTTTTTATCAACACCATCTAATACTAAATGATCGTTTCCAAAATATATTTTTGCATGTTCTATAGTTCCCTTTGGCGTTCTCATAGAAGGGATGACTACTAAATTAAGATTATTTTCTTTAACTAAATAATTTACTTTTGAAAAAATTTCTTGGATATTTCTATCTGAATAATCATAATACTGGGTAGGACCACCAATTATTAAAGAAATTATATTTTTATCCCTCAATTTGCTTGAAATACTAAACAAATATTCTTTGTCTTTTTCAATTTCTTCACTTGTTAAATAATGAATAGCTCCTTTTGTTTTTAATACATTATCTCCATCAAGATTATCGTGCTCTGGCACTACAACTAGATCAAAATTATCAAGTTTTATCTTTGGGTTTTGAATATGAATGTTAAATACTTTTTTCTTTGAATTTTTTTTTAAGAATAATGATGGAATAATACTTTTTCTTCCACATGAAATTATTAAATCAACATCTTCACATTCAATTTTTTTAAAAACTGAGTCGGATATTGGAGTGAATTTCGGCGGTATAACTTTCCAGAAACCTTTTGTTTCAACTGTGTGGTGAGAATAATTTATATCTAAAGCTTTAGCCAAACCTTCTACTTGGCTAATCATCCCATGCATACCTTCTGTTAATAATATACCTTTCAATTTAGTCATTAATCATTATATAGCTTTCATATGAGAGAAAATACAACTAAACACACAAAAGTGTTAATAATTGGGTCGGGTCCCGCTGGATATACAGCAGCAATTTATGCTGCAAGAGCAATGTTAAAACCAATATTAGTTCATGGTATGGAACCTGGTGGCCAGTTAACAACTACAACTGATGTTGAAAATTTTCCTGGATTTAAAGATGTAATACAAGGGCCGTGGCTTATGGATCAAATGAAAGGTCAGGCAGAAGTTGTTGGAACTGAAATGATACAAGATCATATAGCGTCAGTAGACTTAAAATCTAAGCCATTTAAAGCTGTTGGAGATAGCGGCCAAATTTATGAAGCAGACTCAATAATTATTTCAACAGGAGCTCAAGCTAGATGGTTGAATATAGACTCTGAACAAAATTTTAGAGGTTTTGGTGTATCTGCATGTGCAACATGTGATGGATTTTTCTTTAAAGACAAAACTGTTGCTGTTGTCGGGGGAGGAAATGCTGCAGTTGAAGAAGCTATGTTTTTAACAAAATTTGCCTCAAAAGTTCAGCTTATACATAGAAGAGATAGTCTAAGAGCAGAAAAATTACTTCAAAAGAAATTAATGGAAAATAAAAAAATTGAAATAATTTGGGACTCTGTTGTTGATGAAGTTATTGGGGATAATGATCCTAAAAATGTAACTGGATTAAAAATTAAAAATGTTAAAACAAATAAAATAGACCAACTAAAAATTGATGGATTGTTTATAGCTATAGGACATGATCCAGCAACGTCATTATTTAAAGACCAACTAGAAATGGATAATGAGGGTTATTTAATAACAAAACCAGAATCCACACAAACAAATATACCGGGAGTTTTTGCTGCTGGTGATGTAAAAGATAAAATATTTAGACAGGCCGTTACAGCAGCTGGTATGGGATGTATGGCGGCATTAGAAGCTGAAAAACATTTATCCGAATAGATGAATGAAACAGTATTGTTAACGGGTATAAGTGGATGGATCGCTAAACACACTGCAATTGAATTATTAAAATCGGGATATAAAGTTTTAGGCACTGTTAGAGATTCTGGTTTAATAGAGCAAACAAAAAAAACCATAAATGAATATGCATCAATTGATAAATTATCATTTGTCGAATTAGATCTTTTAAAAGACGAAGGTTGGGATGAGGCATTAAAAGGCTGTAAGTATGTAATGCATGTGGCTTCTCCTTTCCCTTTGAAGACTTCTAGAGATCGTGAAAGTCTTGTTCCAACAGCTAAAGATGGAACTATAAGAGTTTTAAAAGCTGCTGTTAATGCGGGAGTTGAACGTATTATTAAGACATCTTCAATTGCAACAATGTTTAGAAAACCTAATAGGACAAATCCATATACATTTGGTGAAAATGATTGGAGTGATGCTAATTGGAAAGGTTGTAATGATTACTTTGTTTCAAAAATCAAGGCTGAAAAAGCAGCTTGGGAATTTATGGAGAATAAAGGTTTAAAGAATAAGTTGGTATGTATATGTCCTGGAGGTGTCTTTGGAGACGCTTTAGATACTAAAGAAAAAACTTCGATAAGTTATGTTAAATTATTTCTAGAAGGTAAATATCCAGGTGCTCCGGATTTTAGTATTTTAGTCTCAGATATGAAAGATGTAGTGAAAGCTCACATCAATTCATTAACAAGACCAGATGTTGGTGGAAGACGACTAATAATTGGCTCTGAGGTCAAAAGAATGATAGATTTTTCTAATATTATGGCTGAAGCATTACCTAAATATTCAAAAAAACTTCCAAAAAGAGTGTTGCCAAACTTTTTAGTGAGAATAATTAGTCATCTGGATACGAGTGCAAAAATGATGGTTCCAGATTTAGGGATACAAATGCAAACTGATGCTTCGTATGCTGAAGATTTATTGGGATTTAAATTTCAGCCAGCTAGAGGATGTATTGAGGATGCAGCAAAATCAGTAGTTAGACTTGGATTAGTATAATATGACAAAAGGAATAAAGTGGATTATGTTTGCAACTGGCTGGATGTCATTCAGGGCTATTGGTTCAAGTTTAATTTTATTTTGGACAATCACAGAAAATGAGAGAGCGGCACCGTACGAGTGGATTGTATCTTTGACTGGTGATTTTATAATTGGAATAACTGCTTTATTTTTAGTTTACTTTATTTATAAAAAACCATCTGCAGTACTTTGGGGTATTTTATTAGCTTGGAACTTTGTTGGTTTATTTGATTTATATGAGGCCATAACAACTAGTATTTTAGTTCCATATGAACCAATTCCAGAATTAGGATTAAATGATTTTGGTGTGAAATCTGTACTTACTCTTAACTCAATAATTCATATATCGGCGATTTATTTGTTATTTCAGTCTAGAATAAAAAGTTATTTTAATTTATAAAAGATTGTTAATGGAAAACATTGTAAAGCAAATCCAGCTTGTAGCATTAGTAATCATTTTAGTTAGTACAGTTATTGCTTTTGGGCAAGAAATGTACCAGATGATACTCGTGCAAAGAGTTACTTTAGCCGATCTACTTTTGCTTTTTTTATATCTTGAAGTGCTTGCAATGGTTAGAGTATTTTGGGAAAGCCAATCAATTCAAATTACACTGCCGTTATTTATTGCTATAACTGCACTTGCTAGATTTATTATTTTACAAGGAAAATCTCTAAATCCAGAGATATTACTATATGAAGCAGGTGCGATTGTTTTAATTGCTTTAGCAATTGTAATTTTAAGATTTAGAAATTCTTCACTAATTGGACTAAATAAAAAAAAATAGGTTTATCCTAAATCCTCACAAAACTTTTTAATTCTAGACATTGCTATTTTAAGTTTTGCCATTGAAGTCGCATATGAAATTCTAAAATATCCATCTAAACCAAATGCTGAGCCCTGAACAGCTGCAACATTTTGTTTTTCTAAAAGCTTTTGGACAAAATCAGTATCTTTTTTAAGTTTAGTTCTTTTATTTAAAAGTTTTTTACAATTCGGAAATACGTAAAATGCACCATTTGGTTTCAAGCAGCTGATACCATCAATATTATTTAAACTTTTTACAACAAAATCTCTTCTTTCTTTAAATGATTTTGCTCTTTTTTTAATAAAGTCTTGTTTTCCATTCAGAGCCTCAACAGCTGCTGCTTGGCTAATTGACGAGGGATTCGAAGTTGACTGAGATTGAATTTTTCTAATTGCAGAAATTATTTCTTTTGGTCCAGCTGCATAACCAATTCTCCACCCAGTCATTGCATAAGATTTACTCACTCCATTCATTGTTAATGTTCGAGATTTTAATTTTGAAATTTGTGCAATAGTAAAGAATTTAAAATTATCATATTTAACATGCTCATAAATATCATCGCTCAAAATGTGAACTTTTTTGTTTTTGATTAAAACCTTAGCTAATTTTTGAATTTCTGATTTGCTGTATCCAGATCCAGTTGGATTAGATGGTGAATTAAGAATTATCCATTTCGTTCTTTTTGTAATTGCAGCTTTTAATTTTACAGGTGTAATTTTAAATCCATCTTTTTCATCACATTTTACTATCTTTGGTTTTCCTCCTGCTAGGAGAACCATATCTGGATATGAAACCCAGAATGGCGCCGGGATAATAACTTCGTCTCCTTTATTTAAAGTTGCCATAAAAGTGTTATAGAGAACTTGCTTCCCTCCAGTTCCAACTGTGATTTCGTCTAGTTTATAATTTAGTTTATTTTCTCTTTTAAATTTTTTTAAAATTGCTTTTTTTAATGCTGGAGTTCCATCAACTGCAGTATACTTTGTATCTCCGTCTCTTATTGCTTTAATGGCTGCATTTTTAACATTGATAGGAGTATCAAAATCTGGTTCCCCTGCCCCAAGTCCAACTACATCTTTTCCTGCAGCTCTTAATTCTCTTGCCTTTTGAGTAACTGCAATAGTTGGAGATGGTTTAATTCTTTTTAAATTATTAGATATTATGCTCATTGAATTATGAAATTATTCAATTACGTTGTTTAATATATGGAGAATACATATCAAGACCTAATTACAGACATTCAGAGTAAAAACCCAAAAATCGGTGGAAAACTCGAAGGTGGAAAAAAATTCAAAATAAAGTCAGATTTTATCCCAGCTGGTGACCAGCCAGATGCAATTAAGAGACTTGTCCAAGGAGCTAAAAAAAATGAGTTTAATCAAGTATTATTAGGAGTAACTGGATCTGGAAAAACTTTTACAATGGCAAAAGTTATAGAAGCTACAAATAGACCAGCATTAATATTGGCACCAAATAAAACTTTGGCAGCTCAACTTTACGGTGAGATGAAAACTTTTTTTCCAGATAATGCTGTTGAGTATTTTGTATCTTACTATGATTATTACACTCCAGAAGCTTACGTGCCAAGATCAGATACTTACATAGAGAAAGAAGCATCTATAAACGAGCAGATTGATAGAATGAGACACTCGGCAACAAGATCCCTTCTTGAAAGAGACGATGTTTTAATTGTTGCAAGTGTTTCCTGTATTTATGGTTTGGGATCAGTCGAAGCTTACAGTAAAATGACTTTAACTCTTCAGAAAAACTATGAATATAATAGAGAACAAATAATAAAATCTCTTGTTGCTCTTCAGTACAAAAGAAATGATCAAAATTTTTTTAGAGGAACATTTAGGGCAAGGGGAGAATATTTAGAAATATTTCCATCTCATCTAGAGGATAGAGCATGGAGGCTAAGTTTATTTGGTGATAAACTTGAGAAGATTGAGGAATTTGATCCTTTGACAGGAGATCAGGTTAGAGATCTTAGTCTAGTAAAAGTTTATGCTAATTCTCATTACATCACTCCTAAACCAACTGTAGAACAAGCAATTATAAAAATAAGAAAAGAATTAGAGGAAACTTTAAAAAAACACAAATCAGAAAACAAATTATTAGAGGCGCAACGATTAGAGGAGAGAACTAAATTTGATTTAGAAATGATTGAGGCAACTGGATCTTGTGCGGGAATTGAAAATTATTCAAGATTTTTATCTGGTAGAAAACCAGGAGAGCCACCACCTACTCTTTTTGAATATTTTCCTGATAACACATTAGTTTTTGTAGATGAGTCTCATGTTACAGTTCCCCAACTTAATGGGATGTTTAAGGGAGATAGATCTCGAAAAAGCACGTTGGCTGAGTATGGTTTTAGATTGCCTTCTTGTATGGATAACAGACCTTTAAAATTTGAGGAGTGGGATTTGATGAGAACACAAACTGTATTTGTTTCAGCAACTCCTGGACCGTGGGAGTTAGAACAAACTAAAGGCAAGTTTATTGATCAAGTCATAAGACCTACAGGCTTAATTGATCCACCAGTTGAGATTAGACCAGCAAAAAATCAAGTAGACGACCTTATGCATGAATGCAAAAAAGTAGTTGAAAATAATTATAGAGTTTTGGTTACAACACTTACAAAAAAAATGGCAGAGGATTTAACTGAGTATCTTCACGAAAATGGGATAAAAGTAAGATACCTTCATTCTGATATCGATACACTTGAGAGAATAGAGATTATGAGAGATCTTAGAATGGGTGTATTTGATGTTCTAGTTGGAATAAATTTATTAAGAGAAGGTTTAGATATTCCAGAATGTGCTTTAGTTGGAATACTAGATGCTGATAAGGAAGGATTTTTGCGATCAGAAACTTCACTAATTCAAACAATAGGAAGAGCTGCAAGAAACGTAGATGGAAAAGTTATTCTTTATGCCGATAAGGAAACAAAAAGTATAAAGAAAGCAATTAAAGAAACTGAGAGAAGAAGAAAGATTCAATTAGAGTACAATAAGAAAAATAAAATCGACGCTAAATCTGTAAAAAAAGAAATAAGTGACATTTTAGAAAGTGTCTACGAGAAAGATTACGTCAAAATAAGTGAGGGTTCCAATATTGGTGGTAACCTTAAAAAACATTTAAAAGGATTAGACAAAAAGATGAAAGAAGCTGCATCTAATCTGGAATTTGAGGAAGCTGCTAAAATTAGAGATGAAATGAGAAAACTTCAAAGTACAGAATTAGAAATTACTTTAAACCCTAAAATTAGACAGTACGATGTTAAAAATAAAATTTATCCTAAAGGCAGATCAACACTAGGTATGCCTGGCACAAGAGTTACAAAAAAAAGAGATAAAAAATGGAAGCACGGAAGATAATAATTACTGGAGCAGCAACTCGAATGGGAGCTGCGATAGCTAAAAAATTATCTGGACCTAATATTGAAATTGTTATCCATTATAACAAATCTAGATCCAAAGCAGAAAATCTTAAAAAAGATTTAACTAAAGGTGGTACAAAAATTTATTTAGTAAAAGCAGATTTAACTAAAGAAAAAGAAATAGATAGAATGCTTAAATTTTCAAAATCAAAGTTGAAATATTTTGATTGTTTGATTAATAATGCTTCATTATTTGAGAACGATAAACTTGAAAATTTCACAACAAAAAGTTGGGAAAGCCATTTAAAAGCGAATTTAAAAGCGCCAGCTTTATTATCAAAGGGTTTTGCTAAAAATATTAGAGGCAAAAACAATAATATTATTAATATAATTGATCAAAGAGTATTTAAATTAACACCATATTTTTTTTCATATACATTAAGTAAATCTGGTCTTTACACTTTAACCAAAACCAGCGCTATGAGTCTTGCCCCAAATATTAGAGTAAATGGAATTGCTCCAGGTCCAACTATTAAAAATAAAAGACAGTCTGACAAGCACTTTAAAAAACAATACATGGCAACACCTCTTAAAAGACAGACAAATGTTCAAGAAATCTGCAATGCTGTTGACTTTTTTATAAAAAATAGATCTATTACAGGACAAGTTTTAGCAATAGATAGTGGCCAAAACTTAAACTGGCAAACTCCAGACATAATGGGTGGTAAGGAATGAAAAAAATACTAACAATTTGTTTTTTCTTTATTTTTGGAACAAGTGTTTTGGCTCATTCTACAAAAAATATAAATATTGATATTAGAGCAGAATGTAAAAAATCAAAATCAGTTTTAAACTGGGTTTCAAAAAATAAATTATCAAAAGGTGGTGAGTTAATAAAATTTAAATCTTTTTCTGGTTTTGATCAAAGAACTGTTCTGACTGATGGTCATAAAAAAAATCCAATAGAAATTACTGGTTATCTACAATTGCCTGAGGGTTCAAGTAAAGTTCCTATAGTTATATGGACACATAGTAGTGGAGGTCCAGGCGAGTATGTGTGGAATGATTTTGTTTACCATGGAACTAAAAATCTAATAGATGCTGGTATTGGTGTAATGTATGTTGACAATTTCTGTCATAGAGGTGCGAAAGATACATGGAGAGATCAATCTAAAGTCCCACTAATTAACGGAGCAATAGACGCTATTATGGCTTACAAGTTGTTACAATCTCATCCAAGGTCTAACGGAAAGTTTGGAACAACAGGTCATTCAAGGGGTGGAAATAACAGTCTTTATTTGGCAGATGTAAAGTTCACATCTAAATTTTTAGATGGGACTAGTGGTTTTGATGCGATATTACCTGAAGCAGCAGAATGTAAGCTTGCAGGTTTCTTTAATAAACCAGAACTAACATCAAATACTAAATTACTTTATGTTCATGGGGCTGCTGATGACTATACATTGCCAAAACCTTGTGAGGATTATGTAAATAAGATTAAATCTGAGCCTGGACAGATTGAGATTGATATGAAAGATGGTTGGTATCATGGTTTTCATTATGGCCAAAAACCTAAAAAATATAAAGCAATGACAGTTAGTAAGTGTCCAGCATTTTTTGTTGATAATGATGGATTTGTTGTTGGAAGTGAATGGCCAGATTTAGTATTAAAAAAATATAAATTATATTCTTCACTTGATGAATTTTACAAAGCAGCTCAAGAGGAGCCTAAAAAAGCCTGGAAAAATTCATTTAAGGTTTTAAAAAAAGAAAAATGTCTTGATAGAGGAGTAATGATCGGTGGTGATCACATGGATGAATATATGCCTCAATTTATAAATTTTTTTAAAGAGAATTTGTTGTAATGAAAAAAAATAATCTCAAAGTTGTAAAAATAGATAAAAATAAAAGCCTATTTAATTACGAAAAGAAGGTCTTAATAAAAGAATTAGTGTTAGATTTAAAACTTGGTTATTTTGATTTTGAAAAAGAAAAGCCTCAAAAAGTAAAATTTAATTTAGAGGTGAATTATCAAGATAAAAAGCCGTCTAACGATAAAGATATTAAATCGATAGTTAATTACGCTAAAATAGTAAAATTAATAAAAAAACTAGTAAAAAATAAACATTACAATTTTCTTGAAACATTGGCAGAAGATGTTTTTGATGAGCTATTCAAAGATAAAAGAATAGATAAAATTACTCTTCAAATCGAAAAATTAGAAATAATGAAGGATTGCAGCTCAGTTGGGATCCAAATTTCTAAAAAAAGAAGCCATGATCAGCTCTGATATAGGTAAAGAAGTAATTAAAAAAGAATTGCCCTTGGTTCCTAAGCTGCCAGGTGTTTATAGGATGCTAAATTCAAAAGGAGAAATTCTTTATGTAGGTAAAGCAAAAAACCTTCCAAACAGACTTAAAAGTTATGTATCAGAGAAAAGTCATATCATTAGGACTGAGAGAATGCTCTCTCAAACAAAAAGACTCGAAATTACTACAACTTCAAATGAAAGTGAGGCTTTACTTTTAGAGGCAAATTTAATTAAAAAGTTTAAACCAAAATTTAATATTTTACTAAGAGATGACAAATCCTTTCCTTTTATTTTTATAGGCGACAAAGATAAATGGCCACAAATCAAAAGGCACAGAGGGAAAAAAGGCAAAGAAGGATTTTATTTTGGACCATTTGCATCAGCTGGATCTGCAAATTGGACTATAAAAATGATCCAAAAAATATTTCATCTCAGAATTTGTGATGATACTGTTTTCAAAAATAGGGAAAGGCCCTGCATACTTTATCAAATTAAAAGGTGCTCGGGACCTTGCGTTGGTTACGTAACTGAGAGTGATTATAAACAGACTGTTGATGATGCAATTGAGTTTGTGTCAGGCAAATCTAGAAAAATTCAGAAAAGCTTATCTAATCAAATGGAAAAGGCTAGTGAGGATTTAGACTTTGAAAAAGCAGCAATATTAAGAGATCGAATTAAATCATTAAATATTATCCAATCTTCTCAAAGAATTAATGAAGCAAATTTAGTCGAAGCAGATGTTATCGCGGGATATAAAGAGTCTGGAAAAACTTGTATTCAAGTTTTTTTTTATAGGTCAAAACAAAATTGGGGTAATCAAGCTTTTTTTCCAAAGCATGATCCAGAAGAAAATCTAAGTGATATCATTAATTCTTTTGTCTCTCAATTTTATGAAAATAAAAGTGTGCCATCTTCAATAATTTTATCAAATGAAATTAAAGAGAAAGAATTAATTGAAAAAACACTTACACAAAAAGAAGGTAAACAAATCACAATTACTGTTGCAAAAAAAGGAACAAAACTAAAAGTTATTAATCAAGCAATAAATAATGCAAAAGATAGTTTGAATAGAAAACTTTACGAGAGTCAGAATAATAGAGATCTTTTTGATGCAGTATCAAAAAAATTCAATCTTGAAACTAATATTAATTTAGTCGAGGCTTACGATAATAGCCATATTCAAGGCACAAATAGTGTGGGCGCTTTAATTACTTATGGCGATGAAGGGTTTGTTAAAAAAAGGTATAGAAAATTCAATATAAAAATTCAAAAAAATGCTCAAGATGATTATGGAATGATGAAAGAAGTTCTTAACAGAAGATTTAAAAGAGCAGTTCAAGAGAAAGATAATTATTTAACTTTCCCCGATTTAGTTTTAATTGATGGAGGGAAGGGTCAATATTCAGTGGCAAGAGAAGCGATGAATGAGCTAGGTCTACATGAAATTCCTATTGTTGCAATAGCAAAGGGTAAGATGAGAAATAGTGGAAATGAAACATTTTTTCATAATGGAAAAGAGTTCAAATTTGAGAAAAATGATCCAACATTATTCTTTTTACAAAGATTAAGAGATGAGTCTCATAGATTTGCTATAAGTGCTCACAGAGCAAAGAGAAAAAAAGGTATAAGCAAATCATTATTAGATCAGATTGATGGTATTGGATCTATCAGAAAAAGGGCATTATTAAATCATTTTGGTTCAGCTAGAGCTGTGGAATCAGCTAGTTTAGACGAAATAAAATCAGTTGATGGAGTTGAGGAAAAAGTTGCAAAAAAAATATATAACTTCTTTCACGAATGAAATTTAAAATACCTAATTATTTAACAATTGGACGAATAATAATTGTTCCAATATTTGTTTTTACATTCTACCTTCCTGGATTTTATGGAGACGTTATTCCATTTGCTCTTTTTTTAATTGCCTCATTTACAGATTTTTTAGATGGTCTTTTGGCGAGGATGTTTAAAGAAGAGTCTAAACTTGGTGAACTTTTAGATCCTATTGCAGATAAAATTATTGTTGCAACTGCGTTAATTTTATTAGTTATGGACCAAACAATAAAAAATTATGAAGTTATTGCAGCCATTATAATTCTTACAAGGGAAATATTAATTTCAGGTTTAAGAGAATTTCTAGCGAAAGGAAAAATAAAGCTTCCAGTTTCTAATTTAGCAAAACTTAAAACATTCTTGCAGATGTTTTCGATAGCAATACTTCTGACTGGGGAAACGGGTAATAAATTAATAAATTTTCAAGATTATAATGCTCAAACAATTGGCATTATTATTTTATGGCTATCTGCGTTTTTAACACTTTATACTGGATATGATTATCTTAGAAAAGGAATAGACCATGCAATATCTGAAGATAATAAGGATTAAGCAGCTTTTTTTTGTCTAACTAACTGATCAAAGCTTTTTGATAATCCTAATATAACATCACAAATTTTGTATTTATGATCTGATATGCTTGCAACAGGTGTTATTTCAGCTGCAGTGCCAGTTAAGAAACATCCATCAAAATTACCTAGTTCATCTGGAGAAATTTTTCTTTCATGAACTTTAATATTTTTTGATTTGGCTAATTCAATTACAGCTTGTCTTGTAATACCATTTAAAAAAGAATCTGGTGTTGGTGTATGTAATTCATTATTTTTATCTTTAAAAAAAATGTTTGCACTTGTTCCTTCTGCAACATTACCTTCAAAATCTAACATTAATGATTCAGAATACCCTTGTTGTTCAGCTTCGTGTTTTGAAAGAGTACAAATCATATATAATCCAGCTGCTTTTGCATCCCAAGGAATAGTATTTGGAGCTGGTCTTCGCCATTTAGAAATATTTAATCTTATTCCTTCAGCTTTTAATTTTGGATCAAAATATGCAGGCCATTCCCATGTTGCTATTGCAACATTAATTGAAGTTTTCTGTGCAGACACACCCATCATTTCGCTTCCTCTCCATGCAAATGGTCTTACATATCCATTTTGAATATTTTGAACCGCCACTATTTTTTTAGAGGCTTCATTTATTTCATCTTTTGTATAAGGAATATTAATGTCTAATCTTTTTGCAGAATAAAATAATCTATCTGTGTGCTCTTCTAGCTTAAATATTTCTCCGTCGTATACTCTTTCACCTTCAAAAACTAAACTTGCATAATGAAGTCCGTGACTGATTACATGGCATTTTGCATCTTGCCATTCAACAAGCTCATTATTGTACCAAATTTTTCCAGATCGTTTATCGAAAGGTATCATTATTTAATTTTATAAAAAAATATATTTGTATATATAATATGTCAATATAACTTACCAATATGAAAAAACTTTTATATTTAAAAGATGATGATCTCAAACAATATATTGAAAAAATATTTCTTGGCTACAGAGAGACGGTCTCAGATGCTAGAAATGTGTTGAATAAATACTCCATAGGTGTCGCACATAACAAGGTTATTCATCTAATTTCATTATATGAGGGTATCACAATATCAGAACTTTTAAGAAAATTGAAAGTTACAAAGCAAAGTTTGAATAGAGTTTTGAAAGATTTAATAAATTTAAAAGCTATAAAATATGAAAAAGATCAAGTAGATACGAGAATAAAACATGTCTTCTTAACAGAGGAAGGAGAGAAATTATTTAACGAAATTTTCTCAGCTCAAAAGAAAAGAATTTACCAAGCATTCTCCGCATCAAAAGCAAATGAGGTTGTTAGTTTTGATAATGTTTTAAAAAAAATAATTAATGGAAAAATTTAAAGCACATATTTTAGTTGTAGATGACGATGATGGCATAAGAGAATTAGTTAAAGAATACCTTTCCCAAAATGAATATCTTGTAACTAGTTCGAATAGTGCCGAAGATGCTCTTGAGAAAGTTAAAATTATAAAATTTGACTTAATAGTGCTTGATATAATGATGCCAGGAAAGAGTGGTTTAGAATTTACAAAAGAAAATAAAGATAAAATTTCGACCCCTATAATTCTTTTAACTGCGAAGGGTGAAGCTTCAGAGAGAATAGAGGGTTTGGATATTGGTGCAGACGATTACCTTCCAAAACCTTTTGAGCCTAAAGAATTAATACTTAGAATTAATAATATCTTAAATAAAACAAAATATAAAAATACAAAGAGAAAATTTAAATTTGGTAAAATTGAAATAGATCTTAATAAGCAGTTTATTTTGAAAAATGATAAATCAATAAAAATCAATAATACAGAAAAAATAATTTTAGATAAAATGGTTAATTCCCCTGGAAAAATTTTTAAAAGAGAGGAGATTGGAAATCTTATAAAAATTGATAAAGAAAGATCAGTTGACGTAATCATTACAAGACTTAGGAAGAAAATTGAAGAAAACCCCAAAAGCCCAAATTATTTACAAACAATAAGAGGTGAAGGTTATGTTTTATGGATTGAATAAATATATAAAAAATATCTTGCCTAAAAGACTTTTTTATAGAGGTCTACTCATAGTCGCTGTTCCAATAGTAGTTATGCAAATCACTATTTCATTAGTTTTTTTTGATAGTCTATGGATCAAAACTAATTCCGGAATGACAAGAGCATTGGTTTCTGAAGTCAAAACTTTTGTAGATGCTTATGATAACGATGAAACGAACAAAGATTTTATAATAATTTTATTCAAGGAACATTTGGGTTTTAATATCAAATATGAAAAAGACAAAGTCTTGCCAAATAAAGTTCCAGAAAGATGGTTCAGCCCAGTAGATCGATCACTAAGGAGAGAATTAAAGAAAAAAAATTTAACTTATTGGTTTGATACAACTAATTTTAAAGAGGTTGTTGACTTGAAAATAGGGTATTCAAAAGGCTATTTTCAATTCTATATTCCAAAAGACAGGCTAACTACTAGTTCAGCTAGATTATTTGGTCTTTGGATAACATTGCCAGCATTATTAATGATAGCAGTAGCAATAATTTTTTTAAAAAATCAAACTAGACCTATAACTAAACTTGCAGAGGCATCTGAAAGATTTGGTAGAGGAGAAGATATTGACGAATTTAGACCGTCTGGAGCACTCGAAATACGAAAAGCTGGTTTAGAATTTGACAAAATGAGAAAAAGAATAATTAGACATCTTAATCAAAGATCTGAAATGTTGTCAGGTATCAGCCACGATTTAAGAACACCTTTGACGAGGATAAAACTTCAAATAGCAATGATTAAAGACAAAAGTGTTGTTGAAAAATTATCAAGAGATGTTGATGAAATGGAAAAAATGTTAAATGAATATCTTCAATTCGCAAGATCTGGAGCAAAAGATAAAACTGAAACGTTTGATATTTCTGTTCTTCTTGAAGATATTTGTAAAAAGTATGAGAAACCAAATATAAAATATTTCTTAAAAGAGAGGATTTATTTTGATGGAAGAAAGAATTTAATTAGTAGGTGTATTAATAACCTTATAGATAATTCTCTAAAATTTGCTGACAATGTTGAATTGTATCTAAAAAAAGGAAGATCAACTATTAATATTTCAATAGAAGATGATGGTCCAGGAATACCACAGAAAGAACATCAAAATGTTTTGAAGCCATTTTATAAAATTGACAAAAGTAGATCAGAAACAAAGTCAAGCGTTGGTCTTGGCTTAGCTATATCATCAGATGTCGTAAAATCACATGGGGGAGATCTTAAATTCGATAAGTCTAGTTTAGGTGGATTAAAAGTTATTATTTCTTTGCCCGTTTAGTTTTTTTTTTAATTTTTTTTTCGGCAATTTTTTTTTCCAATTTTTCAATTCTTTTATTTAATATATCAATTTCATCTTTGCTTACTAAATTCATTTTAAGAATAATTTCCTCTTTTTTTGATCGTAAAATATTTACAACCTCGTCACTAAAATCTTTGTAATTTACGAGTCCTTCTTCCAGGAACTTTGCAAATTTATCAAATACGAATCTTGATTTTGACATAATAATTTCTTATCAAAGTTTAAGTAATATTTATAATATTACAATTAAATGTTTATTAATAATTTTGACCCAGTCGCTTTTGAGATCTTTTCATTAGAAATTAGATGGTATTCCTTGTCTTATATATTTGGCTTAGTATTTGGTTGGTATTTTGCAAAGAACAAACTAATCAAAGATAGTACTCAAAAAGAATTTTTCGACGATTATGTAACTTATTTGATCATAAGTATCATCCTTGGTGGAAGACTTGGATATGTGATTATTTATGACCCGATTTATTTTATAAGTAACCCAGTTGAGATTATAAAAATTTGGCAAGGAGGCATGTCTTTTCACGGTGCACTAATTGGAATTATTATAGGAACTCATTTCTTCTGCAAAAGTAAAAATCAAAATATTTTTAGTTATTTAGATGTGGTTGCTGTTTGTTCTCCTATAGGAATTTTTTTAGGAAGAATATCAAATTTTATAAACTCAGAACTTTATGGCATAGAAACAAATGTACCATGGTCAGTAAAGTTTATAAAAATTGATGATTTAAATCGACATCCTTCACAAATTTATGAGGCAATATTTGAGGGAGTTGTTCTATTTATTATTTTAAGTTTGTTGTTTAATAGATTAAGGAACATACCTGGGATTATTTCGGGGTATTTTTTAATTTTATACTCTTTTTTTAGATTTGTTATCGAGTTCTTTAGAGAACCAGATCAGCAACTAGGTTATTTATTCTTCAACTTGAGTATGGGGCAAATAATAAGTTGTATAGCACTAACTTGCGGATTAATTATCATCTATTATAAAAATGCTAATAGGACAGAATAAAAAAATCTCATTAGATAAATTTATTTACAAATCTTTGTATGACAAGGATAATGGTTATTATATTAAAAAAAATCCTTTCGGAAAAAAAGGTGATTACATAACATCTCCGAATATTTCTGTTCTTTTTTCAGAAATGATATCTATTTGGTTAATTTCATTTTGGGAGAATTTAAAAAAGCCAAAAAAAATAAATATTGTAGAGCTGGGTGCAGGTAATGGTGAGATGATGTCGCAAATTATACAAACTTTAAATAATTTTAAGGAAATTAGTTTATCTGCCAATTTCTTAATTTTAGAAAAAAGTCCATTGCTGATAAAAATTCAGAAAAGTAAAATAGATAAGAAAAAAGCAAGTTGGATTAGAAATTTAAGAGAAATTCCAAAAGCTCCAACTATATTCTTGGCTAATGAATTTTTTGATGCATTTCCTATCAAGCAGTTTTTAAAGAAAAGCAATAATTGGTATGAAAAATATGTAGCATACAAAAAAAATAAGTTTGAAGTTTGTGATCAAAAAGTGTCGTCAAAAATAATTGAGAGATATTTAGGTAAGGATATAAAAAAAGAAAAATTTGTAGAATATTCACCTTCAGCAATGAAATTTGTTAACGAAATAGGGAATTTTATTTTCAAAAATAATGGTGGTTTATTAATGATAGACTATGGCTTTACCAGTGGAAAAATGAAAAATACTTTGCAAAGTGTTGAGAAGCATAGAAAAATTAGTTTTTTAGAAAATCCCTATAATTCAGATATTACTCATTTAATAAATTTTAAAATGTACGAGAAAGAGTTTGCAAATTCTAATTTGAAATCTTTAATAACAACCCAAGGTAATTTCTTAATGAAATTAGGAATATTAAAAAGAGCTGAGATTATAAGTAAAAATTTACAATTTAGTAAGAAAGCTGACATATTTTATAGAATAAAAAGATTAATTGATGCAAAATATATGGGCTCTTTGTTTAAAGTATTATTTGTAAGCAAATCCAAAAATAATTTTAATTTGGGTTTTAAGTGATTAAGTCAAAAATTTTTAGAGATCAAAAATCCATTTCACATTATTTTTTTAATAGATTGGGTGGCACCTCAAAAGGAATTTACAAAAGTTTAAATTGTGGAAAAGGTTCAAAAGATAAAATTGCTAATATAAGTAAAAATTTAAAAATAGTTTCGAAAAAAATAGGCTGCACAAGTGGAAATCTAGTTTCTCTTAATCAAATTCACAGTAATAAAGTTTACAAAATAAGTGGTATTCCAAAAAAAAGATTGACTGGAGACGCGATGATTACAAATAAGCGAAATATTGCGATTAGTATACTCACTGCAGATTGTGCACCAATTCTAATTATAGAAAAAAAGCAAAAATTTGTTGGTGCAATACATGCTGGGTGGAAAGGTGCTTTTAAAGGAATAATAAAAAAAACAATCCAACTTTTAAAAAAAAATGGATGCTCAGAGAAAGATATGATTGCTTGCATTGGGCCATGTATAAAAAAAAATAACTACGAAGTAAAAAATGATTTTTTTAGATTATTTAAGGATAAGAATAAAAAAAATGTGAATTTCTTTACATTTAAAAAGAAAAAAATTTATTTTGATTTAAGCGAGTATATAAAATCTCAATTTTATGAAAATGGAGTTAAAAAAATAGATATAATAAGGAAAGATACCTACGCTATAGAAAATAACTTTTTTAGTTCTAGAAGATCAAAAAAAAATAAGCATAACGATTATGGTAGAAATATTTCTGCAATTATGATTAAATAAGCAATCTCGGATGAAAATTCTCACAGGAAACAGTAATAAACATCTTAGTCAAAAAATATCTAAATTTTTAAAAAATAGACTAGTAAATTCAAATATAAGAAAATTTGCAGACGGAGAAATCTATGTCGAAATTAATGAGAATATTAGAGGCAATAGTATTTTTTTAATTCAATCCGTTTCATCTCCTGCAAATGACAATTTAATGGAATTACTACTATCGATTGACGCTTTAAAAAGATCATCGGCCAAAAACATAACTGCAGTGATCCCATATTTTGGATATGCAAGACAAGATAGAAAGGTGGTTCCTAGAACATCTATATCTGCAAAACTTGTATCTAATCTTATTGCAAAGGCAGGTGCAGACAGAGTCGTTACAGTTGATTTACATTCGGGACAAATTCAAGGATTTTTTGATATTCCTGTAGATAACTTATTTGCAACTCCAATATTTGCTAGACATATAAAAAAGAAATTAAAAAAAAATAATATAATCTGTGTTGCTCCAGATGTCGGTGGCACCGCAAGAGCAAGGGCTTTAGGAAAATTGTTAAATGTAGATTTAGCAATAGTAGACAAAAGAAGACCCGCTCCTGGAAAGTCAGAAGTAATGAATGTAATTGGAAATGTGAAAAATAAAACTTGTATATTAGTTGATGATATAATCGACTCTGGTGGAACAATTGTAAATGCAGCTTCTGAATTAAAAAAAAGAGGAGCTAAAGATGTTCACGTGTATGTAACACATGGAGTATTAAGTGGTAATGCTGTTGAAAAAATTAAGAAATCTTCGATAAAAAATTTAGTTGTAACTGATACAATAGATAATTCAATGAAAGTTAAAAAAGCTAAGAATATTGAGGTATTAACAATCTCTAATTTGGTTGGAGAAGCTATTAAAAGGATATCAAATTCTACCTCAGTATCAGATCTATTTAAATAATTTACTTGTAAAATTTAGTCTCATAAGTTAAAAACCCGACACTTTATGAGTTTATTAGCAGCCACAATTAGAGAAACAAAAACTAAGGGTGAAGTAAAATCTCTTAGAAGCAAAGGTATGGTTCCAGGAATAATTTATGGAGGAGAGGAGCCAAATCAAAAAATCTCTGTCTCTGTTAAAGAAGTAAAAAATTTATTAAATAAAGAAAATATTTTATCAAATATAATTTCAATTAATATTGATGGAAAAGAACAAAAAGTTTTACCAAGAGTTATTGATTTTGATACAGTGACAGATGAGCCTATACATTTAGATTTTTTAAGAATTGTTAAAGGTGCAAAAGTAATTTTAGAAATTCCAGTTAAATTTATAAACCACGAATTGTCACCAGGATTAAAAAGAGGTGGGGTTTTGAATATCGTTAGACGTAAAGTTGAATTAAGATGTCCTACAGAAAATATACCAACAGAGTTAGTTGTAGATCTAAATAACTTAGATATTGGAGCAAGTATTAAAATATCTTTTATAAATTTACCTGAAAATGTAACACCTACAATTCAAGGAAGAGACTTTGTAATCGCGACAGTAGCAGCACCAACGGTTGTTAAAGAACCTGAAAAACCAGCTGAAGCTGAAGGAGAAGGTGGAGAAACTGCGGAGGCAGCTGCGGATGGAGACGCTAAATCTGAAGAAGGTGCAGAAAAAACTGCAGATGGTGATAAAGGAAAAGAAGAAGGAAAAGCTCCAGCAGAGAAAAAATAAAAATCTGTGAAAATAATAATAAAATAAAATGTTGTTACTCGTAGGTTTGGGCAATCCGACCCCAAACAGTCATAATAATAGACATAATATAGGTTTTAAAGTTGTAGATGCTATAAATCAAAAATTTGGTCTTTCAAAGCAAAAGCCAAAATTTAAGGGTTTACTTACAACAGGTAATATTGGGGAAAAGAAAATTTATGCCATCAAACCTCTGACTTTCATGAACAACTCAGGAATATGTATCAGAGAGTTACTTGAATATTTCAAAATAGATGCAGAAGATGTCATTGTTTTTCATGACGATCTAGATGTAGAGTTCGGAAAAATAAAAGCAAAATTTGGTGGATCAAATGCAGGTCACAATGGAGTTGCTTCAATTGATAAATTTATTGGAAAAGACTATTCAAGAGTGAGGATCGGGATTGGAAAGCCAGAGAATAAAATGTCTGTATCAGATTTTGTTTTAAATGATTTTTCTGATGATGAACAAGAACACTTAGAAAAAATTACTCACAATATAATAGACTCTATTGCTATTTTAATAGATAAAAAATTAGATTTATTCTCAAGCAAAGTTAACAATAATTAAATGGGTTTTAAGTGTGGTATAGTTGGTTTACCAAATGTTGGTAAATCTACTTTATTTAATGCACTTACAAATTCAAGTAAAGCTCAAGCAGCAAATTTTCCTTTCTGTACGATAGATCCAAATATAGGCATAGTTCCTGTACCAGATTATAGGTTAGATGAATTAGTTAAAATTTCAAATTCAAAAAAAAAAATAAATACTACAATATCTTTTGTTGATATAGCGGGATTAGTCGAAGGAGCCTCCAAAGGTGAAGGATTAGGTAACAAATTCTTATCCCATATAAGAGAAGTAGATGCTGTTATTCATTTAATTAGATGTTTTGACTCAGATGATATTCAAAATGTAAATCCAACAGTTGATCCAATAAGAGATTTAGAAATAATCGAAACAGAAATGTCTTTGGCAGATTTGGAATCTATTCAAAAAAGACTAGATAAGAAAAATAAAAAAAATAATGATGAAAATCAAAACCAAATTCTAGAAAGAGCACAGAATTTAATTAATGATAACAATGATATAAATAAATTATACGATGAATTTGATCAAAAAGATGTTAAATTGTCAGGATTATTGTCAACAAAGCCTAAACTGTATGTTTGTAATGTTGATGAAAATAGTATTGATAAAGGAAACGATTATACAAAAAGTTTTATTGAAGAATATGGTTCTAAAAACACTCTAACTATTTCAGCTGAAATAGAAAATCAATTAAATGAACTAGAAAATGAAGAAAGAAAAAACTATATGAAAATGATCAACGTCGATGATACTGGATTAAATTTATTAATCAAAAAAGGATATGAACTTTTATCTTTAGAGACGTTTTTTACTTCAGGAGTTGAGGAGACAAGGGCTTGGACAATTAACAAAAATTGCATGGCGCCTCAAGCGGCAGGTATAATTCATACAGATTTTGAAAAAGGTTTTATAAGAGCAGAAACTGTGTCTTATCAAGATTTTGTTAGTAATGGCGGTTGGTTAAAATCTAGAGAAAATGGCAAAATGAGATTAGAAGGTAAAGATTATATCGTTAAAGATGGGGATGTTCTAAACTTTAGATTCAACACGTGACCATATCTTTTTCATTGTAAAGTAAACCAATACAGTCAATATTATCAAATAAGCTATAACTCTAAATCCTGTTTTATGTCTTTGCTCTAAATGTGGTTCCGCTGACCACATCAGAAAATTTGTAACATCTTTAGACATTTGCTCAGCTGTAGCTTTTGTTCCATCTGTATATTCAATTAAATCATCAGATAAAGGAGCTGGCATTTTAATTTTATTACCATACATATACTTGTTGTAATAAACACCATCATCAAGTTCTACACCCTCTGGTGGTTCAGAATATCCTAACAATAACGAATAAATATAATCTGCTCCGCCCTTTCTTGCCTTAACTAGAACAGACATATCTGGTGGATAAGCACCACCATTAGCAGCTTTAGCTTCTTGCTCATTAGCATATGGCATCACAAATTTATCAGACAATTTGGCTGGTCTTACAAACATTTCTCCAGTGCTGTCCGGACCATCTGTTACCTCAAAACCTGCAGCTATTGCTTTGGCCTCTGCTTCAGAAAATTCTGGTCCACCCTTTTCTGCTAAATTTCTATAGGTTAAATATTTCATAGAATGGCAAGATGCACATACTTCTGTATATACTTGGTAACCCCTTTGAAGTGATGCTCTATCAAATTTTCCAAAGAGACCTTTGAAAGTCCATTTAGTCTCTAAAAAAGGAGGTGATTTTTCAGCAGAGTTAGATGAATTTAGTACTATAACTGAGAATATTAATACAAAAAAAATATTTTTTAACTTTCTCACTTTATTGTTTTTTCTATTTTTTCATCACTCCTTGCTGCAGCTAAATTTGGTGAGCCTCCTAAAACTGGCTCGGTAATACTCAAAGGCAGTGGGGTGGTTTTTTCTTTCCATCCTAAAACTGGAAGAATAATTAAAAAATGCGCAAAGTAATACGCTGTAGCAACTCTTGCAATTAACAAGTACAATCCTTCAGCTGGCATCGCCCCTACATATCCTAGAATTAAAACATCAGCTACTAAGATCCAGTAGAACTGTCTAAATAACGGTCTGAAAACTGCTGATCTAACTTTTGACGTATCCAACCATGGTAAAGCAGCTAAAATTAAAATAGCTGATAACATAGCAACAACACCCATAAGTTTATCAGGAACAGATCTTAAGATCGCATAAAAAGGTAATAAGTACCACTCAGGAACTATATGAGCAGGAGTTACAAGTGGATCCGCCTCGATATAATTATCTGCATGACCTAAAATATTTGGCTGATAAAATACAAACAGCGCAAAAACAATACAAAACATTAATAACGCAAATGCATCTTTAATTACGATGTATGGATGAAACGGAACTGTATCTTTAGAAGGTTTTTTAATATCAATACCAACTGGATTGTTATTTCCAGGAACATGTAACGCCCATATGTGAAGTACTACAAGCCCTAGTATTAAAAACGGTATCAAGTAATGAAGAGTAAAAAATCTTGTTAAAGTTGGATTGTCAACTGAGTAACCACCCCATAACCAAGTTGTTATACTCTCCCCCACAAGTGGGATTGCACTAAATAAATTGGTTATTACTGTTGCTCCCCAAAAACTCATTTGTCCCCAAGGAAGAACATATCCCATAAAAGCAGCTGCCATCATTAGCAGATAAATTATAATTCCAAGTATCCAAATTATTTCTCTAGGAGATTTATATGATCCGTAAAATAAAGATCTAAAAATATGAATATAAACTGCAAGGAAAAACATAGAAGCACCATTTGCATGAACATATCTTAACAACCATCCATAATTCACATCTCTCATTATATGTTCGACACTGCTGAATGCCATATCTGCATGAGCAATGTAGTGCATAGCCAAAACTAATCCTGTAACTATTTGGGTAATTAAGCAAAAAGTTAATATCCCACCAAAAGTCCACCAGTAATTTAAATTTTTTGGTGTAGGGTAATCTGTTAAGTGATTTGCCAATGTAAGCAAAGGCAATCTATCATTAAACCATTTACCAAACTTTGAACTAGGTGTATATTCGTGATTACTCATATTTATCCAATCTTAATCGTGTTAGTATTTACAAATTCGTATTTAGGTATCTCCATATTAGTTGGAGCTGGTCCTTTTCTAATTCTACCAGATGTATCATAATGAGAACCATGGCAAGGACAAAACCAACCATCATAATCACCTTTATCTGTTAATGGTACACATCCAAGATGAGTACAAATTCCAAGCATCACTAACCATTCAGGATTTTTTGCTCTATCTTCGTCTTTTTCAGGATGCTTAAGATCATTAATATCAACTGTTCTCGCTTTTTTAATTTCATCTTCAGTTCTTCTTTTAATAAAAACTGGTTTACCTCTCCAAAGTACTGTTAAAGACTGTCCAGGTTGCATTGAACTCACATCTACTTCTGTGCTTGCTAATGCTTTTACAGAGGCATCTGGGTTCATTTGGTCTACTAATGGCCAAACAGCAGCACCTACTCCAACTGCGCCAGCAGCGGCTGTAGCAGTAAACAAGAAATCTCTTCTGTTGGTCTTTTTTTCGTCTTTTTGGTCTGACATCTTTAATATTTTATATCTTTGGTAATATATGATTTCATATAATAAAAAAGAGATATTTCTATGGTAACAATGACACAGAAACCTTTAAAACACGGTCTAAAAGTAGCTTTATATCAGCCAGATATTCCTCAAAATACAGCTTCAATAATTCGAACTTGTTCTTGCCTTGGGGCTAGTTTAGAAATCATTGAACCTTGTGGGTTTTTATTTAGCGATAAAAGGTTCAAGAGAGTTGTTATGGATTATTTAGATTACAGTGAAATAAAATTTTACAAGAGCCCTAAAGAATTCTTTGATGAAAATAGTAAAAATAGAGTAGTTTTAATGACGACAAAAGCTAGCAAAATTTATACAAAATTTAAATTTAAGCGTGATGATATATTACTCTTTGGCAGGGAAAGTGCAGGTGTTCCAGAAGATGTGCATTCTAAGGTTAATGAAAGAATTAAAATTCCGATGCTTAAAAATAAAAGATCTTTAAACATTTCAATATCAGTGGCCATAGGTGCTTCAGAATTTATAAGACAGTTAGATTAAATGGATCAATACATAAAAAAAAAATTAGCAAAAAATTGGTTTAAAACTTTGCAAGAAGTGCTTTGTAGAGAAATAGAGGAAAAAGAGAGCAATAAAATTAAATTTAAAATTACAAATTGGAATAGAAGTAAAAGTAATGATGAAGGTGGAGGACAATACAGAATTTTAGAAAACGGTAAAATTTTTGATAAAGTTGGAGTAAATTTTTCAGAAGTTTATGGAAAATTTTCAAACGAATTTAAAAATAAAGTTCCAGGTACAAAAAAGAGTTCTAAATTTTGGGCATCTGGAATATCTGTTGTTATGCATATGAAAAATCCTCATGTGCCTGCAATGCATTTTAACACGAGGTATATAGTTACTTCATTTGGTTGGTTTGGAGGTGGAATGGATGTTACACCTTGTATAAAAGATAAGAAATTAGAAAATTGGTTTCATTCAGAACTAAAAAAATCGTGTGATAAACATAACAAAAATTATTATAAAAAATATAAAAAATGGTGTGATGAATATTTTTATTTACCGCATAGGAAGGAGCCAAGAGGTATTGGCGGAATTTTTTTTGATTATAAAAAAAAAAATTGGGAAAAAGATTTTTCATTTGTTAGAGAAGTAGGAATAAGTTTCAAAAACATTTCTAACGAAATAATTGAGAAAAAAAATAAATTAAAATGGTCAATTAAAGATAAAGAAATTCAATACAAAAAAAGAGGTAGATATGTTGAATTTAATTTATTACATGATAGGGGGACAAAATTTGGTTTACAAACTGGTGGAAATGTTGAAGCTATACTTATGTCATTGCCACCAACCGCTAAATGGTAAATTATGGATAAAGAACCAATTACGACTGAAGGATTAGAAAAATTAAAGAGTGAATTAATTTTTTTAAAAGAAAAAAAGAGACCCGAAATTGTTGCAGCTATTGCTGAAGCAAGATCGCATGGAGATTTAAAGGAAAATGCTGAGTATCATGCTGCAAAAGAACAGCAATCACATAACGAGGGAAGAATTCAAGAAGTTGAGGATTTAATTGCGAGAGCAAATGTAATTGATATCACCAAGATTAGTAATGATGGAAAAGTGATATTTGGATCAACAGTCTACCTGCAAAATTTAGATACAAAAGAAAAAATAAATTACAAAATTGTTGGTAAAGACGAGGCAGATCTAAAACAAAAGCTTCTTTATTTTCAATCACCAATAGGAAAAGGCCTGATAGGTAAAAATAAAGGCGATCTTGTAGAGATAAATACACCTGCAGGGACAAAAAATTTTGAGATTGTAGACGTAAAATACGTTTAATTTGATAAAACTTTTTCCATATCTTTTTTTGATAAATTAAAATTATTTTCAATCCATTTCATTTCTAAATTTTTTAATTTTTGACCTAACTCCCTTCCCTCCTTTAATCCATAATCATTTATTAATAACTGAGCTTTTATTGGAAATTCTGGTTTATCTAATTTTTCAAAG
>CACISK010000008.1 GCA_902589315.1 uncultured Pelagibacteraceae bacterium
TAATAGCATTATATGATGAATCTGATGAAATTACTAACGCTCTATTTACTTTATTTTGAAATTTAGAAAAATCTAGAATTGTTAAATACCTTGGTTCAAGATCTCTTCTTAATTTATAAAGAAATATGATTGGTAAAATTAAAATTAAAATTGAAATTATATTTACTAATTTCTTAGAATTAAAATAATTTTTGTAATTTAAAAAATTTGAAAACAAAAGACAAAATAAAAACAAAAGCACAACAGAAATTTGTGAGTTATATCTCCAAAAACTTGTCGCATTATTTAGAATGCCACTATTAAAGTGGAATATGAATGTTACCACTAAAAATAAAAACCAAAAGATAAACAAATGAGCATAAAATAAGACATAATAATTTAATTCTTTATCGACCTTTAAAATCTTTGGCCTAAATATAGCTAAAAGAATTATTATAAATGAAAAGTAATAAAATATCTTTCTCTCATTAATTTGAAATATAATATTTTTAAAAAAAGAAACTATTAAATCATTTCTAATAAAATCATATACAAAAAAAATTTCACGCATGTTGTTTACATGAAGTAAATATTGCCATAAAGACCAACATAATAAAATCGGGATGTTAATTAAGATTAAAGGAACTAAATAAGTTTTAAGCGTATTTCTAAAATTTTCGTAGAGAGAAATAATAAAAAAAATCATCATTGAAAAAACAACAAGAACTATTCCTGTATTTTTTAAACCTACAATCAGACATGCTATAACAGAGATAGAAATCCAAAGCTTTTTATTTTCATGATTGCTAAAAAATTGAAAAAGTAAGTATGTACTAATTAATATGGCTACAGATGTGTCAAAGTCAGAATAGGATGAATATACAAATTTATTCATATGAATTGGGTTATAAAAGATAAATAAAACTAATAGTGGCTTTATAAATATATTATTTGCAGAGGAATTATTTTTTTGAATAGTATAATTTATTAATTCAAATATAAGAATTAATTGAAAAAAAGAAAACAACGCTGAAACATTTTCACTTATACCATCAACAAAAATAGATGAAAAAACTAAAACTAATGTGCTTGCAAATGGATAGTTTGTAGCATGACCTCTTAATAAAAACTCACTTGATTGGTCTAGAGCATTTGCTAAAGGTAGCCAGTGAGAGAACGTATCCCAACCTAATGCTTTAGAATTAAATATTATTATAAACAAAGGAAGAACCAAAAAAAATATATGAATATTATTTTTAAATTTTATAAAGATGACTTTGCTCATTTCCTTAAAAATATTAAATTTGAAGATTAAATTCGCTAAAGCTAAAAACAATATTATGTAATATGAAATTCTAACTTCAATTGAAAAACAAACATAAAGAAAAACTGAGAAGAAATATATAATTCCATATCCCAAGAAAAAATTTAAAGAAACTAATTTTTTATTTGGAGAAATATTTTGTCCAATTATTGTTGAGACGATAATAAACAGTATTAATCCTAGAAAACCATTTATTTCATTTATATTTGGTATAAATAAATTGATGTTTGTTATGCTATAAATTAAAAAATCCAGCATGTTAAAAACTAAAAAAATTGATAATTGGGAGAGATATTTCCAAAAGTATAATCAAAATAAGTTTGCTCTGCATTTTTCTACTCTAGCGCGTGAAAATATTTTTCATACTTTAAATAAACTAATACTTAATAAAAAAAAACATAAAAATTTAAAAATATTAGACTTTGGTGTTTCTGACAGTTCAAACAAGGATGCAAATCCTTTTTTAAAATTTCTAAAGAAAAGAAAGAGAAATATTATCTATGGATGTGGTTTAGATGAGGTCTCTGAAGTAAAAAAAAATTATAAAAATTTAAATTATACTAAGATAATTCAAAATAATAGACTTCCATATAAAGATAATTATTTTCATTTATCACTTTCACACGCTGTATTTGAACATGTAGGAGGAGATAAAAAAAAAATATTTTATCTATCAGAGCTTATTAGAGTTAGTGAAAATATTTTTATTTCTATACCAAATAGATTTTTCCCAATTGAACATCATAGCAACATACCTTTTTTAGGCTATTTACCAAAAAAAATAATTTATAAATTATTAAGTTTTTTTAACTATGATATTTTTAAAAGTGAAAAATCTTTAACTTTCAATTCTATAAACCAATTTAAAAAATATATTAGTTATATAAAAGTAAATAAGAATATGAAATTTGAATTTGGATACACAGGTCTTAAATTAGGATTTTTTTCTTCTCATTTTTACATTTTTATTAAAAAACAAAAATGAAATTATTATCCATAATATTATTGAATTATAATTATTGAAAAAACTACCTGATGTAGCAATTGGGAATATAAAAAATAAAAATGAATATAGATAAGAATAATATTTTTCTGAATTTATTCCTATTCTCCATTTAAAAGAAAATAAAATAAATAAGACGAAAATAATGTAACTAACAAAACCAATGATTCCAGTTTCAGACAAAATTTCTAAAACAAAATTATGAGGATGAGAAGTGCACCTGTTATTGATAGCTCTTCCTTCACCTACACCATAAGTTTGCAATAAATTTGGTTCTACATTGGCGCATTCTGTTCTGAAGGTTTTTATACCACTTCCAACAATAGGATTTTTTTTGAAAATTTCAAATGCGGTAAGAAAATGTGTTCCATGAACTGTATCAATTAAAATCACATTTGAATTCTTACTAAATCCAAGTATTTCAGAAAACTGGGTAGAATACCGATAGGATAATTTTTCAGACTTTGTTGTATTTCCATCAAAATCCTCAATATTATTAAAATTTATAAAACTAACTACTAATAAAAATAGTCCAGATAAAATAATAATATGTCGAATATTATTTTTAAAGTTAATTGTAAAAAATAAAATAATAAAAAATGAAAATAAAATTAAAGCCATCTTCTCACCTGATATGAAGATTGCTAGAAATAAAATAATTATTAAGATCAAAGAAATATAATTTCGATATATTTTATTGGGATTGAGAAATAAGTTTACAATTACAATTATTCCAAAATTTTTTAAATAACTGCCTGATATCCACTCTTCTCCAAATGGGCCTTGATATCTTAATCCGTTCATACCTGGCTTATATCCAAATATATCGAAATTAAATATAAACTGAAAAAAAATATCAAAAGATACAAATAGCACTGAAATCAAAATAAGATTGTTAAAGTATTTAAAATCTTTTTTCTCAAAAAATTCGTTTATAAAATAAAAAAACAAAAAAAATCTGATGTAAAAAATTGCCTTTAAAATTGAAATATCTGGAGATTTGGAAAAAAGTGAAGAAATAAATATAGATAAAAAAAAGAGAGAAAATATTAAATTTAACGACCTATTTGTAAATAATAACCTTTTTTTTTTGAAAACGGAAATTAAGTAAGTTATACCGCACAAAACTATCACTATTTCAGAGTATAGTGGTCCAGCAATCAAACTAGGTGGAATTAAAATGACCAAAAATTTGATAATATCTAATATAGTAAACTTTTTTAGATAAGGTTTAAAATGCATGCTCAAAATTATTTAATCTTTGTTTTATTAGCTATTATTATCTTATTTTTTGACAAAATAACTAAATATACCAATTTCTATGATTATCCAGATAAAAAAAGAAAGATACATAATAAACCAGTTTCAAAATTAGGTGGAATTATTGTTTTTCTAATTGGTTTAAATATTTTTTTCTACGAATTTTTAAATGGTGAATGGAATTTAAAATTTTTCTTTCTATTAATTGTAACTTATATTTCTATCGCTTTTTTAAGTATTATAGACGATTACAAACAAGTTTCACCAAATGTAAGATTGTTATTAAATGCCTCAATTTTATTTCTTTTCTTTTCTATAAATATAGATTTCTCGATAGATAATTTAAATTTTACCTCGCTAAGCAAAAGTATAAATTTAAATCAAGGAAATATTTTTTTTAGTGTACTATGTGTATTATTATTATCAAATGCAATTAATCTTGCAGATGGTTTTAATGGTAATTCTATATCTCATTTAATTTTTTGGTATTTAATTTTATATAATATTAATATTATTAATAATTATTTTCATATGTTAAATTTAATACTTTTGATTTTAATTTTGATATATAATTTAAAAAACAAAACATTTATAGGAAACAACGGAACCGCGGCTGTAGGTTTTTTTATTTCAGTTTTAATAATAAATAATTATAATAATAATTTTATAACTTCTGTAGAATTAATTTTTTTAATTTTTTTGATACCTGGAATGGATATGTTAAGAGTTTTTTTAATAAGAATATATAATAATAAAAATCCTTTCATTTCAGACAATCAACACTTGCATCACTTTATTATAAAGGCGTATTCTAAGAAAGTTGTTCTACCAATTTATTTATCTATAAGTTTCACTCCATTTATATCGACTTATGTTCTAAATGAAAAATACTACTTATATTTATTAATATTTTATATATTCATTTATATATTGATAATTTATTTTCTAAAAAATAAAATTAAAAATGTTTGATATTATTAAACTAAAAGAAAAATTTTATTTAAACAAAATTTTTAAAAATAAAACAAATTTATTTATTAAAAGTATAGGCACAATAAATAAATATGACGATTATAGTCTAATTTTTATATCAAAACAAAAATATTCGGCGGAATCAATTAATAATATTAAAGCTATAATTTTAACTGATATAGTAACTAAAAAAAGAAATAATGTTATTTTTACAAAAAAACCAAGATTAACTTTTTGTAAAATTTTAAATATTTTAATTAAAAAAAAGCTAATTAAATATCCTATGATTAAAAATGAAATATCAAACTCTTCAAATATTTCTGAGTCTGCAGATGTTGGAGAAAATATTAGAATTGGGAAAAATTCTATAGTAGAAAAAGGAGTTATAATACACAACAACACTATTATTGGAAGCAATTGTCACATTAAATCTGGGGCAATAATAGGTGGAGAATGTTTCTCTTTCGAAAGAGAAAATAATAAAACTTACAATTTTCCATATTTTGGAAATGTAGTAATTGGAAATAATGTAGAAATTGGAAGCAATAGCTTAATAAATAAGTCGAATTTTGGCTCCACAAGAATTGGTAACAATACTAAAATTGATAATTTAGTCCAAATAGCTCATAACTCAAAAATTGGAGAAAATGTAACAATAACAAGTAGTGTGCAAGTTGGGGGAGGAGTCGTTATTAAGAATAATGTTTGGATTTGTCCATCTTCATCAATAATGTCAGGATTGAAAATAGAAAAAGACGCATATATAGGTATAGGTTCAATAGTAATAAAAAGTGTAAGAAAAAATTCAAGAGTTTTTGGTAACCCTGCAAGAGAAATAAAAAATGGAAATTAAAAAAATCAGCGATAAATTTTTTGAAGGTGGGGCAATTATAGAAGCAAAATATAAAGACCAAGATCTAACCAGTTTAAATAAAAAGAAAATAATAAATATATTCGAGAAAAAAGGTGTTATTATTTTTAGAGGATTTAAAATTATCCCAAATAAGTTGACTTCTTTTACAGATTTATTCACATACAGGTATGCTAATGATGCAGCAAGAAGAACAAAGATGTTTAAGAATAAAAACATAAAGTCAGTTGACTTGGGAAATGCAGAAATGGCCTTACACTCTGAAGCAAGTTTTTCACCATCTTGGCCTGAAATATTGTGGTTTTGTTGTATAAAGGCTCCTAAAAAATCTGGGTTTACAACTTTAAGTGATGGAGTTCAATTTTACAGGAAACTTAGCACTAAATCAAAAAAATTTTTTTTAGGTAAACAAATTTTATATAACTTAGTTGTACCTTTTAAAGGAGATTTAGATGTGAAGAAATATTTAAAAAATAGAAAAAAAAAAGAATTAAAAGAATGGATATTAGAAGTTCCTGGAACGTTCGATACTAAAATTAATTTTAAAAAAGGCTTTGTTGAGACAAAATATATGACATTTGCTTTATCTAAAACAAGAAATATTAATCAGCTGGCTTTTTGTAATCATTTGCAGGCTGTATTTGGAACAGATCCACAAATAATTGAATGTTCTTTACTGAATGGATCTAAAATTCCTGATTTAATATATAGAGAAATTAGAAAAATTTCTGATGAAACAAAATTTAGTATTAAATGGAAAAAAAATGATTTGTGCATGATTGATAATCAAAGATTTATGCATGGTAGAAGTAAAATTTTAGAGTTTGAAAAAAGAGAGATCATCAATATTCAAACTTTACACGCAAATTTTGGGTTTGGTAGTAGCTTAAGAGCAAATTATAAATGATTATATATCAACTTTGTACTTTTTAAGTATTTCTTTCCCTTTTTTATAAGAGCTAAAATCAACGATATCATCTGTTTCAAAGCTTATTTTAAAGTTTTCTTCTAATGCTGCTATTAAAGTCATATGACCAATTGAATCCCATTCATCAATTTCATTATATTTGAGTGTCTCTAATTTTTTATCATCTTCTAGAGAAAAAGATTCTTTAAATGATTTATTATATTTTTCTAAGACACTCATAAGAATTTTTGATTTTTTCGAAAATTTTTTCGGAGCTTATACTGTATTTATTTTTCAAATAAAAGTAATTTCCACCTTTCTCATAATAGTCTTGAATACCAATTAAAGCTTGAGGAGGTGAATTTTCAATTTTTATTAATTGTTCTGCTACTGCTGATCCTAAACCTCCAATAACATTGTGTTCTTCGACTGAAACTACTAATTTATATTTTTTAGATATCTCAAAAATTTTTTTCTCGTCTATTGGTTTAATTGTATGCATATTGATTACAGAAGTCGAAATATTAATTTCATCTAGTTTATTAGCTGCAGCTAAACACTCAGAAAGTATTTGTCCATTAGAAATAATACAAACTTTATGTCCTTTTTTTAATTCTATAGACTTGCCTATCTCAAAATCATAATCATCCTGGTTAATTATGGTATTATTTGATCCACCAGTTAATCTTATATAAGTAGAATTTTTATTCTCTAAGGCTTTATCTAATGCTTTAACAACCTCACCACTATCTGATGGGCATATTAAATTCAAGTTTGGTATTGAACGTAAAGCACCAACGTCCTCAATTGAAGCATGGGTGAAACCTAAACTACCTAAAACTAAACCACTTGCTAATCCGACCATGACAACTTTATTTTGCATGTATCCAAGATTTACTTTTATTTGCTCTAAACACCTGAGAGCTTGAAACGGTGAAAAAGTAGTTGTAATTACTTTAAAGTTTAATTCAGATAATCCTGTTGCAACACCAATTAAGTTTTGTTCTGCGATTCCCACATCAATATAATTATTAGGATATTTTTTTCTGAATCGATCTAAACCAGCAGAAGTTGACACATCTGCCGTACAAACCATTAAGTTTTCGTATTTTTTAAGCAATTCAATACATGCTAATCCAAATGTAGCTCTAGTTCCAATTTGAGAATAAAGTTTTACCTTAGAGTTATCAAGCTTCATTTTTATTTAGTTCATTGATTGCAATATCATAATTCTTTTTTGTTAAAACAGTATGATGCCAATCATTATTATTTTCTATAAATGATACACCTTTACCTTTTATAGTTTCGCAAATTGCAATATTTGGTTTTTGATTATTTTTGTTCGTAACTAAGAAATCATATATCTCTTCAATACTATGACCATTTATTTTTTTTGCATTCCATCCAAATGCACTAAGTTTATCATTTAAGTTGTTATTTATTAGAATTTCATCGTTTGATCCAGTCTGCTGAAACTTATTATTATCAATAAAAACAAACAAATTATCTAAATTAAATTTGTTAGCGCACATAAAACTTTCCCATACAGAACCTTCATTGCATTCTCCATCACCTAGTATTACATATACATTGTTTTTCTTGTTCAATCTTTTATATCCAATAGCTAAACCAACCCCAATGGATAAGCCCATACCAAGACTTCCATTAGAAAATTCTATCCCTTTATCTCTATTTTTAACTGGATGACCAAGTAATATTGATCCATCCTTTTCAAAAGTCAATAATTCATCGTCTGTGATGAAGCCTAAATGATTAAGAATTGCATAATAAGTTAAACAACCGTGTCCTTTGCTTAATATAAATCTATCTTTTTCCTCATCATGTATATTTTTCTTATTTATTTTAAAAACAGTTTCATAGAGTGTTGAAATTATATCCGCCGAAGACAATGCCCCACCTATATGAGCACTTGACTGGCCGGCTGAAAAAGCCATGAGTAATATCTTTTTCCTTACTGTATTTGCAACTAGCTTAACTCTTTTTTTTGTGTCAAGATCAATCTGCATAAATTCCTCCATCAACAGAAATTATCTGTCCATTAATATATGAAGAATTATCAGAGCATAAGAAACTTACTAATTTATATATATCTTTGAAAGTTCCTAATCTTTTTGATGAAATTCTATTCATTGTTTTTTGTAAATTCTCTTCAGTGGTATTATTTCTTAACATTTCACTATCAATTAAACCAGGAGATATACAATTAACCCTAATATTATATCTAGCAAACTCTTTTGACATCGATTTAGTTAAAGATTCAACTGCATTTTTAGATGAAGAATAAATACTTCTTCCTAGATTATTTTCCTTTGCTGATATAGATGAAATATTTAATATTACTCCTTTTTTATATTTTAACATTTTTTTGACTACAAGTTGAGTAATGAAAATTAAAGAAAATACGTTTACCCTAAAAATATTTTCTACTTCTTTGATTGGTGTCATAAGCATTAATGAGTTTTTTAAAACTCCAGCATTATTTATCAACACATCGATACTTTGCTCATAATTATTTAAAAATTTCGATAGTTGATTTTGAGTCTCATCAAGATCACTTAGGTCAAAAATTATATTGTAAATTTTGTTGTTATTAGTTTTAGATATCTGCTCAATTTCTTTGGTGAAATCAGAGTTTTTAGATCTAGTACAAGCTATTATGTTATAACCCTCTGAAGACAGTGATTTTAATAATTCAAACCCTAATCCTCTATTTGAACCTGTAATTAATGCTGTTTTTATATCTTTCAATTTTATTGCACGAAATCTTCTTTTGAAAAAATTTCTTTTGCTTCAGCAGGTTTAAATATTGATTGACCTTGTTTAGTCATAAACTTTCTTATAAAACTTTTGTCTTCTCCAGCCAAACATAAATCACTGTGGTTCCTAAAATGTTTTATACTAAAACCAAAATCAACTATTTCTTTTAATGATTGTTTGAAAATATTACCAATTTTTATATGAACATAGGGACAAACTAAGACATCACCAATAGGTGTTATATATAATCTATTTACTGTTGTGCAGCCAAGTATTCCTTCATGACTTTTATCAAAGGGGTTCCAAATATTTCTAACCAAATTTTTGTAATCCTTTCTTATTTTTCTAAGATACTCTCTGTCTTTATCATCACATATTATTTCCTCTGCTTTTTGCCACATGCCAGCAGGCACTGCAACATTGAGTAAAGTTCTATACTTTTGTTTTTTTGAGTAATCTAACAACTGTTTTAAATGATCTGTATGAGCATTATAATGACCAACAGTAATGTTTAAATATGGATCGATGCCTGCTTTTTGAACATGCTTTAATCCCTCCATAGCTCTTCTCCAAGAGTCTTTTCTACCCCTTATTTCATCGTGGATTTTTTCATCCATGCTATCTATGCTAACAGAAACTCTGCTCACATTTGCTTCTGCTAATCTTTGAGCCATTTCTTCATCTAAATAATAACCATTTGTTGTAAGGTATAAATAAAATCTCTCTGGTTTAATTGCCTCAAGAACTTTAAATAGTTTTTTTGGCTGCAATAACAATTCTCCACCTTGCAAATCGAATTCAAAATAACCTAGTTCATCTGCTTCATCAGCTAATTTTGCAATTGCGTCATAATCTAAATATTCTTTTACATGATCTCCTTTTGGTGAGTTTGTAAAACAATATTTACACCTTAAATTACATGCATTATTAAAATTTAAATCAATTCCCCTTGTCTTGGTACCCACTTTTCCGTCATTAAATTGAACATAGTCATAAAAATCTTTCAATTTTTTAACTAATCTTGGTTTTTTTAGTAAAGCAGAATGAATTGGCATAGTTGTTATTTATATAATAAATATTTAAATTCAATATATATATATGTATATTAAATCAGATCTTCTTGTAAAACCATTAAAAAATCACCACTACAACAGTATTCATCATTAACAAACCCTTTAGCAGAAAATTTAGCTAAAGAGCGTTTAAAAGAAAGTAATTCAGAAAAAACAATTAAAGTGTCATTTGGAAGGATTTTTTTTTTAAATTTTAAATTATTTGAATTAACTACTAGTAAGCTTTTATTGTTATTCTCTGGAGAGCCTAAAATTAATATTGATGAAATTTGTGACATTGCCTCAGTTTGAAATACAGCTGGGACATTAGGGTCTCCTGGCCAGTGATGTTTAAAAATCCAAAAATCTTCACCAAAGAATTTTTTGCCTTTTACTTTATTTTCTTTTAGTAACTCAACTTCATCCATCATCAAAAACTCAGAGGTGTTTTTTTGAATACTCAGTAAATCTTTTCTTGTAAATATCTTATTCGTCATTAATAACTCTACTTAAAGTTCTAATAATATCATACCCATCCCAAAGCAATGTTATAGAATTGGATTTTCCTACATCTACAACCCTATCAATTCCTTTAAGTTTCATTAGTGTTATTTTATCTATTAAAAAATTTTTACTTACCCCGTGAACAGAGAGTGTTTGATATTTTTTACTAACAATTTTTAAAAATGAAGTGTCATTTGTTTTAAATTCAAAAAATTGGCCAAATTTACCTCTTAAATTCTCTATACCATTTTGTAACTTATTTAATTCAATTCTAGTAATAGTTTTGCCATTAATTCTTAATGCTGAAAAATTTTTTACATTTATCAAATTATTTATCTTAGATTCAAATTTTTTGAAAGCATTGCCAATATCAATTTTATATTTAATTTTTGATTTCATCTCCAGTTCACTCCAAAAGTTATCAATTAAATGTTCTTGTGTTTTATACCAAATTAGAAGATGTGGGCTTGAACATGCATTTTGATCCATCAAAAATGCATCGTTATAAAAACCTTCAACAAGATGTTTTATGTTTGTTTTTTCATTTAATTTTATAACTGAAAATGAATATCTATCAGCAAACACCAAATCGATATTATGTATTTTTGTTTTATAGCTTTTAAACTTTTCTACAGTTTTATCCCCACCCCATATCAATCTACAATCAGCCTTTAATGATAGAATTTTATTAATATCCTCATTGTTATTGTAACTGACGAAAAAATTATTTTTTGCTAAAAAATTATTTTTTTTTTTTGACAGAATTTTTTTAATTAAATTTATAATTTTAAGGTTTACTGAATTGTTAGAAGAGGGAATCTTAATAATATTAGAGTTTCCTGAAAGTAAACCAAATACCCAAGAATAAAGGAACCCGGTTATGACATTTGAAGGTGGAATGTGTAAAATTAAACCTCGCCCAATTCTATATTCATTTGTTAAAATATTTAAATTTTTTTGAAGTTTTTTTAAATTTGATCTTCTTATCCAATATGCAAATGCAATGATCTCTGGATATTCAAGGTTAGATTTGTCTTTCATAAGAGAATTGGAAAACTGTTGCAGAAATTCAATTACTCTTTTCTCAAATGGTTTTAATATCTGGTCACAATTAAAATTTAGTTTACTAAAATTTTTTGATTTATTTAAATCTATCATTTCCTTTAAATATTACTGCACCCTCTAATATCAGAGTTTTTAACTCTTCCAAAGATTCTGAACTGTTTAATATTTCTTGGATTGCAATATTTACAGTTTTCACGAACAATCTCTCCAACATCTTGAGTTAAAATATTATGTCCAGGATAACTGGTCGGCAACAATGACATAAGCTGAATTAAACCAGCTCCATTTGTTATCGTATCTAAATTTTTATTCCTAATTAGAATATCTGAAAATATTGATGGAAAAAAATTATGACATTCATTGCACTCTAAAAATATAGATCCTGTTTGCTCTATCATACCATAGTAATTAATTACTCTTTTAATTTTGAATTTTTTGAAAATTTTATTTTTAAATGTTTTATTGTCTACTTTTATATTTTCTAATTTTTTCCAACCACCTCCATGAATTAGAGTTGTATTTGATAAATTTATTTTTTTATATTTAAGATCTGATAAATATAGTTTTTCCCAAATATCATATGTAAAACCAAAGATTAATTTTCTTTTAGAAGGTATTTCTAAGAATTTTTTAAATACATCATGATCCATATTATTTTGCTCATCTAAACAAAAAATTAGTTCATTTGCCAAAATGGAGAAGCCTCTTATGGCAGCTAGTTTTGCATTTAAAAATTCGTTTTTATTTGCTGTTTTTTTTGCAAATACTAACATAGGATATTTTTTAGTGCCAAAATAATTTGTTAAAATTTTTGTTAATACTCTTAGTTGATTCAATACATTATTCCTGTCTAAATAAATCTTTGAAACCTTGCTACCTGTTGTTCCAGATGAAGTAGCGATCGCATCTATCATTTTTAAATCTGACGTATGTATATCAAAGTCTTTAAATATCGTTACAGGTAAAAATGGAAGGTTTTCTTTCTCATAATCTTTATTACTTTGAAAATTTAATTTTTTTATTATTTGTCCGTAAGTTTTATTATTTTTTTGATGAAATTTAGTTAAAATATTCATTCCAACATTAAATAAATTTTTCTTTGTATTTATTGAATGATCAAATGGGTTATTTTTATAATAATTGTTAAAAAAATTATAATACTCTTTATATCGAATTTTCATTTAAAACTTTATAATTTATTTTTCCAGAATTTGTTAAGCTTATTTTATCGAAAAATTTTAATTTAACTAAATTTTTATTAATTTTGAATTCTTTATGTAAACAATTCAATATATTATCGCTGATTTCTTTTTTATCTGTTAATACAATTAATTCGTTGTCGTCTCCTGTGCAGTAAATTTTCTTATATTTTAGATAAACTCTTAATTGTATTTCAAGTTCATCTAAGTTTATTCTATGACCGATAATTTTTAAGAACCTTTTTTTTCTACCTACAATGAAGTAAAAGCCTTGTTTATCTTTAAATCCAAGATCTCCTGTAAATAATTTTCCATTATTTAAATCACCTTTTTTTAGATCTTTAATAGAATTTGCATAACCTAATGAAACGTTTTTTCCTTTATATAATATTTCTCCTGTTTTCTCTTTATTTTGAGATACTATTTCCATCTTTGCACCTGGTATTGGAATTCCAATACTTCCGATTTTACTTCCACATTTTGACCAAGGCAAATATGACATTCTGGATGTGGCCTCTGTTGCTCCATACATTATTATAAATTTAATATTTTTTTTTTTTAAAATTTTATAAAAATATTTTTGATTTTCATTGCTAAGTTTACCGCCTGCTTGAGTAATATATCGTAAGTTAGATAATTTATAATTTTCAAATTTTATTTTTTTTAATAATTCGTAAGTATATGGAACACCACCAAATGTTGTTGCTTTTGTTTTATCAAGAAGTTCCCAAAATTCTCTTTGAATAACACTGTAGTCGTTAAGAATTATTGTTGATCCTGTATAAAGGTGAGTGTTTAATTGTGAAAAACCATAAGTATAATCAGGCGGTAAAGTTGTAATTAGTTTATCACTACTTTTAATATTCAAGAATTTTACTATTGACTTGGTATTACTTTCAATATTTTTATAGGAAAGTCTTACGAACTTAGAACTTCCTGTTGAGCCTGAGGTGGTTAATAAAAAGAACAATTTTTTGTTTATATAATGATTTTTTTTTTTTAGACTATGATAACAATTGTACCCATAAATTTTATGAATATCTTTATAAGTACTTATATCTAAAATTTTTTTTGTTATAATATAATTTGGCTCATAAGACTTGATTAATTCCTTTAACTTTTGCGACTTTGTATTTGGATTTATCAGAGCTATTGCATGTTTTGATTTTAATAAAGTTAAGTAAAAAATTATTGAAGGATAGCTATTATCAACTAATAGAAAGACTAGATTTTTAAATTTACTTTCACTAAAGAATTTATTTATATCAAAATGGTCAATATATATTTTTTTTTTAGAAATTGTATTTCCGTTCTTATCAATAAGCGTAATTTTACTTATATCGTTTACTATCATTTTTTTAGTAATATATATATTTAAATTATAAAATCATAATTATATAAAAATAATGAAAAAGAAACGAATTTTAATTATCCATCATAGAAGTCAATATGGAGGAGCGCCAAGAAGTTTAATTGAAAATCTCAATATATTAAAAAAAAATAAAAAATTAGAGATTGATATAATTTGTCCCTATGGTGAAGTTTATAATAGGCTAAAGAAAAAAAAATTTAAGCTAATTGGCACTAAAGGTGTACCAATATTTGATAATTCAAATTATGGGTACTATGAAAAGTTTAGGTGGCTTGTTTTAATAAGGGAAATTTATTTCCTATTTTGTTTCATAAGGACGTTAAATAAAATAGATAAAATATATGATATAATTCATTTAAATGAAATTTTATGTTTTCCAATTTTGCGAATTTTAAAAAAAAAGTTTTTTTGTAAAATAATTATTCATCAAAGAACGCGTCTAAAAAAAATAAATAGTTTAAGAATAAATTGGATGAATAATATGTTAAGAAAATACGTCTATAAAATAATTGTAATAGACAAAGAATGTCAAAAATCATTAAATTCGTCATTAAAAAAAAAAAGCTGTATTATTTTAAATTCAGTTAGTGAAAAAATAATTCTTAAAAATAAGAAAATAAAAACAAATAAAAAAATTGTTTTTGGTTTTGTTGGACAATTACACGAGTCAAAAGGAATTAAAAAATTAGTTTTGTGTTTTAAGAAATATTGTAAAGATAAAAATATTGAATTAAGAATTTTTTCTCCCTTTCCTGAGTTTAAAATAAAAAATTTATTACTCAATTTTTTTAAAATAAGAAAAGATTTCTATTTTTTTTATAAATCAGAAGAATTGCATAAATATAGTAATATTAAGTTTATGGGTTATCAAACAAATTTAAATAAGCTTTATAAAAATATGGATGTTTTAGTTTTTCCTAATGAAGATTATGCAATTGGTAGACCGGTATTTGAGTCAGCTTTTTTTGGTATTCCCTCAATAATTGCTTATAAGCATAAAATATCAGAATATTTAATTCATGGTAAAACAGGTTATACAATTTATCCAAATACACCAAATAATATTTATAAAAGAATTGTTAAAATTACTGATAATAAAATTATTTATAAAATGGGTATAAAAGCAGCAAAATTATGCAGTAAAAATTTTTCGGCAAAAAAAAATACAGATAAAATAATTAAATTATATTTTTCATGAAAAAAATTTCCATAATAACTGTTGTAAAAAATGGAATGCCTCATTTAAAAAAAGCAGTAAAAAGTTTTGACAATCAAAAATATTTTAATAAAGAACATATAATTGTTTTCTCAAATTCTTATGATGGAACTGAAAAATATTTAAAAACTCTTAAAAAAAGCTATAGAAAAATTTATAAAGATAAAAACACCGGGAATAAATTCGATGCTATAAATTTAGGTATGAAATATGCTAAGGGAGAGATATTCGGAATTTTGCACTCTGATGACGAATTTTATGATAATAATGTTCTTTCAAAAGTTGAACGAAAATTTAGAAACAATATAAATTTTTTATATGGAAATATACTAATTATTTCTAGGAAAAATAAAATCTTAAGAAAATGGAATTCAGAAAAATTTAATAAAAAAAGTTTAGAATATGGATGGATGCCTCCTCATACTTCAACCTTTATTGAAAGAAAATTTTCTAATAAAATTGGCTATTATTCAAATAAATTCAAAGTATCATCAGACTATGATTATATGCTCAGATGTTTGAAAAGTAATGATTTAAAAATTGGATATATTGACAAGTATATAACAAAAATGAAATTTGGAGGTGATAGTACAAAATTGTCGGGGCTATTAACAAAAATGAAGGAAGATTTAAAAATACAAAAAAAAAATAAACTTAAATTTCCTGTATTTTCTCTAATATTTAAAAATATTAGAAAAGTTAAACAATTTATAACTTAATTTCACATTTGCTATTATTTAAATCTATTTCAAAAATTTCTCTTTTAATGGTTTTTTCTTTAACTAAAAAATTTCTTCTTAAAACTTTGAAATTTTTGCTTGTTGAATTTTTTTTGCAGAACTGAAAAATTTTGTACACAAAATTATCATCAACTAATAAAGATACTTTTTTAATTTTATTTTTTTTCAAAAAGTTAAATAGATTTTTTTCAATACTATCACTCGGTGTGTAATAAATAAATTCTAAGGGAAAATGATTCTTATTTAAAAAATATTTTGATCTAATATCAGAAGTATAATTTTCATTAACTATATTTTTTTTTAACCAATTCGTCTCTTCATATTGGTAAGCTTTGTCAGTTAGATAATTCTCATAACTATTTAGATTTAATAAACTAAAAATATTTAATATAGAGTAAGATACTAGAAAGAAATATATTGCAATCGTTTGCAAGCTTAGAATTTTAAAGAAAAAGTTTTTAAATCTAATCTCCATAAAGAGACTTGAAAATATTAATAAAAAATAGCTGAAATATAAGTATCGAGAACTATATTGTCCAATTAAAATGTAAGATAAGAATATTATCAAAGATAGATAAACAAATAATTTTGAATGTTTGTTAAATTTTTTTGATATCGAGTATAATATAATACTTACACCAAAATATGTAGTTATTGCTCCTAAATTAAGTGGGATCAAAATATTTATAAATTCATGGAATTTTGAAAAACCGTATTCACTATAATTTTTCAACATATCTGAGAAATTTATCACTGTTTGATCAGGTGTATTTGATAAAATTGATTCAAAAAAAGGTGAAAGTGGATTTGAATAAAATACAAAATTTTTTAGAGTTAATGGTAACCAAAATATTATTGAAAAAATTATAAAAGAAATAATAAATTTTTTATTATTAAAATTTTTTGAATTCAAAGCAAATATGAATAATATTGCTACTAGAGGAACAAAAGAAAATTTTAATGATGATACATAAGCTAATAAAATTGAAGAGTAGTAATTTTTTTTTTTTAAAATCAGTAATAAAAAGAATAATATTAAAATTAAATAACCTAAGAATTGAGGTTTTTGATTCGATATAAAGTATATTAGAATTGGAGAGCTTAGCAGACTAAATAAAAAAATATTATAATTTCTCTTTTTTTTGAAATAATTAAAAATAATCTTAGTTAAAACAAACAAAATAAAGACTTTTAAAAAAGATAATAATTTCCCATCAAAAATTAAAACAGAAAAAATATTTAAAGTTTCACCATATGATGCCAATCTAAAATGAAGCCAATGATCAATTGGTAAATTTTTTTCATTTTCAATCCAAAACTTTGCCGCTCCTAAATGATAGTCTAGAGAGTCAGGGTCACTTGCAGGAAACAAACTAATGATAAAAAAAGGAAGAAATAATAAAAATAAATTGTCATTATAGAATTCTTTTAATTTAAATTTTTTTATATCCGTTAAACAAAATAATGAAGAAATGAAAGACAAAAGGGTAAGAGAATAAATAAAATTATTACTATATAATCCAGATATTATTAATAAAAAAATAACGTATGATGCTGAAATAAGTATGAATATATATAATAAAATAGTACTTTCAATCTTATCATCTTTTAAAAAAATTAATGCTAACTTTTTTGAAATTAAATATAAGGTTGATACAAAATAAATTATAAAAATATTTTCAAATAATATTGTCATAGAAATGAAATTTATTGATATTAATACAGAATATAAAATTTTCAAAAAAGATATAGATTTTTCTTTAAAAAAAGTAATAAATAAATCAAACTTTATCTTAGGTCCTGAAGTAAAAAAATTAGAGAGTAAACTAAAAAACTTTACAGGATCAAAATATTGTGTAACTACCTCAAGTGGCACTGATGGTTTATTGCTTGCTTTAAAAGCATTAAATTTAAAAGAAAATGACGAAGTAATAATCCCGGATTTTGCGTACGTATCCCCAGCAGAAGTAGCTGCTTTGTTAAAATTAAAAATTAAATTTGTTGATGTTGATTATGATACTTTTTTAATTGATCCCATGAAATTAAAAAAAAAAATAACAAAAAAAACGAAAGTAATTATCGTTGTTTCATTATTTGGGCAATGTCCAGATTTTTCAAAAATAAAAGATCTAATTAAAAATACAGGTATTATTTTGATAGAAGATGCAGCTCAAAGTTTTGGTGCAAAATATAAAAATCTAAATTCATGTAATATTGCAGACATCTCAGTTACGAGCTTTTTCCCTACAAAAACTTTGGGAAGCTTTGGAGATGGCGGTGCTGTTTTTACTAATAAAAAGAAGATATTCCAAAAAATATTTTTCCTAAGAAATCATGGACAAACAAAAAAAAAGTATATTCATAATTATGTAGGCTTGAATGCAAGGTTAGATACTATTCAGGCAGCAATTTTACTTGTCAAAATTAACAAAATTAAAAAATTACTAAGATTAAGAAATTTAAAAGCAAAAAATTATTTCTCGAAACTTAAAGATAATAAGAAAATTATTTTGCCCAAAATTATGAAAAACAATTATTCTAGTTTTGCACAATTTACAATCAAGACTAGATACAGAAAGAAGTTAATCAATATATTTAATTATTATAAGATACCATTTACTATTTATTATCCAAAAGTATTGTCTGAGCAAAAACCTTACAAACAGAAAAATATTAATAATGTAAGCAAAATCTTATCTAAACATTCAATTAGTCTACCATTTAGTCCATGGTTAAATAAAAAAGATCAAAATAGAGTCATAAAAGCAGTAAATAAATTATAATTTTTTTAAGCCTTTCTTATTTACTATACCATAATGTTTTGCTGGATTGCCAAAGACAAGACTATAGTCTTTAACATTGTTAGTTACAACAGAGCCCGCACCAATCAAACTAAATTGTCCTAATTTGATACCACATAAAATTGTTGAATTTGCACCTATAGAAACACCCTTTTTAACATAAGTTTTTAAAAATTTTTTTTTTTGATTTATGAATGACCTTGGAATTTTAACATTAGTGAAAGTTGTGCTCGGGCCGACAAATACATCATCCTCGATAGTTACTCCATCAAAAATAGATACATTATTTTGAATTTTACAGTTGTTACCTATTTTTACATTTTTTCCAATAAAACACCCTTGACCAATAATACAGTTTTTCCCTATTTTTGAGTTAATTGAAAGATGAGTCCATTGCCAAATTTTGGTTCCTTTGCCAACTGATACCTTTTTATCAATTATTGAAGTTTCATGTTTAAAAAAATTTAATTTTTTCATCATTTTATTTAAACTTACTTATATATTTTTCTAAATTTTTTATGCTTCCCTTTTGTTTTGAATTTCGAATTTTGTGAACAATTTCAACTGCTTTACTAGCATTACTAATACTAAAACCTTTGTTTTTAAAAATTTGATTATAACTCTCAGTATGTAGCTGATCAAAACCTTCTGTAAAGTCTACACTATCACCATTGGCTATTAATTTTCTAAAAGATTTTTTATTTTTAGAAATTTTATCTAAATCTTTTTTGTCAATTGAAAGATACCATTTTACTGTAGCCTTTTTTAATTTCATAATACCAAAAGATTTTTTGCTATCACGATAAAGAATTTCAAAGCTTATACAATCACCATAAATCCATATTAACATATCAAAAAAATGAATTCCAATATTTGTTTCTATTCCACCAGATTTTTCTTCTTTTCCTTTCCACGATTGATGGTACCACTGACCTCTTGGAGTTATATATATTAATTCAACATTATTTTTTTTCTTAATTTGTTTTTTTAAAAGTTTAATTTTTGGGTGAAGTCTAAGTTGTAATATTGGATAGCATTTTTTTTTGGTTTTTTTTTCGATTTCTTTTATCAATTTAATATTTTTTGGATTTAAACTCAAAGGCTTTTCACAAATAACATTTAAATTTGTTCTTAATCCAAGTCTGATCTGACTCTCGTGTAAATAATTAGGAGTACAAATGACCATGTAGTCAATTTTTGTTTTATTATTTAGATTTTTTTCTTCGACATATTTTATTATCTTAGCTTCATTTGTAAAAAATTTCGAATTTGGAAAGTAAGAGTCTAATATTCCCACTGAATCATTTATATCATAAGATGCAACGAGATCATTATTTGTCTCTTTAATTGCTTTAAAATGTTTTGGCGCTACATAACCACCAGATCCATAAAGTATAAATTTTTTTTTCATTATATTCTTAAAACTTTATCAGAAACTCTAAATTTTCCTCTTGTATCTAAAATTAATTTAGAATTTTTTTTAATAATATCATAATTAAACTTTTTATGGTTAGTTATTAAAATAATACAATCGAATTTTTTAATATTTTGTTTATTAATTTTTACAGAGTTATATTTTTTACTACCAATCACCAAAGTTTTAACGTATGGATCAGAGTAACTTAAAGAATAAGTGTTATTTTTCTTTATTATCTCTAATAATTTTAAACCTGCAGATTCTCTGGTATCGTTTACGTTTGCTTTGTAAGTTACTCCTAATACTAATACTTTCGACTTTTTTATTTTTAATATTGATTTTAACTTCGCGTAAATCAGATATGGTACTTTAGAATTAATTTTTTTAGTAAGCTCTATAAAAGTAGATCGAACTCCTAATTTTTTAGCTACATAGGACAGATATAAAGGATCAACTGGTAAACAATGACCACCAAGACCAGGTCCTGGATAAAAAGCTTGAAAACCAAAAGGTTTAGTTTTTGCAGTATTTATCACATCAAAAATGTCTATGTTTAATTTGTTAGTAATTAATTTGATTTCATTAACTAGTGTAACATTAACAGCGCGATAAACATTCTCTAATAGTTTTGATGTTTCGGCAACCTTAATAGACTCAGCTTTAACTATTTTTGGTATTATAATTTTATAAATTAACTCTATTAATTTTAGGCATTTTTTTGTTTTACCTGAGATCACTTTTGGTATTTTGGAAATTGAAAATTTATTATTACCAGGATCTTCTCTCTCTGGAGAAAATCCTAAAAAGATATTTTTACCTAACTCATATTTATATAAATTAAGATTCTTATATATAAAGTTTTCTGTAGTCCCTGGATAAGATGTGCTTTCAAGAACTATTATAGTCCCCTCTTTAATTTTACTCTTGATTTTTTTGCATGATCTTTTCAAATAACTAAGATCTGGTTGATTATTTTTTAGTGGAGTTGGTAAACATAAAATTATTACATCCGAGTTTTTAATCAAACTATAATCAGTTGAACATATTGAATTTTTATTAGTCTTTTTAATACTTCTGTCTGTAATGTAATTAATATAAGATTTACCTTTTTTAATTAATGAAATTTTCTTTTTGTCTGTATCGATTCCAAAAATTTCATTTTTTGTTTTTGCAAAATGAATTAAAAGATTAAGACCTACGTAACCTAGTCCAATTATAGATATTTTTAATTTACTATTTCTTATTTTCTTCAAATTTAATCTGTAATAATTACTCATAGACTTTAAATTGATTGCACCAAAGGAAATAAGAATACATTTTAAAAATAGCAGACGAATTACTTATTTTATTATTTTTATATTTATATAATACTTTTAGAAAATTACTCTTATTTATGATAGCGTTTGACTCCATGCTATTGACGTCTGAAATAATTTCATCAACCTTAAGTTTCATTAATAAATTATCATCAGTTGAAAAACCTACCTTATCCGTCCTATTCATGATTTGATCTGGTATTTTATTGGAAAATGCATCTCTAAGTAACTTCTTAAAAATTAATTTATCAGATATACGCTGATTGTTATTCATTACTAAATATTTGTCTAATATAAAATTATCCAAGAAAGGAACTCTAGTTTCAATTCCTAAGTTCATTGAGTTTGAGTCTAAAGACGTTAGAATTGGTTCAATACCTCTTGTTAAAAAATATAAAATTTCGTTTCTAAATTTATTTTTGATTGTAATTTTTTTTTCATTTAAAAAAGATGTAAAATATTCTTCAAATTTTTTTTTATCATATATAAGTGTATCTCCAATCTCACTTTTATCGGTAAATCTTAAAAAAAATTTATATTGTTTTGGACTTAAGAATCTAGATAAAAAATTCAAATAAAATCTAGTTTTCATATTTCTATTTTTAATTGAATTATAGAAATTTGTAAAAAAACTTAATATTTTGAAATCTTTGAAATTAGAAAACATTAAGGCAGAACCATATCCGTGGTAACCGCCAAATACTTCATCTGCACCCTGTCCATCGTAACAAACTCTAATACCATCTTGATTTATTTTTTTGTAAACTAAGTTTTGTGCAACATTGCTTAGACCATAAGCTGGGAAAGATAAAGCGTAATTCGTATCTCTAATTGAGTCCAATAAATTGTTTCTATCAAAACTTATCTCAGTTTTTGTTAGATTGAACTTTTTTGTTGCTAAATCAGAAAAGTATTTTTCATCAATTTTTTGATTTTGGCTGAATGTAAATGAATATGCATTTAACTTTTTATCTGGATATAAATCCCTTAATAATAATGCAATTATGGAAGAATCTAGGCCTCCCGAAAGAGTAATTGCAATTTCTCTATTTGATATGCTTTGCTTTTCAATTGTTTTACTAAGATCGTTATATAATTCATTGCTTTTGTAACTCTTGAGATCAATATTTTTTGAGATATTCCAAAAATTTTTATATTTTTCAATATGAAAATCATCTATGTTGAAAACTAAATATTTTCCTCCCTCTATTTTTCTAATAGCTTCAAAAAAAGTTTCATTATTCTTAACGCTTGAAATATTATTTAAAAATAATACTGAAAGATTTTTATTAATTTTTTTGTCTATATCGTTAAAAATTAAAAAATTTTTTACATCACTTGAAAATAAAAAAGAACCATTTTTAAAATAATAGTATAAAGGTTTAATACCTAGTCTATCCCTTGCTAATATAATTTTTTTTTTTTTCAGATCATAAAAACTGATTGAAAAAATACCATTTAGTTCGTTTAAAACATATTCTCCTCTATGCTTTAATAAGTATAACAAAACTTCACTATCTGAGTTTGTTTTGAGTTTTATACCATCTAAATATTTTTTTTTTAATTGATTAAAATTGTAAATTTCACCGTTGAAAGATAAAATATACTGTTTGCAATTTGATATAAATGGTAAATTAGAGTTTATATTATCATCAATAATATTAAGTCTGGAGGCAACTATCAAATTTTTAATTTTATTAATATTTTGATTAATTTTAAAATTATTATCTAAAAATAATGAAATTTGAGAATCAGGTCCTCTTCTCTTTAAATTAGATTTTATTATTTGAATTGAATGGTCTAAATTATCTATGTAATTATTTTTTTTGTGAATAGAAAAAAAACCACACATAATTATTTAAATAATTTTATACCTAAAAATGTTTTTATTTTAAAAAGAAAGTTTATGTATTTTAGATCTGAACCAAATTCAATATGATTTTTGGTTGGCTGTTTAACCAAAACATCCATTTCCTCATTTGAAAAATCAAGTTTCTCGCAAACAAATTTCTTTTCATTTTTAAATTCTAAGTTTTCTAGTTCTTTTTTAATGATTTTTTTAGCCGCTTCTTTTGTTATTTCCTGGTTTCTTATTAAAGCAGATAAATGAGCTAAACGTTTGTCTATTCCAAATCTTCTAGGCAAATAATAAGATTGATAAAATTTTGTAAAAATTGATTCATCATGTTTATTTTCATATTCTATAAATCCAACTTTTTCTTTTAAGATTTGGATCGATTGATATTTTTCATAATGAATTTCATTTAAAACTTTTATAAATTTAATCTTAGAAAAAAATAACATCTTTAAGTAATTAAAATAATTAATTATAGGAAACTTATTTATTGAAATATTTTCATATTTTTTGTTGATGCCTTCAATATTTTTTTTATCTATTTTTTGCCATGTCCAATTTTTTGGCATTCCATTTTCAGTAGCATAGTTTTCACCTGACAAAACAAATTTAATTTTCTCCTCTTTTGCAATTTTTATTAGTGTTGCACCAATTGCATGGTCAGTTAACATTTCCACATCAATGACACCTGATTTTATAAAAGATCTTTGCAAACTTTTAAATTCATCCCAGTCTATTACATAAGTTTTGAGGGGAAAACCTGTATATTTAGATAGCTTGTATATATTTTTGATTGCTGTTATTGAGTTCCATCCATTATCAAAATGAACTAATAATGTTCTTAAACTCATTTTTTTTGCTAAATAAACCAAATAAGAGCTATCAATTCCTCCACTTAAACCAATTAAACAATTATATTTTTCATTTTTTGTTTTTGATCTAATTTCTCTTGAGATTTTTTTTAATTTAAAAGCTGTGTATAAGCTGGATTTATCAAAGTATTTTCGATATTTATTAAATTCTCGACAAAAATTGCAAAGATTGTCTTTATCTAATTTAACACCTTCTATATTATCGGTTAAAAGACAATTTTTACATTCTCTCATACTTCAAGCATTTCTAAATATTCATTTCCATCAGGAAAATTTATTAAGACCCCTGAGCCTAGTGATTGATAAATGAATAAACTTCCAGCAGCCAATGATTTTGCACCACTTAATAGAGTTTTTTGTATATTCTTATAAGATGAAGCGCCGCCACAAAAAGTAATTTGAGAATTAGTTAGTTTTAAAATTTTTTCTATTGTTTCGATATCATATCCAGTCATAGTTCCATCTTTATTTACAAAATTAATAAAATATTCACCAACATTATAACTATTTATTTTTTCCAATCTTTCTTGTATTGTTTGATTAGTAATTTTGTTTTCTAAATAATTATAACAAAAAATTTTGTTTTCTACGTTAATTATATCAAGAGATATAATTAAACTACTTCCACCAAACATTTTAACAGAATTCTCAACAAATTTGTAATCATAGCTTTTGGTGTTTAAAGAAATCTTCTCACAACCAATATTTAAAAGTTTATTAATATCATTTAAATTTTTAACACCGCCTCCATAAGATACTGGCATAAATGCTTCACTTACAATATTTTTTAAAAATTCATAGTCAATTTCTTTATTTTGTTTTGTAAGTCCTATATCTAGTATAATTATCTCTGAACAATTCATTTCATTAAAAAGTTTTATTGTATTTTTTGGATCACCAACATATTCTGGTGATTGAAATTTTTTTGTTTTTACAAGTTTATTTTTCTCAATTAATAAACATGGAATAATTCTGTTTAAATTCATATTTTATTAAAATTTTCTAAAAGTTTTTTTCCAAATTGCTGACTTTTTTCAGGATGAAATTGAACACCATAAATATTATCTTTTTGTATAACAGATGGAAAATCAAATCCATACTTTGTGGTTGCTATAATATACTCATTGTTAGTTTCAGGATAATAGGAATGAACAAAATAAAACATATTTTTTTCGTTTCTTTTTAGTAAATCATTGTCTTTTATTGATGTTACATAATTCCATCCCATATGAGGTAGTCTTAGATTTAAGTTATTATCGAACTTTTTTATTTTACCTTTAATTAATCCCAGTCCTTTTTCAACTCCCTCTTCGCTTTCATTTAATAAAATTTGCATACCAACACAGATGCCAAGAAAAGGTTTCTTTTTATCAATAATTTCATGTTTTAAACTATCTATTATGTTATTTTTATTTAATTTAATCATAAAATTATCGAAAGAACCAACTCCTGGGATAATTATCTTAGAAGAATTTTTTAGGAGATTTGGATCGCTCGTTACATTATTTTCAATGTCAAGATAATCCAAAACTTTTTTTAATGATAATATATTACCAGTTTTTAAATCAAAGATTGTTACCATTTCTTAAATCTAGTTTTTGATTTTCTAATTTATAAATTTTATCACATATCCCCAATGTATCCTTATTATGAGATATAATGATAATAAACCTATCTTTTTTTATTTTTAAAATTGTATCTCTAAACAATTTTTCATTTTCCTCATCAAGAGAACTAGTGGGTTCATCAAATATTAATACTGGATTGTCCTTATATAATGCTCTTGCAATACCCACCCTTTGCTTTTCGCCTCCACTGATTTTCATTCCCGAATATCCAAGATCTTTATCGAAATTAGAGCGTTTTTCTAATAAGTTTTTTAAATTAGCAAGGTTAATTACCTGATTTACTTTATCGTGATTAAGATTTTCCTCTTTAATTCCAAATGTAATATTTTCTTTTAAAGATCCCTCCATAACAAAAATATTTTGTGAAAGATAGCTTATATTATTAAACCAAAAAGGATTCTGGTAAATTATACTTTTAATTTTATCAACATAGATTTCTCCATTATCTTTATCAATAAGGCCACTTAAAAGATCGATAAAAGTACTTTTGCCGGATCCAGACTGCCCAAAAATACCAACAACTTCGTTTTTCTTAATTTCGAAGTTTATATTATTTAAAATATTTGTCCCCTGATAATTAAAATCAATATTTTTAAATTCTATAGAATTAGTTAAAATTATTTTTTGATTAGTATTTATTTTTTTTTTTGTTTTTGCCAATTCTTCTTGTAAATCATTATAAATAATATCAATCGAGTTCTGATTAGATTTAATTGTAGCAAACGAAAAATACATTAATTGCAAAGATGGCATAATTTTGAAACCAGCGAATGCATACATAGATAATAATGGTAATATAGTTGAAAAATCTTGCTCATTTAAAGTAAAAAGGAAAGAAATTGAAAAAATAACTATTAAAAAAATTGAAATAGTTTCAAAAATAAATCTTGGAAATTGAGCTAAAATTTGTGCCAGGCTTTGTGAATAAGCATATTTATCAGATGATTTTAAAAATAAGTTTTTAAAAGTTTCTTCTGCAAGAGAAATTTTTATTTCTTTTACTCCTTTAAATGCATTATCAGTTATTTTATATCTACTTTTTTCATGAAAACTTAGATCTTCATTAATTTTTTTTAATTTTTTTTTGACTACAAAATATAGAAATAAATATCCAAAAATTAAAAAAGAAAAAATAAAAAAAGTTACAAAAAAATTTATAAAGAAAAGTGATATACAAATTGAAATTAGTATAACAAATCTTGCAATTAAGGTTGTAAGTGGGCCTATTACCCCATCAGAACAACGCCTAGACTCAAATATTATATTTTTTGTAAAAAAACTACTATTACTGTTTTTGTGAGATAAATAATCTCTTTCTAAATAATTATTAAAAAGTAATTGAGAAAAATAACTTCCTGTGTATTGCCCAAACTTATGAGATTTCCACGACATTAATATTAGGAGTGAGTTGCTCATAAATATAAGTAAACACAAGAAGCTTCCAAAAAAAACAACAAAAAATTTATAATCTAAACTAATAAATCTGTAAATTTTGTTAATAATTTCACTTTCATAAATAATATTTGGATTTGTTAGTAAGGATATAAACGGTCCAACTGTAACAACAGAAAAAACTTCGAAAATACTTCCTATAACTGCAAAAAAAATTATTAAATAAAAGTTTTTTTTTCGTTTATCGTCTAGTAATGAAAGTATTTTTTTAAAAGACTCAATCATACATAGCTTTATTAAAAATTATTCCAAAGAAAATCCAAGTTAAAATTGAACCAGTCCAATGGTTTCCTATTAAAAAGTCATCAATTGAATTAAAAGTAATTATCACAATTAACAGTATAAACCACATGTGCTTACGTTTTTTTATTAATTTTTTGCCTAAAGAGTAATAAAAAAAAAATAGTAAAAATATACCTAAAAAAGAGGTTCTTAGAAAAATTATATGATAGCTGTTATGTGGATTAATTAAAGCATTGATTTTATGTTTTGCAATTCCAATATCTGTAACAAAAAATCCTGATAATGATGTAAAGTCGCTCAAATAAGGCAAAAAGTTGTTTGATAATGAAAGATTAATAACCTCAAAGTTATAGCTTAATCTGTAAAGTATAGATGTAAGCAAATTGTACAATTCTGCATGAAGCCCATACTCTCTAGCAATTTTAAATATTCCACTATTACATAAATCATCAGGTTCAAAAATTAAAGGATCTGGTGGTAAAGAAATAAATTTATCGAGGCAATTTTCATCAATCGTAGACAAGAAATTTTTTGGATATAAAATTAAATTCTCATATCCTAAAAAATTATAAATTTTAAAAATAATAGGCGTTAAAATAAATAAGTAGGTAACAAGGAAAATAGAAAAAAAAATTAGCAAATATTTAAAATTAATTTTATTTTTAAAATAATCTAAAATTATAATTGATAATGTAAGAACAACACCAAATCTACTCTCTATTAAATACATGATAATTAAAGTTAATAGACAAAAGATTACTTTCTTAGTGAAGTTATTTTCTAAATAATAATTAATAAAAAAAAAAATTAAAAAAATAAAAGCTACTGAGTTTGCTTTAATTGAAAAAAAACTAGACGTTGCATATTTTGTATTACCTAAAAAAAAAATTAATAAAATTAATAGAAAAGATATTAATACGATCAATTGGATTGAGATTTTAATTATAAATTTCTCTTTAGCTTGAAAACTTTTTTGTGAAAAATATAAAAAAAAAGAGAAACAACTAAAACAAATTAAAATTTTTCTAAAATAAGAAACTTGTTCTGTAAGTAAATACGAAGTGGAATAAGATATTGTTATTAGTAAAAAAAAAAGAGAAATAGGTATATATTCTTTCTTTAAAAAAGCTTTGTAATTCTTTATTATTTTTATAGACAAAAGAAAATTTATTGATGCTAAAATTGCTATTAATACAATTTTTAAATATAGGAAATAGTCCCCAGAATATATTAAATATTTTTTAAAAGTAAAATTTGGAGGATTTAATATGTCACGTTCAAATACTAAAATATTTCCTCCATTGGAAAAAATGTAAACTAAACCAAATATCAAAAGGAAAAAAATTTTATAGTAGTTCTTATTTATCTTAAATTCCATGATTATAAATTTATAAATTTTCGTTCGAGAGAAAAAATTTGTTCACTTTTAAAATTTTTTGAAATGCTAATAGAATTGTTAGAAAATTTTTCAAAAATTTTAAAGTTATTACGTAACAATACTAGGCTTCTTAAGAATTCATCGTAGGTATCAACTAAAAAACCATTATAATTATTCTTAACAAATTCAGGTATAGCTGTATTTTTAGACGATATACAAACTGATCCACTTGCAATAGCTTCGGATAAAGTAACGCTTTGTGAGTCCATTCTCGTTAAATAAATAAAAATTGAATTTTTCTTATGATATTTAAAAATATGCTTATTATCTATAAATCTTTTTATTATTTTTATATTTTTAAAATTTTTTATCTTATAAATATTTTTTTCTAGGATTGTACCTTTTCCAATAATAGTAAAATTAAATTCTTTAAATAACGGAGAGGATGAAAATCTTTGCAAATAATCAATTGTTATATCACCAGCGTATTTATACGATGAAAAATTTTTTACAATTAAAACGTTTTTTTTTGTTTTTTTTAACCTTCTTATTTTATTAAAAAAAATATTGTCAATTGGATTTGGTATTACTGTATTTTTAGGCAAGTTCTTTTTAATGTTAAGATCTTTAATGAATACATTTTTCATCCATTTTGAAACAAAAATTAATTTTATCTTATGACTATTATCTCTCAAGAATCTTTTAAAAAAGAAAATATGCAATGAATTATATATAAAATGTTTAAAAAACCAAAATGGCTTGAGATACTTATCAAACGAATACCATTTCCAGCTTTGACCTTCTATCCCATGTATCCATATATTTATATCCAGATTACCAAAACTCTTTAAGATTTTGATAAATTGTAATGTAATAAAATGAATAAAGATTTTGTCAAAATTATATATATTTTTAAAAAGATATTTTTTAATGCCGTCATAGTTTTCAAAATATAAGATTTTTAACTTATTTTTCTTAATAATTTTTTTTTTTTTAGATAGCGAGACTAAATTAACTTTGTATCCATTTTTAATATACTCATTAATTCTTGTTTTTATAAAAATTTGACCATGATTTTTATGTACATTAAAGCTTGGCGTAAATAATAAAATTTTTTTCATCTATTAAAAAAACTTTTTATATTTATTAAAAAAAGATTTACAAATCAGTCCTCCACTACCTTCAACTTTATATTTTTTATCCTTTAAATTTTTCCCATGCATTTTATTTAGATTATTTAAAACAATATCACTTATTTCGTTTTTTGAATTTTTTCTCAATTTTAAATTTTTTTTTTTTAAATCACTTAAGTTTTCGCTCAAAAGGATTTCTTTTGGTATTTCTCTAAAATTAATTATTTTATTATTTTTGAGATATAGTTGAGGAATAAAAACACATTTATTATAACTAGGCAACCTACCTCCTGGAAAGTGGTTTATTTGAAATATTTTTTTATCAAACAATGCTGCATAGGCATCAAAGCCCCCAACAGATGTAACGATAAACTCTGAACTTTGCACTAACATCATTTCTAAAAGTTGATATTTTTTATTATTTTTTTCTACGTGCCATAGATCTAAGAAATTTTTATCAATATTTAAATCTATTTTTTTGGTTTTTTGACCTAAACGAACAACAAAATAATTTTTTTTTATCAATTTTTTGATTAGATATTCAAAATCTCTAAAATTAAAATTTCTTGGATTTTCACTTTTTTCACCATAAAAGTAATTGTCTCTTGCATGTAGACAAACAATTTTTTTAGTTAAATTTTTTTTTTTTCTCCAATGATTAAAATATTGTTTATACTCATGTGGAATTTTAATTTTTTTTGGTGACCTGTAATATTTTTGATCAAAGTTATAAATTGTACCATATTTTTTTTTTGGATTTTCTCTATGTATCCACTCAACATTCGCAATAAAGGATGAAAAAGGTTTCACAAATTTAGATAATTTAAATATTAATCTGTAAAAAAAATTTACTATATAACTTTCTAGAAATATTACTTTATTTGAAGAGAAATTTTCTACTAAAAGATTATAAACATATTTATTTGATATATTTCTTTTTAATGTTGATATTACAGTTAAATTGTTGCTGTTTTTTTTTGAAAAAAAAGCAAATGTATTCATAATTAAATGGCCAAAAGAACCTCTAAGTGCACCAAATTTTATAATCATTAACTATATTTTTTTAAACCCTGCAGATAAGTTATAAATTTGTAATTTTTAATATATTTTTTTAAAATATTATTATTAAAAACTAAATAATTCGAATTTTTTTTATCCTCATAAAAGTTAAAATTTAATTTCTTTTTTCTATTTATAAAATATCGATTAAAAATTTTTGATAATTCAAAGAAATTAATATAATTCTCAGAAACTAAATTTATAATCTGATTTTTTTGATTAATATATAAAAATTTATCTATTATTTTACAAACATCATCGATATGAATGTATGTTCTATAATTTAATTTATAAATATTAAACACTACAGGGCTATTATTTATAATTTTTTTGTAAATACTACCAATCGTACTTTTAAATTTATCTCCTTTCCCATAAATTCCGGGCAGTCTTAATATCAAAAGTTTATTTTTAATGTTTTTTTTTAATTTTAATTCACTGAAATATTTTGATCGAGAGTAATCATTTAATAATTTAACTCTAGTTTTTTCATCAATTTTTCTCTTTTTATTTATTCCATAAATTTCAATTGTGCTAAGAAAAATAAATTTATTTATTTTATTTTCAAAAATATTA
>CACISK010000009.1 GCA_902589315.1 uncultured Pelagibacteraceae bacterium
AAATTTGATCCAATATTAAAAATATAACTTTTTTTTCCTTTTTGGATTAATTTAACACTTTTAAAAATTGCATCACAAATATCATGAATATGTATATAGTTTCTTACACAAGTTTTATCTTTTGTATTAAAGTTATTTCCATAAATAAATACATTTTGTTTCATCAAACACTTATATACAACTGTAGGAATTAAATGTGTCTCAGGTTTATGGAATTCACCAAAAATTCTTTTTCGCTTTAACGCTGAGCAAACATTAAAAAATCTTAATATAATATAATTTAATGAATTTTTTTTTCTAATTAAATTTTCACAATGTAATTTTGATTTAGCATAATTACTTTTAGGATATAATTTATCATATTCAAAAATAGGTTTATTTTTAGATTTATAAACAGCTGCAGTACTAGAAAAAATTATATTTTTAATATTATTTTTTTTCATTGAATTTATTAGGTTAATTGTTGCCCTATTATTATTGTCATAGTATTTTTTTTTATTTATTGACTGATCTACAAGAGATTGTGCTGCCAAATGTATCACTATTTCAGGATTAATTTTTTTTAATAAACTATCTAATTTTTTTTTATTAAGTAAATTTAATTTATAATTATTTTTAGTTTCAATATTAATATTTTTATCAATGCCAATTACATTAATTTTTTGCGATACCAAATATTGAAATAAACAATTACCAATATAACCTGACGATCCAGTTATAAGTACTTTTATCATTTGTATAAGTATTTATTTTTAATTTTATTTCTTAAATAAAAATTATTCTTTAATTTATATTCTTCTTTCATAGCAATCGATTTACTAGAATAATCCTTACTATAAGCTAATTTCCAAAATCTACCTCTAGTAAATTTAGCTCCTTTTGATGAATTATGGTCTTTTAAACGTTTTTTTAAATTATTTGTATATCCCACATAGCTAATTAGTTTGCTCAATTTATGGGTTACTATTAAATAGACATGATATTTCATGTTGGCGGTCCCTAGGGGAATCGAACCCCTCTTTCATGGATGAAAACCATGTGTCCTAACCGATAGACGAAGGGACCAGATGTGAAGTTTCTATTGCAAATATTAAAAATAATCAAGCTATAGGTTCCTCACTTTCTATAATTTCTATTGTAGTTTCTTTATGTGTGACAAGAGTTTCTGTAATAAATTTTGTATTTTCTTTTTTTATTGCTGAAACCATTTCTGTATTTGTGATACCTGTCGCACAAAAAATACTATCTCCCTTTACTATTTCATTTAATTCATATTTTTTATCTAAGTCTAAAATACCCATTTTTTTAGCTCTATTTTTATCCTGATCAGTTGCAAAAATAAATCTTCCCTGAAATTTACATCCATAAGCATCTAAAGCTGCAGCAGAGATAACTCCTTCAGGACCTCCACCGATGCCTAAAAATAAGTCTACATTATATTTGTTTTCTGTAACTGATAGAGCACCACAAATATCACCATCTGTAATTAGTTTTAGATTTACTTTTAAAAGTTTTAATTCTTCAATAATCTTTTTATGTCTTGGTCTATCTAGAATACATACTTTCAATTCACTAATCTTTTTATTTTTGGCTTCTGCTATATTAGAAATATTTTTTTTTAGAGGATAATCTAAATCGGTAGCATCAAATGGAACTTCCTTACCTACAGCAATTTTATTCATATAGGTTTCTGGAGCATTAAATAAATTACCCTTTTCTGCAATTGCTAATACGGATATAGCCCCTGGGATATTTTTTGCAGCAAAATTTGTTCCTTCAAGTGGATCTACGGCTATATCTAGATTTGGACCATTACCCTTCCCAAGTTTTTCTCCGATATACAACATTGGTGCTTTATCAAGTTCGCCCTCACCTATAACTACTTCTCCATTAATCTCTAGATTATTTAAATCATTTCTCATTGAATCTGTTGCAGCTTTATCAGCTATTTTTTTATTTCCTTTGCCAAGAAATTGATAACAATTAATAGCAGCTCTAGAAGTAACTCTAACAAGTTTATTAATCAGATCTTTATTTAAGGACATTAAATATTTTCAACTGTGGATTCTTCTGAATTATATTTCAATCTAGCCTCAAATTCACTTAATCTTTTCCAAACTGAAATTAATTCTACTATAGTAGACCAGCTTCGAACTAAGTATTGTAATGAGTTTTCAACTCTTCCAAATGCTCTAGTTATTTGTTGAACAAAACCTAATGTAATCGCACCTGATACTATAGTTGGTGCCAATGCTAAATATGGAACTATTACCATACCTTGGAAATAACTCCACTTGACTGCATTAAAATATAGGTAATGAAAATATGATTTATAATGAATACCTCTTACTCTATCATACAATTGACCTATAGTTGGTGGAGCTGCTCTTATAGGATCATCTTCTCCGTGAACCAATTCTTTTCTATAACCCGCTTCTTCTTTTTGAATATCATATTCAATACCAGGTAATTTTATACCTACAGCTGCTAATAAAACTGTTCCACCAAGTGCCGATATTATTGCAACCCAAACTAAAGCATGATCAACCTCACCAATCCATGGGAGTACATCGACTTGTTTAGATAGTCCCCATAAAATTGGCAGAAAGGCTACTAGAGTCATTATACTATCTAGAAGTCCAACACCAAGACCCTCCATTATTCTTGCAAATTTCAAAGTGTCTTCTTGAACTCTCTGCGAAGCTCCTTCTGTTAAACGAGCTTTAAGCCATTGAGAGTGATAATATTCAGCCATTGAAGTTCTCCACCTAAACACCCAATGAGATACAAAAAATCCAGTCACAATTGCAATTATAATCCAAAGACCTGCAACTTTTGCAAATGTAAACAAATATCCAATAAATTCAGTTTCTGTTACTGAACCAGGTTCTGTTAAAGCTTTTTGAAGAGTATCATAAAATTCACCGAACCATTCGTTAATTTTTACATCTAATTGTACTTGATACCAAGTTGAAACTAATATGAAGATTGATCCAAATATACTCCAGCCAAACCATTTTCTTTCTGTAAAAAATTTAAACATTATTTTATAAAATTATCAGCGTAAGATTTTAAAGTAACTTTTCTTTTATTCGGTTCTATTAGTTCAAAATCAATATTATTTTTTTTTGCATACTCAATTGCTAATTCTTTAGAGGAAAACTCTAATTTTAATTCGCCATAAGTATCAGTAGAACTCTCCCACCCCATCAACGGATTTATGCCAGGATCATCAGTAATGTATTCAATAATCCACTTATCAAATTTCTTTAATCCTGACTGCATGGCGGTCTTAGATGGTTTATAAATTTTTGCTTTTTTCATAAAATGGTCGGGGTGGTAGGATTCGAACCTACGGCCCCTTGGTCCCAAACCAAGTGCGCTACCAGGCTGCGCTACACCCCGAATGCAGTACTAATACAGTAGATAAAAAAAATTTCAAAGTATATTAATCACTATTTAAAAGGAAATTTTATAAAATTTGCTATATATAAGTATCTATGATCATTGAATGTCCAGCTTGTTCTAAGAAGTTCAATATTGATGAAAAATTAATTCCAGATGAAGGCAGGCTTTTAAAGTGCGGCAATTGCGATCATACATGGTTTTATAAAAAGGAAGAAAATTTAAAATTAGAAACTGAGTCTATAAAAATAAATGAAATTGAAGATAATAAATCAGAGATCAATATAGAACCAGTTGATGTACCAATAAAAGAAACACAAAAAATCAGAAAAAAAATATCAAAAAAATCTTCAACAAAAGAGAGTACATCAAAAGAATTAGTTTCTATTGATAAAAGTTCGGTTTCAAGAGAAAACAATATTATAAAAAAAATATTTCTAATAATTATTTCAATTATTGCCTTTATTTTGCTTATAGACACTTTTAAAAATCAAATTTCTGTTATATTTCCTGGCATAGTTCAAATGTCAGATAGTTTGTATCAAGTAATAAATGACTTGAAATTATTTATTAAAGATTTAGTCAGGTAAAAATGATTCAGATAATTACAAAACCGTTTAGATGGTTTTTTAAATTAGAAGCTGCTAGTGGTCTTGTTTTACTATTTGCAGCCATAATAGCTTTAATTGTAAGTAATTCTAATTTATCTGAATTATATTTTTCTACATTGAATAAATATTTATTTTTAGGAATAAATAATTTTGGATTAAAATTATCAGTTTTACATTGGATAAATGACGCTTTGATGGCGATATTTTTTTTCTTTGTAACATTAGAAATTAAAAGAGAATTCTTACAAGGAGAGCTGTCAAATATTAAACAAGCACTTCTTCCAATTATTGCTGCAGTTGGAGGCATGTTAGTTCCTGCGCTATTTTATGTTTTTATTAATTTTGGAGATAGTGAAACCATGAATGGTTGGGCTATTCCATCTGCAACTGATATTGCATTTTCCTTAGGAGTACTCTCATTATTGGGTAAAAGAGTTCCATTATCTTTAAAAGTTTTTTTAACTGCTTTAGCTATCATAGATGATCTAGGAGCTATAGTAATTATTGCATTATTCTATTCAGGTGATCTGAGTATTAAATATTTAAGCTTAATGCTATTAGCTTTTATTGTTCTTCTAGTAATAAATAAATTTAATATAAAGAAATTTTTACCTTATTTAATTGTTGGAATATTTCTTTGGGACTTCACTCACAATTCGGGCATTCATGCAACAATTGCTGGTGTTTTGCTAGCAATGACTATACCTCATAGAAAAAAAGATAAGGACTTTTCTCTATTAATAAAAATTGAACATGCAATTAGTCCATATGTTGCATTTGGTATTATGCCATTATTTGCTTTTGCAAATGCGGGTGTTTCATTAGAAGGTTTATCTTTTGCATCTTTGCTTGATAAAGTTCCATTAGGAATTTTGTTAGGATTGTTTGTTGGTAAACAATTAGGAGTATTTGTATTTTCTTATGTTTCAATAAAAATGAAAATAGCCCAGATGCCTAATAATTCTAACTGGTTTAATTTTTATGGCGTTGGTGTTTTAACGGGTATTGGCTTTACAATGAGCCTATTTGTTGGAAATTTGGCATTCGTTGAAAATATGCAATACATGGATGGGGTTAAAATTGGAGTTTTAACTGGGTCATTATTATCCACTTTATTTGGTTACTTCTTAATACTACTTACACCAAATAAGTAAGTAGTTTATGAAAAGATTAATAATAATAAGTTTAACAATAATAATGTTTTTTATTAAAAATTCAGCAATGAGCAATAATCAGGAAATTTTTTATGATCTAGAAATAAAGAGTATTAATGGAGAAATCATAAAATTAAAAGATTATCGAGATAAAGTTGTACTTATAGTAAACACTGCCAGCTATTGTGGTTTCACAAAACAATACGAAGATCTGCAAGAATTATGGGATAAATACAAATCTAAGGGTCTAATAGTTCTTGGAGTACCCTCAGATTCTTTCAATCAAGAAAAAAAAACCAATAATGAAGTACAAGAATTTTGTGAATTTAATTTTAATATAAATTTTCCATTAACAACTATTACAGATGTAAAAGGAAAGAATGCTCATGAGATTTTCAAATGGGCGGAAAATAATTTTGGTAAATCTGCAATTCCTAAGTGGAATTTTCATAAAATTTTAATCAATAGAGAAGGAAATGTAGAAGAAACATATGCTTCTTTTACAAATCCTACATCAAATAAAATTATAAATAAAATTGAAGAAATACTATAGTTCTATCGTTAAACCATCATGTGCTGGTGTTACATTTTTAGGAATAACTTTCTTTAACTGATTATAATCTAACACGGGTGATAAATTTGAAAGAATAGCCTTTTTGGGGTTAAATTTTTTAATAAAATATAAAGATCTATCTAAATTAAAATGAGATGGATGGAAATTATACCACAGACAATCAATTATTAAATATTTTAGATTTTTAAAATAAGAATAATCTTTTTCATAAATATCACTCACATCGGTGATGTAAGCGAGTTTTTTATCAATAATAAAACAATTAGATTTCACTGAACCATGCTCAACAATAATTGACTTAAGTTTTATTTTTTTATTTTTATGTTTAATAAACGAATTTTTTTTTAATTTATTTAATTTTAAAGTAGCTGGATATTCTCTTGTAAAACTTTTAAAACAATAAGAAAAACTTTGTTTAAGAAATTTTGATGTTTCATTATCAGCATAAACATTAACTTGTTTTCTGCTATTAATAAAAAAAGATCTTAAATCATTTATTCCATGAGTTTGGTCAGCATGCATATGTGAATAGTATACTTTATCAATTTTCTTAATTTTATGACGTAATAATTGTTGTCTTAAGTCAGGAGATGTATCAATTAAAATATTTTCATCAAAAGTTTTAATTAGTGCTGAACATCTTGTTCTATAATTTTTTTTGTTTTTGGGATCACAATTTCCAAAAAAACCATCAGGTCTTGGTACACCCATGGAGCTTCCACACCCCAATATTATAAATTTTATACTCATTTCCGAAAAAATAATCTTTCAAAATTATCATTTGTGATGGTTTCTAATTCATCAAATGTTTTTGATTTTAGTACTGAAAGTTTTTCCAATGTATATTTAATAAAAGAAGGTTCGTTTTTTTTACCTCTCATTGGCATAGGTGCTAGAAAAGGACTATCAGTTTCAATTAAAATTTTATCATTTTCGATCATTTTAAATGTTTCTTGAAGTTCAATACTATTTTTAAAAGTTATTATTCCACTAGCAGAAAAATAAGAATTTAATGTCATCATTTTTTTAGCAAATTCTTTTGAACCCGTAAAACAATGCATAAGTATTTTAATATTGCTATTTTTGTATTTATTTAAAATATTAAAAGTTTCTATTTCCGCACTTCTAGAGTGAACTATTAAAGGGTAATTTAATTCAATAGATGCTTCAATATGTTTCTCAAAACTTTCAATCTGATCATCTTTTTTGCTATTTTCATAATAAAAATCTAATCCTGTCTCTCCTACACCAATTATCTTTTTGAATTGACTAGCATTTTCAACAATAAATTTTTTATCCATCTTATCATTGCTAGATTCATGAGGATGAATTCCTATACTTCCATAAATTATTTCATCAAGATTTATAATCTTTTTAATATTTTCAAAACTTTTTGAATTAGTTGAAATAGTTAAAATTTTCTTTAATCCATTCTCTTTAGAACGTTTAATAACTTCTTCTATATTTGAATAAAGAGGTTCGTGATCAAGATGACAATGTGAATCTATCATTTTTCAATTTTTTTAAACAAAATATCTAATTTATTTATTTTTAAATTTTTTTTTAAAATTTCATCATTATTTATTGATGTAAAATCAATAGAATTCTCTGTTTCATTAAAAACACTTAGTACTTTTACTGATGTTTCTGGCATTACCGGATAAAGCAAAATAGTTATTTTTCTAATTAATTCTAATGCAGTATATACAATCGTATTTAACCTCATTCTATCATCTTTTTTCTTCCATGGTTCTTGGTCATTAAAATATTTATTTGCCGCAAACAATCTATCAACAATAAAACTCATATATTGATTTATGTCTTGATTATCTATAAATGATCTTATTTTATCTAGATTATTTAATGGTTTTAAAATTTCTAGATCTTCATCATTAAATTTATGATCAGGTATAAGAGAAGAACAATTTTTTTCTGCAAAAGAAAGTACTCTTTGACAAAGATTTCCAAAATTATTTGCTAAATCGCTATTAATACAATTTTCTAATTTTTCCTCAGAAATATTACCATCATTACCAAAAGAAACTTCTTTAAGTAAATAATATCTTAATGGATCTAGACCATAGACATTTATGATTTCTAACGGATCTAAAATATTTCCTTTTGATTTTGACATCTTTTCATCGCCAGATAGGATCCATCCATGACCATAAATCCTTTTGGGAGGTTCTATTTTTGCAGCTAACAAGAATGCTGGCCAATAAATAGCATGAAATCTTAAAATGTCTTTACCAATAATATGTAAATCTGCTGGCCAAAAATTTTTATATAATTCGTTATTTTCATCGGGATATTTTAAAGAACTTAAATAATTTGTTAATGCATCTAACCATACATAAACTACATGATTTTCATCACTCGGTACTTTTACACCCCAAGAAAATGTTTTTCTACTGACAGATAAATCTTTTAAGCCACTTTTGACAAAGCTGATTACCTCATTTCTCCTACCTTCAGGTAAAATAAAATTTTTATTTTTTTCATAAAATTCTAATAATGGTTTTTCCCATTCTGAAAGTTTAAAAAAAAAAGATTCTTCTTCAACCCACTCAACAGTAGAACCAGACGATTTAGAAATTTTTAAACCTTCTTTTTCCTCAACTTCATCTTCATTGTAAAAAGCCTCATCTGACACTGAATACCAACCAGAATATTTAGATAAAAAAATTTGGTTATTTTTTTCAAGTATATTCCATAAATTTTGCACGGATACTTTATGTCTTTCCTCTGTAGTTCTTATAAAATCAGTATTTGATAAGTTTAATGTTTTAGTTAAATCATCGAATGTTTTGCTTATTTCATCACAAAAAGATTTTGGATCCTTGTTTAACTTTTCAGCGGATCTTTGTATTTTTAAACCATGCTCATCTGTGCCTGTTAAAAAATAGACATTAAAACCATCAATTTTTTTGAAACGTGCAAAAAAATCAGCAATTATACTTGAATATGCATGTCCCATATGAGGTTTAGCAGATGGATAGTAAATTGGTGTTGTTATATAATAATTTTTATTCACTTAATAATTTATCCTTAAATTCTAAAAAAAAAGTTTCATAATCAAGATTAAATTTTTTTACATTAGATAATTTTGAATAATAATATTCTTTAACTTTATATGATAATTTTTTTGTTGTGTTTATATGTTTATAAAAAAATAATTCAATAATCATATTTAAATTATCTCTTATAAACTCTTGTTTAATATAGTGCTTATTATTAATTAAATTAACTAATAAATCATCAACTGTGGTTTCGGATACTGATAATTCAAATTCATTCATATAGTTTATTAAGGATATTAAAAAAAAAGGTGTTGAATAATAGTTTATCAAATTTGAATTTATTTGTTCACAAATATTTTCATTAAAGTAATTATTGACAATCAATCTGGTATTCTCATTAGATAGACTTAATTTAAATTCTATACATCGAGATTTTATTGTCTCTATTAAAAACTTCTCTGAATTAAAAATCAAAATAAAAAAAACATTTTCATTTGGTTCTTCTAAATTTTTTAATAAAGCATTTGATGAATTAATATTTAAAAATTCAACATCGTCGAGGATTATAAATCTTGATTTATTATTAAAGGAGGATTGATTTGTAAACTTTATGATTTCTCTTATTTGATCAATTTCTATATTTTTTTTATCATTATTTTTTTTTATATTTAAAACATTGGGATGGGATTTGTTTTTTATTAGTTCATTATCGTTATTAGAATTAAAAATTTTATATAAAAATTTTTCTGTAAGTAATGACTTTCCAATACCTTTTTTACCAGATAATAAAATTTTATTTGGAAGTTCATTATTTTCGTAAAGTGTTACAAATTTTTCTAAATATGTTTCATGTCCTATTAATTTATATTCAGACATTTATATTAATTTCTCAAGTTTATTTATTATGATTGTTTTTACTTCGTTAATTGTATTAGTGTTTGAATTAATTTTAATATATTTGCTCTTATTGCTTGATATTTTTTCATACCCGTTCTGAACTTTTTTATAAAATTTAAGTTTAAATTTATCATATCTATTTAAGTTAGATCTATTTCTAAGCCTTTTTTGTAAATTTTTTGAATTAACAGTACTTAAAAAAACTATATCAGGATTAAAATTTCCAATTATAAACTTATTCAGCATTTTGATTAACTTTAAATCAATTTTCATTCCATAATGTTGATACGCAATAGTAGAATCTGTAAAACGATCAATTAATATTATTTTTTTTTTATAATTTTTTATAATAATTTTCTCAAAATTTTCTGATCTCCCAGCATAAAATAGTAATAAATCAGTTTTATTATTTAAATTTAGTTTCTTATTTAAAATCAATCTTCTTATTTTTTCTGAAAAAATTGAACCACCAGGCTCTCTTAATTTTATAAAATTTTTTCTTCGCTTTTTTAAATAATTTGCAGCAATTTTAAAATTTGTAGTTTTTCCCGAGGCCTCAATGCCTTCAAATACAATAATTGGATATTTAGACATCGCCCCATATCAAAAAATTGATAGAAGTTATCAACCTTGATATTGCATTTTGTTGCTTGACATTTTCTATAGAAAATAAGTCATGATTAGATATAACTTCACCTTTATATAATACTTTTATTTCTGCTAATTTTTCTCCCTTCTTAATAGGTGCTTGTATAGGACCGTCATAAACGATCTTCACTTTCATATATTTCTTTTTAGCTTTTGGAATTGTCTTATAAATTATGTCTTTAGTATTGACTTTTACTTTTTTCTTATTTCCCTGCCAAACATCAAGTTCATAAAGATATTCATTATCATTAGTTATTTTTATTGTATCGAAATTTGTAATTCCCCATGTTAACAATTTTTGTGATTGCTTTGATCTAGAATTTTTAGTTTCAAAACCACTTGCAACAGCAATTAATCTTCTTTCTTTTCTTAATATAGAAGATGCAAGTGAATATTTTTCTGAACCAAGGTAGCCTGTTTTAATTCCATCTACACCCATATTCTTATATAATAATGGATTTCTATTTCCTTGTGTAATTGGATCACCGCCCGTCCTACTCCAAGTAAATTCTTTAATTTTAAAATACTCATAATATTTAGGATGTTCTTTGATTAAATAATTAGACATAATTAAAATATCTCTAACGGTTGAATAATTGTTATCATCATTAATCCCTGACGAATTTGAAAAATTAGTATTTTCCATCCCAATTTCTTGAGCTTTCTCAGTCATTAGTAAAGCAAACTCGTCCTCAGTTCCTGCAATACCTTCAGCCAAAGCTACACAAGCATCATTACCTGAAGCAACAATTATGCCTAATAATAAATCTTCTACCGAAACTTCATCTCCAACCATTATAAACATTGATGAATAACCAGATGAGGATAATCTCCAGGCATTTTCAGAAACAATAAATTTTTCATCTAAAGTAATTTCTCCACTTTTCAATAAATCAAAAGCAATGATTGAGGTCATTATTTTTGTCATAGAGGCAGGAAAAATTCTCTCATCAGAATTTTTTTCATATAAAATTTCACCAGATAAATAGTCTTGTAAAATTGCAGTTCGTGCATTTATGTTAAATTTTGCATAAGAAATATTAGTTATAACTAAAAATGATAGGACAAAACCTAATAGTGCTTTTATTTTCATAATTTTATTAATTCAACATTTTCAAAATTTATATCAGCAATCTCATTATATACATTTTTAATTGATCCTAAATTATAAAAAGGACCCTTGTAAACTCTATATAAATTTTTAGACATTTTTTTGATATTTATGTCTTTTAAATTGTATTCATCTTCAAGTCTTTTTTTCAATGTAATTGCAGATTCTTCAAAAAATAAATCGGCAAATTTAATTATAAATTCAAATTTTGTATTTTTCACCTTTTCAACTTTTGAATTATTATCTTTTTCAATTGATATATTTTGGATTGAAATGCTGTCTACTGGAGCTTTATTAGCTACTTTTTTTTCCTCATCAAATGTTTTAGCTTTATTTGCAACAAAAGTATTACTAGAATTTATTGTTTCTACACGTACATAGGGTTGATCAGGATCTATATCAAGTTCAGTCGCAATCCTTTCAGAAATTACTGAATTATAAAAAATTGGATATTTCGAATTTTTTCCTACTTTAGCAATCAAATACTTTTCATTTAACAAATTTGTTATTTTTATATATGTATCTTTTTTAAGTTTATTATTGAAAATAATTAATGATCTTTGATCTATTTTTTTTGAAACTATTCGTTTTTTGAAAATATCATTATTATATATGAGAGCAAATCCATCATTTGAATAATTTTTGAAATCTTTATTCGTGATTACTTTTTTATTAGTAGTTTCACATGATGTTAAAATTATTGCTAAAAAAATTATTATCTTAAGTCTCATTTTCAAAACTATTTTTTAATGTGCATACGGCCAAACTAAATCTTAATGACCTGTTCCATTTTAAGATTAGCTTATAATTATTAAAAATAATATATGCTGGTTTAAGTTTATTTGCATTTTCAACTATTTCAGCATCAGGAGTAACTAATGCTGCTGTCAAATTGTCATATTTGTCCAAAAAAGATGAATTTTTAATATAATTTTTTAAATATTTTACTTTTCTCTCATTTTTAATTTTTTTTGCTGATGTATTTAAATATTTATCAGGAATATTTTCATTTAGATTAATTCTATAAAAACACGGTGTATTATCATTCCATCCAAGATTACTTAAATAATTAGCTGCAGATGCAAAAGAATCCTCAATATTTTTTAGATCAATTGATCCATCTTTATTATAGTCAATTGCATGATTTTTAATTGTGGATGGCATAAATTGAAAATTACCAAATGCACCTGCCCAAGATCCAAATAACGTACTTGGATCTATAATTTTTGCATCTACTAATTTTAAAAGGGTGATTAATTCTTTGGTAAAAAATTCACTTCTTCTTTGATCGTAGCTTAATGTTGCAAGTGAAGAAACGATATCCATTTTACCTAAATAGTTTCCAAAGTTAGTTTCAATACCCATTAGTGCTAATAGTAAATTTTTATCTACTTTGTATTCAGAAGATACTTTATTAATAATATTGTTTTCTTTATTTAATATGATTTTTCCTAGTTTTACTTTTTTTGAAGAGGTTCTTTTTGAAATATATGTCTTTGTATCTTCATAGAATTCAGGTTGGTATCTGTCATACTTTATTACATCTGGTAAGAACTTTGATTTATCTATTAAGTTATTAACTGTTGATTTACTAATACCTTCGTTAATTGCCCTTTTTTTAAATTTAACTTTCCAATCGTTAAAATCATCGGCAAGTAAAATTGAGGAATTAAAGATAATTAAAATCGATACAATTAATAATTTAATTTTTTTCATACAGATCTTTCAAGTATATCGATACAGCAATCCATATCAAAATAAAGCTGATTAATTTATGTATATCTAATTCCTCATTATATAAAAAATAACCCAATAAAAATTGCAACGTTGGGGTTATATAAAAAACCATACCTGTTGGACCTAAACCACATAATTCAACACCCCTAACATATAAATATAAAGGAATCACAGTCATTGGTCCTGCCAGCATGAATATTAACATTAATTTGACATTCGATATATCAAAATCATTTAAATCATTTTGTACAATTAAATAAAATGCAAATATTACTGCTGGAAAAATAAATAAACTTTCAACTAATAAACCAATATCTGTGTCTACATCAATTTTTTTTCTTACTAAATTATAAAAACTCCAACTTAAAGCTACAATTAGTCCAACCCATGGTATTGATTGGAAACTAGATATTACTAAATACAAAATTGATATAGTTACTATTAAAAGTGAAATTTTAGTTTTGAAACTTAATTCCTCTTTTAAAAAAAAATAACCTAAAAATACACTTATTATAGGCATTATGAAATATCCAAAACTAGCATCTATAACTTGATCATTCCCTATTGCATAAATCCAAACAGCCCAATTTGTAAAAATTAATAATCCAGATAAAAAAAGCATCATAATTTTTTTTTTATCTTTAAAAACTGAGCTAAATTTTTTCCACTTTGATAAAATGATTGTTGTTAAAATTAGCATAACAGTTGTCCATGCACTTCGATGTAGAACAACTTCAATATGACCAGCAAAAGCAATATATTTAAAATAGATAACTCCAATAAATCCCCACCAGAAGGAACCAAATGCGGTTAAAATTATACCTTTATTAAATTGATTTTTGCTTAACATTATATTGATCAATTAAACTATTTTGTTTATGAAATATAGAATTTAAATTATTACAAATTAGGAGAGATGGCTGAGCGGTTGAAAGCACCGGTCTTGAAAACCGGCAAAGGGGCAACTCTTTCCTGGGTTCGAATCCCAGTCTCTCCGCCACTAATATTTATTTTTAAATTCTATAAGTTTTTCTAAGATAACTGCATCCTCAAAGTCTTTTGAATTTTTACCTAAACTTAAATTGACTAAAGTTTCATCATCAAAATTAATTAACTTATCTAAAGAAACTAATTCTTTATGATCGAGATTATCAATAATTGAATTAACAAATTTACTGACAAAGATATCCATTTCTTTAGTTCCACGATATTGAGCCCTGTAAAGAATTTTATTAATTAAATTTTGTTTATTTGAATCCATTAATTAAATCTTTATATATATAAATCATGAATGATCACGACTATTTATTGTCAAATATTCAGAATATTAGAGGTATAGGGAAAAAAACAAGCCAATTATTTAAAAGAAAAAATATAAATACAATTTTTGATTTATTGTGGCATCTACCTACTAGTAAAATTGAAAATTCAAAAGTAACGAATATTGGTGATATACAAATAGGTAAGTTACAAACTATTAAATTAACGCCCTTAAAATATAATTTTCCTAGAATAAGAAGATTGCCCAACCGAGTTGTATGTCAAAGTAATGATATAAAAATAGATTGTGTTTTTTTTAATTCATATGAAGGATATATAAAAAAAATATTACCATTAAATACTGAAATAATAATAAGTGGAAAAATTAATTTTTTTAGAAATAAATATCAAATTACTAATCCTACACAGGTCAAAGAAAGTAATGAAAATATCTTAGAGACTCAAAATAAATATAGTCTTACAGATGGTCTTACGATTAATAAATACAATAATATTATTAATAAAGTTTTAAAGGAATTACCAGATTTAGATGAATGGCTAAATGATGATATAAAGAAAAAATTTAATAATATTAAGTGGAAAGATGCGATCTTAAAAATTCACAGTCTTGATACAAATGAAATTTTAAAATCTAAGTATTATAAAAGGTTAGTTTTTGACGAATTGTTTGCTCATTTTTTATTATCCTCAAAGATAAGAACGAAAATAAAAAAAATAAAGAAATCACAAAAAATTTTTAAGGATTGTAAGGAAAAATTGATACAGGATTTAAATTTTAAGTTAACAAATGACCAAGAAGCAGCAATAAAAATTATAAACGAAGATCTTAAATCAAAAAGTAGAATGTTTAGACTTTTACAAGGAGATGTTGGATCAGGTAAAACAATAGTATCAATGATAGCTGCGGTAAATTGTATAAATTCTGGATATCAAACAAGCTTTATGGTGCCTACTGAAATTCTAGCTAAGCAACATTTTTCTTTTGCTAAAAAATATCTTCCCAAAAATATTAAAATTGAAATGTTAACTGGTAAGTCAAAATATGCTGATAGAAAGAAAATTTTAGAAAATCTTAAACATGGTAAGATTGATTTTCTGATAGGAACACATGCGTTATTTCAAAAAAAGGTTGAATATAATAAACTCGGTTTAATAATAATTGATGAACAACATAAGTTTGGTGTTCGTCAGCGTAAAGAGTTATCAGAAAAAGGTGGAAATAACTGTGATGTTCTAGTTATGTCTGCAACTCCAATACCAAGAACAATGATGATGACGGTTTATGGTGATATGGATTTAACCTTAATTAAAGAAAAACCAAAAAATAGAAAAAAAATAGTCACTTACAGTAAGTTAGAAGATAAAATTTCTGAAATAATTAGATTTGTTAAAAAAGAAATTTCTAATAAAAATCAAATTTTCTGGGTTTGTCCTTTGATAGAAGAGTCGAAAAAAGTTGAACAACAATCTGTTTTAAATAAATTTAAGTATTTAGAAAAATATTTTAAGAATAGAATTGGATTAATTCATGGCTCTCTTGACAAAGACGAAAAGAATAAAATTTTAAATAATTTCTTAGGTAGAAAGTTGGATATATTGGTTTCTACAACTGTCATTGAAGTTGGAATTGATTTTCCTAATGCTAACGTAATTGTTATTGAAAATGCTGATAAGTATGGTTTATCTCAATTACATCAATTACGAGGTCGTGTCGGACGTGGTAGTAAAGAGTCTTATTGTATATTGATGTTTAAATCCTCCCTAAGTGAAAATGCAAAAAAAAGAATTAATATTCTCAAAAGTTCAGACGATGGTTTTATAATTTCTGAGGAAGATATGAAATTAAGAGGATATGGAGATTTGTTAGGATTTAAGCAAAGTGGAATTAAAAATTTTAGATTAGCTGATCCCATATTAAATGAAGATTTATTCCTACTAGCTGAGGCAGAAGTAAAAAAATTGGAAATGAAAGGAGATAATTTCAGTAAATATAATAAATTATTAAAATTATACGACCGAGCCTCAATAATTAACGAAATTTCTTAAATTTTTTTTGGATCTGAAGTACCAGCAGAAACAATAAACTTAGATGCTTCTTCAAAAGTCATATCTAAATATATAACTTCGTCTTTTGGGAACATTAATAAAAATCCACTTGTAGGATTTGGTGTTGTTGGAACAAATACATTAATAAGATTAGTATTTGTTTTTTTTGATATTTCACCATCATTTTCTCTAGTCGCAAACCCCACTGCCCAACTACCTTTTCTAGGATACTCAACTAAGACTACGCTTTTTTTTGATCCTTTTTTTGGTGCTAATGTTTCAGTCATTTGGCCAATTGCTGAATATATTGTTCTAAGAATTGGTATTCTTTTTAATATATCATTAAATATTTTAAGTATTTTCTTTCCGATAAATGAAAGAGACAAACTTCCAATTATTGTAATAAAAATTATAGCTAATAATATTTCCAAACCTGGTATTGCAAAAGGTAAATAGCTATTTGGATTTAATTCATTTGGTATTAATTTTGATGATATAGATATAAAAAATCTAGTTAAATATAATGTGATACCTATTGGTACAAGAACTACTATTCCTGCTATAAAGTAGTTTCTAAGTCTTCCTAGAATTGAAATCCCTCTTCTTTTTAATTTTGCCATAAATTAACTGTAACTTGCATATAAAACAAATACGACTGCTAGAACAAATAGTACTATTAAAATTTTGTTATTAAGTATCATATAAATTATTATAAAAAAGGTGTAATATATTAAGTAAAAAAAGTGAATAGAAGAAATTTCATACATTTATTTGGTTGTAGTTGCTTATCTTTTGGCCTCTCTGCATGTGGTAGTGCACCGATAACGGATCGAAAACAACTAAAATTAATTCCCGAATCTAACCTTAACGCAAAAGCTGCACAATTATACGAAAAGGTTAAAGAAAAAGAAACTTTAAGTGATGATACTAAAACCTTAAGTCAAATAAAAGAAATTGGATCTAAAATTGAATATTCAATATCTGAATATTTTTATAGAAATGATATTCCTGACCCAACCGTAAATTTTGATTGGGAATATATACTTATTGATAAAAAGAAAGTTAAAAATGCTTGGTGTATGCCTGGAGGTAAAATTGCTGTTTATACTGGTCTGTTAGACATAACAAAGAATGAAGATGGATTAGCAGCTGTAATGGGTCATGAAATTGCGCATGCTGTTGCAAAACATTCAGTAGAAAGAGCAAGTAGAGGTGTTTTATTAAATACAGGTACAGCAATTTTAGATATAGCAACAAAAGGTAAAGTATCTCAGATAAATAGAACCACTGGAATGAATGCTGTCGGTTTATTATCACAGATAGGAATTATGAATCCTTTCAATAGAAAACAAGAAAGTGAAGCTGATTATCTTGGTTTGATATTTGCATCACTATCTGGTTATGACATAAGGGAAACAATCAAAGTTTGGGAAAGAATGAAAGAAGCTAAAAAAGGGAAAGAACCACCTGAATTTATGTCAACTCACCCATCTTCAACAAATAGAATTAATAATATTACAAATTGGATAAACGAAATTATTATTAAATATCCGCCTATTGCTTAAGTGGTGAGCCCTGATGGACTCGAACCATCGACCCATTCCTTAAAAGGGAATTGCTCTACCAACTGAGCTAAGGGCCCCCAAAAAACGTTTTTATATTGATTTTTTTTTATTAATCAATGTTAAAAATTTACAATTTATTGATGTACTTATCGTGAAATTCATCAAAAGTACCATGTTTTATATTGTCTCTAATGTTTCTCATTAAATCTTGATAAAAGTTGATGTTATTAAGGGTCAGAATCATTGAGGCCAACATTTCATTAGTGTTAAATAAATGATTTAAATAATTCTTAGAATATTTATTTAAATTGAACTTTGTGACATTTTTGTCCAGAGGAGTATTATCATTTTTATATTTTGAATTTCTAATTTGAATTTGTCCATCCCATGTAAAAGCTAAACCAGTTCTCCCTGATCTCGTTGGCATTACACAGTCAAACATATCAACACCCCTCTTAACTGCTCCGAGTATATCAGATGGAGTACCAACACCCATTAAATATCTTGGTTTATCTTTAGGCATATGATCTTTTATTCCATCAAGAACATTAAACATTTCATCTTGTGTTTCCCCTACTGCCAATCCTCCTAGAGCATATCCATTAAATCCTATATCGATAAGATTGTTTAAAGATTTGATTCTTAGATCATTAAATAATCCACCTTGTACAATTCCAAATAAACCTTTGTGGTCATTTATTCCAAATGCATCTTTTGATCTTTTTGCCCACTCTGATGATAATTCCATTGATTTTTTAATTTTATCATAATCTTTAGTATTTTTAGGGCATTCATCCATAACCATTACTATGTCTGAGTTCAAACCTTTTTGAATTCTTATACTTTCTTCAGGGCTTAAAATAAAAGTTTTACCATCTATATGTGATTGAAAAATTGCACCTTTATCTCTATCGATTTTATTTAATTTTGACAGAGACATAACTTGAAAACCACCTGAGTCCGTTAAAATTGGTAAATCACAATTCATGAATTCATGAAGTCCTCCAACACTTTCAATTCTTTCAACACCAGGCCTTATCATTAAATGATATGTATTTGATAAAATTATCTCACTACCTGTTTTTTTTATATCTTCTAAAAAAACACCTTTAACAGTTGCTTGAGTACCAACTGGCATAAATGCAGGAGTGTTTATATTGCCTCTATGGGTCTCTATAATTCCTACTCTTGCATAATTTTGAGTATGATGAACATTAAAATTGAAATCTTTTAATGACATTCATTATTTAATTATTGAGATTTAAAACTAATAATTTTATCTGGATTTGAAACTGCTCCGTTATCGCCATCACCTTTTGTAATCATATCAACAAATTCCATTCCTTCTATTACTTTTCCAAAAACAGTATATTGTCTATCTAGGAAAGGTGCTGGTTTAAAACATATAAAAAATTGACTATTAGCACTATTAGGATCTGACGATCTTGCCATAGAAACAGTTCCTCTTTCATGTGGTAAATTATTAAATTCTTGATTTAAATCTGGTAAATCAGATCCACCAATACCCGCTCTTCTTAAATCGAAATCTTTTGAAGATGAATTTCCAAATTTTACATCACCTGTTTGTGCCATAAAACCATCAATTACTCTGTGAAAAACAACATTATCGTATTGTCCTGAATTTGCTAACTCTTGAATTCTTTTAACATGATTTGGGGCAACATCTGGATACATTTCAATTTTTACATCACCATCTTTTAATTTTAAAATCATTATATTCTCCTTTGCTATTAAATTTGTTGATAAAAAAATAAAAAAAATAATTAAAATATTTAAAAATTTATTCATAAACCTCTTTCAATGATTTAATTGTACTTTTAGTTGTAAATTTTTTTAAATCACCATTGTGTTGAGCGATTTCTTTGACAAATCTGGATGATATTATTTGATTTTCAACATCTGACATTAAAAAAATTGTCTCAACTTGATTATTAAGTTTTCTATTCATTCCAGCTAATTGGAATTCATACTCAAAATCTGAAACAGCCCTTAGGCCTCTTAAAATGATATTTGATTTATATATTTTGCAAAGGTCTGTTGTCAAAGTATTAAATTTTATAACATCAACCTTATTCTTTTTAAATTTCAGATCTTTATAAAGAGCTCTTTTTACTATTTCTATTCTTTCTTCTAATGAAAATAGAAAGTTTTTCTGATTTCCGTCTGAAATACCAACAATTACTTTATCTACTATCTTAAGTGATTTCTTAATGACATCTATATGGCCAAAAGTAATTGGATCAAAAGTTCCTGGATAGATAGCTGTATTTTTCATTAGATGAGATTATCATCTAATTTAATAGCAGAAACTACTTTTTCATCACCAGTCAGTTTAATTATTCTAACACCTTGTGTATTACGACCAGCTATTCTTATTTCTTTAACAGCTGTTCTTATTACTCTACCTTTATTTGTTGAAATTAATATCTGATCTCCTTCAAAAACTGGAAAGGATGAAGAAACATTCCCGTTTCTTTGTGAGTTGACAATACCAATAATTCCCTTTCCCCCTCTATTTGTAACTCTATAATCATAGTGAGATGTTCTCTTACCATAACCATTCTCTGTAATAGACAGAATGAACTTTTCTTTAGCTTTAATTTCTGATTTCTGATCCTTAGTTTTTGCTTTCTTATTTGAGTCATGATCAATAATAGACAGAGATACAATAGTATCATTTTCTGCTAAATTAATACCTCTTATACCTTTTGATGATCTACCTTTGAAAACTCTAAGTTTTTTTGACTCAAACCTTATGCATTTTCCTAATTTAGTACTTAAAATTATATCCTGATCATCTCTACAAATTTTAACACCAATAATTTTATCATTACCGTCAAGTTTCATAGCAATTTTACCTGAAGCATTAATTGAGGTAAAATCTTCAAGATTATTCTTTCTAATTTTTCCTTCACTTGTTGCAAAAATGATATGCATGTCTTTTGTATCAACATCACTATCTGGAAATGGCATAATTGAACTAATTGATTGATGATTTTTTAGAGGAAGAATATTAAATAAAGACTTACCTTTTGATGCAGCTGATCCTTCCGGAATTTTCCAAGCTTTAACTTTGTATGCTAATCCTTCTGTAGAGAAAAATAGTACAGATGTGTGAGTGTTTACCGATAATGTTTGTACTACAGAATCTTCATCTCTTGTCTTAATTCCAGTTTTGCCTTTACCACCTCTTTTTTGCTGTTTAACATTACTTAAGGCGCCTCTTTTAATGTATCCTTGTAAAGTAATTGTAATTATTACGGACTCTTTTTGAATAGTTTCTTCAATATTGTAGTTTAACACAGCATCTATAAT
>CACISK010000010.1 GCA_902589315.1 uncultured Pelagibacteraceae bacterium
ACTAAAAAATTTTTCAAAAATTATAGGCAAAAATTCTTATTTAGTAATTGGGGTAGATTTAATAAAAAATAAGAAGACCCTTGAAAATGCTTACAATGATAAATCGGGAGTTACAGCTAAATTTAATAAAAATATATTAAATGTAGTAAACAAAATTTGTAATTCAAATTTTCAAACTAAGAATTTTGATCATAAAGCATTCTACAATTTAAAAAAAAATAGAATTGAAATGCATCTTATTTCAAAAAAAAATTTCACGTTAAAAATTAATAAAAAGTATATCAAATTTACTAAAAACGAAACTATTCATACTGAAAATTCTCACAAATATTCAAAAAATAACTTTGTTAAATTAGTTAATAAATCAGGCTTTAAAGTCTTAAAACATTTTACAGATAAAAAAAATTATTTTGGAGTTTTTTTATTAAAAGTAAAGTAAGTTTTATTATGGCTCAAAAAGACGTAGGTAACAAAATTCCCATCTATAAGTTAAAAGACACTGATGAAGTAATGAAATATTATGATGAGTGGGGAGATGGTAATAAATATGATAAGGATATGGTCGATTGGAATTACACAGGACCAAAAGAAACAACAAAAGTATTTTCAGAATTTCAAAAAAACAAAGATGCAAAAATTTATGATGCTGGTTGTGGAACTGGATTGGTAGGTGTTGAATTAAAAAAATATGGTTTTAAAAATTTTTATGGGGCAGATCTTTCAAAAAAGTTATTAGAATTAGTACCAAATGATCTTTATAAAAAGCTTGAACAAGTAGACTTGAATAAACCCATTAATAAAAAAGATGACGAATACGACTCTGTTATGTGTGTTGGTACATTTACTTTTGGACATGTAAAGCCACCAGCTTTGGAGGAATTTATCAGGATTACAAAGAATGATGGATTTATCTGTTTTACTATTAATGAGGGAATACATGAAGAATATGGTTTTGATAAAAAAATTGAACAACTTAAAGAGCAAAATAAATGGAAAGAAATAAAATTTTTTAAATCAGATTACATTGCGAGCAAAGATGTAAATGCTTGGTTAGGGTTATATCAAGTGATAAAATAAACCATGTCAGAAATTTACAATATTATAGATAAACAAAAGTTAGATATTGTATCTAAACCAATTAGTGAAGCTCATGGTTTACCAAATGAATGTTACATCAGTAAAGAATATACTTTAATTGAAAGAAAAAAATTATTTGAAGATAAGTGGATCGTCATTGGAGTTGGAAGTTCTATTCCAGATGAAGGTGATGTGAAGCCAATTGATTTACTTGGAATACCCTTACTTATTGTTAGAACAAAAAATAAAGAAATAAAAGTTTTTCATAATATTTGTAGTCATAGAGGAGTTAAATTAGTTAAAGAAGCTGGCAAAATTAGAAATGTCATGAGATGCTTATATCATTCATGGTCTTATGACTTAGAAGGAAAATTAATTGCTACACCTCATATAGGAGGCATGAATATTCATCAAACACCTGAATTTGATAAATCAAAAAGTAATTTAAAAGAGATAAGATCATATATTTGGTTAGATCTAATTATGATTAATATTAATAACAATGAAATTTCATTTGAGGATTACATTAGTCCTTTAAGTGAAAGATGGGAAAAATTTTGGCCATTGAAAGATAGAGATTTAATTTATCATGCAAACGACTATGGTTATTTTAAATTAGATGCAAAATGTAATTGGAAATTTGCAATTGAAAATTATTGTGAAAGCTATCATTTGCCTTGGGTTCATCCAGGATTAAATTCTTATTCAAAATTAGAAGATCATTATCATATTCAAGGTCTTCCAAATCGTTTCGCCGGACAAGGAACAGTGGTCTATAATCCAAGTTTTGAAGGAAAAGAAAAGTTCCCATGCTTTCCTAGTTGGCCTAAAGATAAGGAAAATATAGCTGAGTATGTAGCGCTATTCCCAAATGTAATGTTAGGAATTCACAAAGATCATTATTATGCTTATTGGTTAGAGCCAGTCAATCATGAGTATACAATAGAACATATGGAAATTTATTATGTTGGAGATGAAGCAGCAAATTCAACAAAGTATAAATCTCTAAGACAAAAAAATCACAAACAATGGGAAGATATTCAAAAAGAAGATGTAGATATAATTCAAAGTATGCAAATAGGTAGAAACTCTCCAGCTTATAATGGTGGTAATTTTTCTCCAAAGATGGACAATCCAACTCATCACTTTCATAAGTGGGTTGCTGGTAATTTAATTTAAAGCTAAAACCTAAAAATGAAAATTATATTAATTATGGGTCTACCAGGAGCAGGCAAAACAACTTTGGCTGATGAACTTGCTCCTTTATTGAATGCAAAAAGATTAAATGCAGATGAAGTAAGAAAAGCTGCAAACGATTGGGATTTTTCAGAAGAGGGAAGAACAAGACAAGCAAAAAGAATGGCTGACTTTGCATTACAATTAAAAAACGAAGGAAATTATGTGATTGCAGATTTTATTTGCCCAACTCCAAAAGCAAGAAGTTTATTTCCTGCAGATTATGTAGTTTGGGTAGATACAATAAAAGAAGGTAGATTTGATGACACTAATAAAATGTTTGTTAAACCAGAAAAATATAATTTTCATGTTACCACACAAGATGCTAAGTCTTGGGCACCAAAGATTTTAAAGGAGATAAAAAAATGACGTATCAATGGGATAACAAAAAACCAACAGCCCAAATGTTAGGAAGATGGCAACCGTTTCATGATGGTCACTATATTCTATTTAAGGAAATTATAAAAAAAACAGGACAAGTATGTATTCAAATTAGAGATGTACAAGGTGTTGATGATAACCCATTTGATTTTGAAACTGTCAAAAAAAATATTGAGGAAAAACTTAATCCAGAGTTTGAGGGTAGGTTCAAAATTATGCTTGTCCCTAATATTACAAATATTTGTTATGGAAGAGGTGTTGGATATAAAATTGAGGAAATAGTTTTACCTGAAGAAATTCAAAAAATTTCAGCAACTAAAATTAGAGCTAAGATGAGAGAAGAAGGTAAATTAAAATAAGTGACTGTAAAAATAAATAAATTATCACCTGGCGTTAAAAGAATATTAATTAATGATCCAAAAACTTATAATTCATTATCCTACAAAACTCTTTCATCTTTATTAAAGGCATTCAAAAAATTAGATAATGATAAAGAAACAAGGGTCATTATTTTAGAAGGAGCTGGAAAAGGATTTAGTGCAGGCCATAACTTAAAAGAGGTAAGAGGTATAAAAAATAGATCTAATCATCTAAAACTTTTTAAACTTTGTTCAAAACTTATGATGCAAATTGTAGAGGGAAACAAACCAGTCATAGCGAAAGTACATGGAGCAGCTTATGCAGCAGGATGTCAATTAGCTGCCAGTTGTGATCTTGCATATAGTACGAACTCAGCAACGTTTGCTACACCCGGAGTAAAAATTGGATTATTTTGCAGTACACCAATGGTTGCTGTCAGTCGAAAAATTAGCAGAAAAAGAATGATGGAAATGCTCCTAACTGGAGATCCGATTACTGCAAAATATGCAAAGGAAATAGGTTTGATAAATGATCATTACAGCCCAAAAACTTTGAATAAAAAAGTTTTAGAAATTGCAAAAAAAATATCTTCAAAATCAAATTTAACCATCAAGATAGGTAAAAAAGGTTTCTATAAACAATTAGAAATGCCATTAGGTAAAGCTTATGATTACACAAGTAAGATGATGACACTTAATATGTCATCTTATGATGCCAAAGAGGGTATTAGTGCTTTTATTGAAAAAAGAAATCCAAGTTGGAAAAACAAATAACCATTAAGTTGAAGTCACTTAAAAAAAAGATTAAGTTGTAATTAAAGGAGAAAATCAATCATGGATGGATGCTGTGGTCCTGGATATGCTAGTCCTGCAGAAGCAATAAAAGCACCAAAAGAAAAGCTTTTATACACAATTGCTATTTACACAGGGACGGGAATACAAAAACCAGACTATTTAGCAACTGTCGATGTTGATCCGCAAAGCCCTACATATTCTAAAGTAATTCATAGACTTGAAATGCCAGGTATTGGTGATGAATTGCATCACATGGGATGGAATGCATGCTCTTCTTGTCATGGTGACTCAAATATGAGTAGAAAATATTTATTAGTTCCAGGCGTTAGATCAAACAACATCTATGTTGTTGATACTGCATCTGATCCTAGAGCTCCAAAAATACATAAAGTAGTTGATGGATCTGAAATAAAGAAAAAAACAAATTTATCAGGACCGCATACAGTTCATTGCCTAGGTTCTGAAATTATTATTTCTTTTCTTGGAGATGCCCGAGGAGAAGCCCCAGGAGGATATTTACATTTAAATAAAGATTTTGAAATTGTAGGTAGATGGGAAAATTCAATGGGAGACATACCTTTTAGTTATGACTTCTGGTATCAACCAAGACATAATGTAATGGTTAGTTCTGAATGGGCTGCTCCTAATACTTTCATGCCTGGATTTGATTTAGAGGAAGTTGGTCATTTGAAATATGGTAGACGACTTCATGTTTGGGATTTTAAAAAAAAAGAGCCAGTTCAAACAATGTATTTAGGTGAAGATGGTTTAATACCATTAGAAGTAAAATTTATGCATAATCCTGATAGTAGCCATGGATTTTGTGGTGCAGCGCTAAGTGCAAATGTAATTCATTTTTGGAAATCAAAAGATGGAAAATGGGAATGGGAAAAAATAATCGATGTTGAAAATGAACCTCATCCTGATTGGCCAATCCCAGTGCCTGGAGTTATGTCAGCAATATTAGTTTCTATGGATGATAAATATCTCTATATAAATAATTGGCTTCATGGAGATATGAGACAATATGATATTTCAGATCCACATAAACCAAAATTAACTGGTCAAGTTTGGATGGGTGGATTATTAGGAAAGGCTCCAGAAGTAAATGGTGTTAAAATTGCTGGTGGACCTCAAATGTATCAATTATCTTTAGATGGTAAAAGGATGTATGTAACAACATCATTATTTTCTACTTGGGATAATCAATTTTATCCTGAAATAAGAAAACAGGGTGGAGCAATGATTATGATTGATTGCGATGTTGAAAATGGTGGGATGAAAATTAATAAAGATTTTATTGTTGATTTTGGTAAAGAGCCAAATGGACCTAGTAGGTGCCATGAAAGTAGATATCCAGGTGGAGATTGCACAAGCGACATCTGGCTATGACAAAGATTACAATCTCAAACAGAAATAACAGTGCTTTTGAAGTCAGTGGAAAAAAACCTTTATTAAACGAATTAAGAGATCAAGGTGTCGATCTTCCATACGGATGTCAGTATGGAGGATGTATTACATGTGCAGCCAAACTAATTAATGGAGAAGTAGATCAACGTTCTCAAGTTGCTTTAAATAACAGACAAATAAATGATGGATATATTATTTTATGTGTTGCTAAAGCAAAAACAAATTGCACAATTGAAATAGGAGTTGAAAGTCATGATAAATTATACCGAAATCCTTTTCTTGATCCTTTAGAGCCACACGAATTAAAAGCAGATATTGCAAGTAAAAAGGATGAAAAAAAATAAAAATGAACCATAACGAACCTTATAGCGCTGAATATTTAAAAGATATTTTAAGCTCAGTTAAGACAATTGCAATGGTAGGTGCTAGTCCAGACAAAACTAAATTTAGTTATGGTGTATTAAGAGTTTTGCACGAAACTGGCTATCATATGATACCTGTAAATCCTAAACCAGGCATAAAGGAAATTAGAAATTTAAAAGTTTATCCAAATTTATCAGCTATCGATAGACCCGTTGATATGGTCGAAGTTTTTAGAAGATCTGAGGATCTTTATGGAATTGCTGAAGAGGCAATATCAATTGGAGCAAAAGTTTTATGGGGACAAATCGGTGTAATTAATCATGATGCAGCAAAAATTGCTGAAGATGCAGGTTTAAAAGTAGTTATGAATAGATGCCCAAAAATTGAACTCTTCAGACCATTTTGGAAACCTCGACTAGATCTTAAAATTTAAATTAAATTATGGATACAACACTCGTAGATGAAAAGATAAAAGAACTTTATTTAAGTTATCGGACTATAGCAATTGTTGGAGCAAGCCCTGACTCAAAAAAAACGTCCAATATAATAATGAAATATTTAAGAAATACAGGTTACAAAGTTTTTCCTGTTAATCCAGTAACAGATAATAAAATAATACATGGTGAGCCAGTTTATAAAAAATTAACGGATATAAAAGATCATGTAGGAATTGTTAACGTTTTTAGACCCAGCGAAGAAGCCGAGGAAATAGCAAAACAAACAATAGAAATTGGTGCAAATGTATTATGGTTGCAATTAGGAATTCATAACGAAAATGCAGCAAAATTAGTCTCTCAAAATAAAATTTATTATATATCTAATAAATGTATTAAAAACGAATACGACAGATTATTCAAAACTATATAATAACAAATTATTGAGTGTGATATTAAGACCTTTTATTTCATTTTAAATTTAAGATAAATTTAAAATATGAAATCCAAAATTTTTTTTATTTTAATTACATTTTTTTATTTTAATTCTTCATTTGCCGATGTTTTAAAACCAAGTGTAAATATAGATCCGAAACAAGTTGTTTTAATTCAATTAAAGGCGTTAATGAAAAATGACAGTCCATATAAAGATAGAGGAATTGAGCAAACATGGGAATTTGCACATCCAAATAATCAAAGGATGACAGGTCCGTTAGATAGATTTAAAAGAATGTTAAAAGGGGCTTCATACTCGATGCTGATTGATCACAAAGAAAACACAGTAACTGAAATTTACAAATCAAGTACAATGGCAACTTATGAAGTTGTTGTCTTGGATAAGGATAAACAATATTTTAAATTTAAATGGAAAGTTGAAAAGAATAATAAAGAAGGCAATCTTTTAGATTGCTGGCTGACCACAGCAGTTTCTCAGCCAATACCTATGGGATCGTCAATATAATGAAAAAGCCTCCAATGTATATTAGGTACGCAATTCTAATGTTTATTTTATGCTTTCCAACAATTTCATCGACTCAACTTGGATGGTATTTTTGGGGTAGTGAAGTTGGGATTAATATTGGCATGGTAGTAGGTACAATTTCCGTTATAGTTGCCGCTTATTTAATGTTCAGAATGGGCTGGCGTGACGCAGATGATGAATAATAGAATTTTGTTTCGTAAGTAATTAAAATTTAGTAGAAATTTGATAATGAAATCCAAAGCAAAAGTAGTTGTAGTTGGTGGTGGAGTAGTAGGGGTAAGTGCTCTTTATCATTTAGCAAAAAAAGGTTGGTCAGATGTAGTTTTGATTGAAAGAAAAGAACTAACATCAGGCTCAACTTGGCATGCGGCGGGCTTATTACCACTATTTAATATGAGTTATTCTGTAGGACAACTTCATAAGTATGCTGTCAATTTATATAAAACTTTAGAAGAAGAGACAGGTAAGAATGTAGGTTTTAGCGTTGTATCTAATATTAGATTAGCAAGCACCAAAGATAGAATGGATGAATACTTTCAATACGCTGGTGTTGCTCAAACAATAGGTGTTGATGTAAAATTTTTAACTCCAGACCAAGTTAAGGAAATCTGGCCATTATGTAATACATCAGATTTAGTTGGTGCAATACAACACCCTGAAGATGGATATATCCAACCAGCTGATTTAACTCAAGCTCTTGCAACAGGTGCAAGAAATAGGGGAGCAGAAATTTATAGAAATACAAATGTTGTTGGAATGAAACAAACTAAAGATGGTTGGGTTGTTGAAACAAATAAAGGATCAATTGAATGTGAACATATTATTTCTTGCTCAGGAAATTTTGCAAGACAAACTGGAAAAATGGTTGGTTTAGATATTCCAGTTATTCCAGTTGAACATCAATATATTGTTACAGAACCTCATCCTGAAATTCAAAAAAGAAAAAAAAATGGATTACCAGAGATGGGAGTTTTAAGAGATAGTGATAGTAGATGGTATATGAGAGAGGAAGCGGGAGGATTAATTTTAGGACCATACGAAGATGGTGCACCAGCTTGTTATGTAGATGGACCATCAAAGGATTCTGAGTATGAATTATTTCAGGAAGATTTAGATAGATTAGCGCCTCATATCGAAGGTGCAATACATAGAGTGCCAGCTTTTGGAGAAGTGGGAGTTAAAAAAGTATATAATGGAGCAATTTGTTATACACCTGATGGCAATCCGATTGTTGGTCCAGCTTGGGGATTAAAAAACTTTTGGATTAACGAAGGACACAGTTTTGGAATTACTGCAGCTGGTGGAGCTGGATGGCAACTAGCTGAATGGATAGTCGATGGTGAACCAACAATTGATATGCTTGGTGTAGAGCCTAGAAGATATGGCGATTATTGTTCAAAATCATATTTAAAAGCTAAAAACGAGGAAGCTTACAGTCACGTTTTCATAACCCACTTTCCTGATGAAGAAAGACCAGCAGCAAGACCATTAAGAACAGCACCATGTTATGACAGAATGAAAAATTTAGGAGCAGTGTTTGGTCAAAAATTTGGATGGGAACGACCTAACTTTTTTGCAACTGATGGAATGGAGCAAAAAGATGATTGGTCATTTAGAAGATCAAAATGGTTCAATGCAATGGAAAAAGAATGCAAAAACGTAAAAGAAAATGTTGGTCTTTTAGATATGACTGCATTTGCAAAATGTAGAATTAAAGGACCTGGAGCTGAGGAATTTTTAGATAATTTAGTTGCAAACAAATTACCAAAAAAAGTTGGAAGAATTAATTTATGTCACGCTTTAAATACTAAAGGCGGAGTTCATTCTGAATTTACTATTATGAGAGAGTCACATGATAGCTTTTATCTAGTATCAGCAGGAGCTTTCCAAAGATTAGATCATGACTGGATTTTAAAATGGATGCCTTCAGATGGTTCAGTGCAGTTTGAAAATTTAACTAATAGTAATGGAGTTTTGGTTGTTTCAGGTCCAAAAGCAAGAGAATTAATGCAAAGAGTTTCAAAAGATGATTTTTCAAATGAAAACTTTAAATGGCTAAGTGCAAAAATGGTTGATGTGGGTTACGCTCCAGTAAATGCTATGAGAGTTAATTTTGTTGGTGAATTAGGATGGGAACTTCATCATCCAATTGAATATCAAAATCACATTTTTGATAAACTTATGGAAGCAGGGCAAGATCTTGGACTAAAGCCATATGGTATTAGAGCAATGAATAGTTTGAGAGTTGAAAAGTCGTATAAATTGGTTGGAACAGAACTATCAATAGAATACTCACCTTATGAAAGCGGTCTTGATAGATTTATACACCCTAATAAAGGAAGTTTTATTGGACTTGATGCATTGAACAAATGGAGAGAAAAAGGTTTTGATAACAAGCTTGTTACCTTAGAGGTTCATAATCCAAATGATGCAGATGTATTAGGCAACAATCCCATTTATGAAAATGGAAGTGTTATAGGAAGAGCTACAGGAGGAGATTTTGGTTTTAGAATTGGAAAATCATTAGCATTAGGAATGGTTAAACCAGAATTAGCTAATATTGGACAAAAACTTAAAATTGAAATATTAGGTGAGAAATACGATGCAACAATTTTAGATGAAAGTCCTTACGATCCAGAAAACAATTTATTAAGAGCTTAATGAAAATATTAGTCGCAGTTAAAAGAGTTATTGATTACAACGTTCAAATAAGAGTTAAAGAAGATGGTTCTGGTGTTGTCACTGACAACGTTAAAATGTCAACAAATCCACCAGATGATAATGCAATCGAAGAGGCAGTAAAAATTAAAGAAGCTGGCAAAGCTAAAGAAATAGTTGCAATTACAATCGGTGAAGAAAAGGCACAAGAAACTGTTAGAAAAGCACTAGCTGTTGGAGCAGATAGAGGCATACATGTCAAAGTAGATAGTGTAATTGAGCCATTAGCAGTTTCAAAAATTTTAAAAAAAATTGTAGAAAAAGAAAATCCAGATTTAGTTTTTATGGGCAAACAAGCAATCGATGACGATTGTAATCAAACTGGTCAGATGCTAGCAGCTTTATTAAATTGGCCGCAAGCAACTTTTGCATCTAAAATCGAAGTTAAAAATAATGCATTAGAGGTAACTCGTGAAATTGATGAAGGTTTAGAAACTATTGAAGTAAATGTTCCAGCAATTGTTACATGTGATTTAAGATTAAACGAACCAAGATATGCTTCGCTTCCAAATATTATGAAAGCTAAGAAAAAACCAATAGAACAGATAAATGCTTCAGATTTAGGAGTTGATATTAATCCTAGAATCGAACAAATTAAAGTAGAAGAGCCACCAAAAAGAAAAGCTGGAATAAAAGTCGCTAGTGTTGAAGAATTGGTGCAAAAATTAAAAAATGAGGCTAAAGTAATTTAAATGTCAGTATTATTAATTGCAGAACATAACAATAAAGAAGTTAGACCATTTACATATAATGCTATTACAGCAGCTTCTCAAATAAACGAGGATCTTCATGTTTTGGTTTTAGGTCATAAAGCTGACGATGTTGCAAAATCTTTATCTGAAGTTCCAAATGTAAAAAAAGTTATTCATGTTGATAATGAAATTTATGAAAATTACATTGCTGAAAATTATACTGCAGCAATAACTAAGCATGCAGAAAATTATTCACACATTGTAAGCTCAGCAAATACATTTGGTAAAAATTTAATGCCAAGAATTGCGGCTTTGCTAGATACATCGCAAGTAAGCGATATTATTAAAGTTATTTCTGAAGATACTTTTTTAAGACCAATTTATGCTGGAAATGCTTTTGCTACAGTTAAAAGTAACGATAAGAAAAAATGTGTTACTATTAGACCAACTTCATTTGATCCTGCAGATAAGAGTGGTGGTTCAGCTGAAATTACAAAATCTGATCCTGCAGAGGCTAGTTCATCTACTAAATTTTTAAAAAAAGAAGAGGTTAAGTCAGATCGGCCAGAACTTGGTACAGCTAGAATAGTTATTTCTGGTGGAAGAGGAATGCAAAACGGTGAAAATTTTAAATTAATTAGTGATATTGCAGATAAACTTAATGCAGCGATAGGAGCATCAAGAGCTGCAGTTGATGCAGGTTATATTACAAACGACCATCAAGTTGGTCAAACGGGTAAAGTTGTAGTTCCAGATTTATATATAGCAGTTGGAATATCGGGTGCGATACAGCACTTAGCAGGAATGAAAGAAAGTAAAATTATTGTAGCTATTAATAAAGATGGAGAAGCTCCAATTTTTAGTGTCGCAGATTACGGTTTAGAGGCAGATCTTTTTGAAGCCCTCCCTCAGTTTTTGTCAGAATTGAACAAATTAAACACTATACAAAAATAGCAAATACTGTAAGAAATTATCATTATGTCCAGAGAAGTGATGGAATACGATGTTGTCATCGTAGGTGGCGGACCATCGGGACTTTCAACTGCAATTAAATTAAAGCAGTTAAATCCAGATATAAATGTCTGCCTATTAGAAAAAGCATCTGAAATAGGTGCACATATTTTGTCAGGGAACGTGTTTGAAACACGAGCTCTTGATGAATTAATACCTAATTGGAAAGAATTAAATGCTCCAATTAAAACAAAAGTTAAAAAAGAAAAATTTTTATTTTTAGGAAAACAAAAATCTCTAAGTTGGCCAACATGGTTACTTCCTAAAGTTCAACAGAACCATAATAACTATATTATAAGCCTTGCAAATTTATGTAGATGGCTGGCAGAACAAGCCGAAGAATTAGGAGTTGAGATATTCCCAGGTTTTGCAGCAAGCGAAGTTTTATATAACGAAGATGGATCAGTTAAAGGTATTGCTACTCAAGATATGGGTATTGATAAAGAGGGAAATAAAAAAGATACTTATGAACCCGGTATAGAATTACATGCAAGAGTTACTGTATTTGGAGAAGGATGTAGAGGTCATTTAGGAAAAGAATTAATAAAGAAGTTTGAATTAGACAAAGGTAAAAATCCTCAACAATATGGAATTGGTTTTAAAGAAATTTGGGAGATAGATGAAAAAAATCATACAGAAGGTTTAGTAATGCATACTGCTGGATGGCCATTAGATAATAATACTTATGGTGGAAGTTTTATGTATCATGCAGAAAATAAACAAGTTTTTCTAGGATATGTAATTGGATTAGATTATCAAAATCCTCATCTCTCACCTTTTGATGAGTTTCAAAGATTTAAAACACATCCAGATATAAAAAAAATAATTCAAGGCGGTAAAAGAATTTCTTACGGCGCAAGAGCTTTAATTGAAGGAGGTATACAAAGCTTACCCAAAATGTATATGCCTGGAGCTTTGTTAGTTGGATGTGATGCTGGTACATTAAATATGCCTAAAATCAAAGGTTCTCATACTGCAATGAAAAGTGGAATGATAGCTGCTGAAACAATTTATGAGCATCTTACAAAAAATTTAAATTTATCTACATATGAACAAAAATTTAAAGAAAGTTGGGTTTACAAAGAATTACATGAGGCAAGAAATGTAAAACCAAGTTTCTCTTGGGGATTAATATTGGGTATATTATTTACTGGAATTGACCAGATTTTATTTAGAGGAAAGTTACCTTTCACATTAAAACATAAACATGCTGATCATGAAGCTTTAAAACCAGCAGATAAAATGCCAAAAATTGATTATCCTAAGCCTGATAATGTTATTACTTTTGATAAAACTAGCTCAGTTTATTTAACGGGTACAATTCATGATGACAATCAACCAGTCCACTTAAAGCTTAAAGATCCAGATTTGCCTATAAAATATACTTTGGAAAAATTTGATGAGCCTGCACAAAGATATTGTCCAGCAGGAGTTTATGAAGTTCAAGAAGTAAATTCTATTCAAAAATTTGTAATAAATGCACAAAATTGCATACATTGTAAAACGTGTGATATTAAAGAGCCGTCCCAAAATATCACTTGGGTAACCCCAGAAGGTGGAGGCGGACCTAAATACGGAAATATGTAATTAAGATAAATCTATTGCAAACTTTTTTAAAGTTTCAATTGGAATAAGTTTCAAAGTGTTTTTATGAGTTTTTTTTAAATAAATAGGACATCCTTTTCCCGCTTCCAAAGCTCTAGCATACCAACTTGCACACACACACCAACTATCACCATCTTTCAAACCGGGAAAACCAAACTCGGGATGAGGTGTAATTAAATCATTTCCTGCTTCTTTGCACCATTCTAGAAATTCAGTATTTACTTTAGCACAAACAGTATGAACGCCATGGTCATTTTCATCTGTATTACAACATCCATCTCTGTACCATCCTGTCAATGGATCATTAGAACAAAGTTCTAAATCTTCATCCAAAACATTTTTTTGTATTTTTTCCATAAAATGATATTTCAATATTGGAAAGTTTTAACCACTATAAACATCGTATATATCTTCATCTATTTTTGCATTAAATGAAATTGATCTTCTCTCTTCGTTGGTATCTTTGAAAGGATATACAGTATGCATCATATAATTTGGAAAAAAATAAAAATCTCCAACTTCTGGATTGATTGTAAATTTTGAATTTGATAAAAACATCCTTGATCCATGTATTAACTGTAATTTACCTCCTTGATATTGACTATTACTTTTATTTTGAACATGTTTTCCAAAAGTTTCTGGTAATTTTAGAAAACCTGCACCAGATATATGTCCACCATGCCAATGGACTGGATTATATTCATCTTTAAATTGTCTAACTACCCAACTACTAATTACTTTAAAATTTTTTATTTTCTTACCCATGTCTGCTTCAATCCACTTACTTGTGCAAGCACCTAAAAAATTTAACCATCCAACTTTTGTTATAAAATCATTTTCTAATTTAAACTCTTGCGTAACATCACCAACCAATTTATTTCCGTGGTCAAGAGATTTAGATTTAGATTTGTTTTTAATAATTTCGTCAATATAATTATTTAAATTAATAAGTATATCATCCGGAATTTTCACTTTTAAAATAGATGGTCCAAAATGTTTAATAATTTGCATTTTATAATTCATTATTAAATTTTTGTTGGATTAGGTTGTCCTTTATAAACAATTTCTGGGTCAAATTTTTTTTTTTCTTCTTCAAATTTCATTTCGATTTGTCTTGCATTATCAATTTTACCCAAAGGAACAGATCTGTAAAAACAGGATCTGTACCCAACGTGGCAACTAGAACCTTCACCAATATCTACAGTCATCCACACTGCATCTTGATCATCATCAATTCGAATCTCTTTTACTTTTTGAACAAACCCACTTGTTCTTCCTTTATGCCAAATTGATTGTCTTGATCTGCTCCAGTAATGAGCTTCTTTGGTTTCAATAGTTAATTTGAAGGCTTCGACATTCATATACCCATGCATTAATATTTCTTTTGTTTTTGAGCATGTTGTAATGACTGGAATCAATCCATCATTGTCGAATTTAGGAGATAAAAGCTTGCCTTCTTCTATTTCTGCTACATTTTCTCTTTTTTTAAACATATATGTGGAATTATCTAACATAATAATAAATATAATAAATATTTTAAAATGAACGTTTTATATATATAAAAGCACGTCATGAAATTAGTAAAAAACGAAAACGAGAAAAATATTAATAATGAAGTAACAGACAAAGAAGCAGAAGAAGCTTTTGTCAAAATACTTAAATGGTTGGGTGAAGATCCTACAAGAGAAGGTTTATTGGAAACTCCAAAAAGAGTTACAAAAGCATTTAAAGAATATTTCAAGGGATATAAAGAAGATCCTAAAGCAGTTTTAGACAAAACATTTGGTGATGTTGAAGGCTATAGCGATATGGTTGTTCAAAAAAATATTTCAGTTCAAAGTCATTGCGAACATCACATGGCACCAATTATAGGAATTGCTCATGTAGCTTATATACCAAATCAAAGAGTTGTAGGACTAAGTAAAATAGCAAGAGTTGTAGAAGTATTTTCAAAAAGATTACAAACACAAGAAAGACTAACTGTTCAGATCGCTAATACTTTAATGGAGTCGTTGGATGCAAAAGGAGTTGCGGTAACAATAGATTCAACTCATCAGTGTATGACCATGAGAGGTATAAAAAAAGAGCAAGCTACAACAGTTACAAATTTTTATCTTGGACAGTTTAAAGACGATTTAAGTTATCAAAATAGATATTTGCGATTTATTGCAAAATAATATTTACTGATAAAGATGGTGGACTCATTTAAAGCAGTTGTAATAAACAATCAAAACGAAAATTTTACAAGAGAAGTTAAAGAATTAAGTTTAGACCATTTTAAAGATGGTGATGTGCTAGTTAAGATAGATTATTCTGACCTTAATTGGAAAGATGCAATGATACTAAAAGATGGTGGCAAATTAGTAAAAGAGTATCCAAGAATACCTGGCATTGATTTTTCTGGAACTGTTGCACAAAGTGATGGTGAAGAATTTAAAGAGGGAGACAGAGTAATATTAACAGGTTGTAGAGCAGGTGAACTTTTTGATGGTGGATATTCTCAATATGCAAAAGTTAAAAAAGATCATCTTACAAAAACACCTGAGGGAATGACAAATAAACAAGCTATGATTTTAGGAACTGCTGGTCTTACAGGTTTGTTATGTGCCTTTGCAGTTAAAGCAAGAGAGGAACTATTGATGCAATCAAAAGTAAATGATGTATTGGTAACAGGTTCTACGGGTGGTGTTGGTATGGTAGCAGTAATGGTTCTTGCAAAAATGGGAATTAATGTTACAGCGATAACTGGCAAACCAGATAAAGCAGATTATTTAAAAGAACTTGGTGCAAAAAACGTTATAGATCGTAAAGAATTTGAGGGTGAAGCAAGATTAATAGATAAAGGAACATGGGACGGTGTTGTAGATACTGTGGGTGGTAACATTTTATCTAATGCAATAGCTCAAACCAAACCAAAAGGAATTGTTGCCATATGTGGAAATGCTAGTGGCAATAAATTAAATACATCAGTAATTCCATTTATATTAAGAGCAGTTAAATTGTGGGGAGTAGACTCGGTTAATATCAGTAAGAAAAGAAAAGAGTTTGTATGGGGAGAATTTCCTGCTTTGCTAGATTTTAATATTTTAGAAAAAACTGTAAATACTATTGGATTAGATGAATTATTAAATGTCTATCCCGATATATTAAAAGGAAATTTAAAAAATAAAATAGTAGTGGATGTAAATAAATAATGGATTGGGATAAATTAAAGATATTTCATGCAGTTGCTGAAGCTGGCAGCTTTACTAGTGCAACAGTAATTCTAAATCTAAGTCAATCTGCAATTAGTAGACAAATTCAATCTTTAGAAGAAGATTTAAAAGTTAAATTATTTGAACGTCATGCAAGAGGCTTAACACTTACTGAAAATGGAGAATATGTATTTAAAACAGCACATGAAGTAATTTCCAAATTAAAAGAAGTTGAGACTACTTTGGGAGATAAAAAAAATAAGCCGTCAGGTAAGTTAACTGTAACCACTGTAGTAAGTTTCGGAACAACCTGGTTAACACCAAGAATTCAAGAATTTATGCAACTTAACCCTGAAATTGAAGTTGAGTTGATATTTGATGATAAAGAACTAGATTTAAGTACAAGACAAGCTGATATCGGTATATTTATGAGAAGACCAAAACAGCTTAATTATATTCAAAAAAAGCTGATCGATATAAATTATCACATTTATGGATCACCTAAATACTTAGAAAAACACGGATATCCTAAAACAGTTAACGATTTAAATAAACACAGCTTCATTTCTTTTGGCAGGGGAGCTCCATCTCCAGTTTATAACCCAGATTGGGCTTTAAAACTTGGTATGAAAGATAATAAAAAAAGAAAGACTGCTATGAGAGTAAATAGCGTTTATGGACTACTTTTAGCAGTTCAATCTGGAGTAGGTTTAGCTGCAATACCAGATTATTTGACCATAAAACAACCAAATATAGTTAAAGTATTACCTAGTGTTCAAGGTCCAACTACAGAGGCACACTTTGTATACCCTCAATCACTTAAAAATGTTGCTAGAGTTCAAGCTTTTAGAAACTTCCTTTACAGTAAAATTTCTGAGTGGGAATTTTAAATAATTTACTCAAAAAACAGTAATAATTGCGATTGATTATCAATTGCGACAATATTGCAATTGATAATCATTTTCATTGAGAATAGTTATCATCCGCATTGCAGGACAAATTACGTTTAATATAAATTTAAATTTAAGGAGTAGAATGAGAAAATTAACAATAATTTCATTGTTTTTTGCTTTAATTTCAAGTTTTACGATTGCCGCTGAGGTCAATATTTTTAGTGCACGACACTATGATTCTGACATTCAATTATATGAAAAGTTCACAGCAGCAACAGGAATTAAAGTAAACGTAGTATCAGGTAAAGATAAAGCCCTGCAGAAAAGAATTACTGAAGAGGGAGCAGACTGTGTTGGAGATTTATACATCACAGCTGATGCTGGAAGATTAGGTGCCTTTGCAGCTAAAGGAATGATGCAAAATGCAGGTTGGTCAAAAGCTATTAAGGATGCCGTACCTGCACAATTTAGATCTGCAAAATGGACTGGAATAGCTAAAAGAGCAAGAATAATTTATTATTCACCTGAAAGAGTAAATGCAAACGAACTTAATGGCATGACTTACGAAGGTCTAGCTGATCCAAAATGGAAAGGTAGATTAGTAATAAGAAAATCTAACAACATTTATAACCAATCTTTAGTTGCTTCACTTGTTAAGAATAATGGTAAAGCTAAAACTGCAGAATGGTCTAAAGCTGTTGTAGCAAACATGGCTAGAACTCCAAAAGGTAATGACCGTGCGCAAATCATGGCTGTTGCTGCAGGAGAAGCCGATATTGCTGTTGCAAACACATACTATTATGCATTGATGTTATCTGGAAAAAAAGGTGCTGAACAACAAGAAGCAGCAAAAAAAGTAATGCCTTTTTTCCCTAATCAACAAGATAGAGGAACGCACATTAATATTAGTGGAGCTGGTATGCTTAAACATTCACCAAATAAAGCTAATGCTGTAAAATTAGTTGAGTTTTTATTATCAGAAGAGGCTCAAAATCATATTGTGAATAATACATTTGAGTATCCTATGATAGGTGGTGTAACACCTAATGATTTAGTTCCAGGCAAAGAGATGAACTTTGTAATGGATACTAAAACAAGTGTTAAGTCATACGGTGCAAAACAAGCAGATGCATTAGAAGTAATGTTAGCTGCTGGTTGGAAGTAAATGACAGCTGTTAAAAAAAAATTTACTACGGAAGTTGATTATAATAAATCTACCAAAGCCTGTCCTGCATGTGCTTCGGAGTGTGAAAAAATCAATAAACGTGTAAATAATAGAAAATTGTCTGAAATTAAAACTAAGGAGGTTCCGCATATCCTAAAAGTATTTAATTTTTGATTTTCTAAAGTTTGTGCCTATGGTTTGGTCTCCTAAATCATGGGCACTTTTGATTTTCATGATTATAAGGCGGATTATAATATATGAAATTTAATTCCTGGTACTTATCATCTTTTATAGTTTCATTTATTGTCGCAATTCCAATTTTAACTGTGTTTGCAAGTTTCTTCCAAGAAACAACTAATTACTTTGATATTTTAAAAAATACATTTTTAATTGAATATATTTATAATTCTTTAATATTACTTTTAGGAGTTTTATTTCTTACATTAATCTTAGGTGTTGGCTGTGCATATGTAGTTTCATTTTATGATTTTCCAGGTGTTAAATTTTTTAAATGGGCCTTAATATTATCTTTTGCAGTACCTGCTTACATCTATGCTTATTCGTTAACAGCTTTTTTTGAAAACTTTGGAACACTGTATTCAATTTTAAAATCTTTATTTGGACCTGGTGAATATAATAGATCAATACCTAAATTTGATGGTATGCTTGGTGCCATATTATCCATATCTTTTTCACTATTTGGATATGTTTACGTACTAACTAGAGCATCATTTCATTATCAATCTCAAAATTTAATTGAATTAGGACAAAATCTAGGTTTTTCAAAATATAAGTCTTTCTTTAAAATCATTTTACCATCTGCAAGACCAGCGATAGTTGCTGGACTAGCTTTAGTTGCTATGGAAACACTATCTGATTTTGGAGCAGTATCATTTTTTGGTATAGCAACTCTTACTACCGGAATATATGATTCATGGATATCTTTTGATGATTTAGCTTTTGCAAACCAGCTCTCATTTTTTTTACTGTTATTTATTCTAGGACTTTTTTTTATTGAAAATATTTCAAGAAAAAAAGCTCAATATCACTCTCCAGTTAAGGGAGGAATCAAAGAAAAGAAGAAAATTAAATTAAACTTTTCAAAAGGGTTTTTAGTATTCGGATTTTGTTTTTTAGTTTTTTTAGTCAGTTTTTTATTCCCTGTTTTGCAAATGTTATATTGGACAATAATTTTTCCAAAAAATTTATTTGATTTAGATACCTTTCAATTATTTTCAAACACGATATATCTAGTTTTTTTATCTAGTATTGTATTAGTAATTTTTTCATTTATTTCAA
>CACISK010000011.1 GCA_902589315.1 uncultured Pelagibacteraceae bacterium
TGATTTCAGATAGGACACCCGGTTTATCTTTAACTTCAAGTCTAATATATAAGGCATTGGAATAATTATCTGTATTATATATTGAAGGAGATTTTCTTTTATTATCAGAAATCCCAAAAGGGTATTTGATATTTCCACGTAAAATTGACAAAAGATCAGACATTAAAGCAGATGATGTTGGACCAGGCCCAGCACCTTCTCCTTGCAAAACACTCTCCCCTACTGGATTACCCTCAATTATTACAGCATTCATAACACCATTTACATTCGCGATGTATGTATTTTTTTTAATTAAACACGGATGAACTCTTTCAAATAATTTATTATTAACAATTTCTGTTATACCCAATAATTTAATTTTATAATTTAATTGATTTGCAATTTCTAAATCCTTGTATTCTATATTTTCAATACCCTCCATTAAACATTTTGAATTCGAAACTTTATTATTAAATGCTAATGCAGAAAGAATTTTAACTTTAGCTAAAGCATCGTATCCATTTAAATCTAATTTTGGATTACCTGGTTCAGCATAACCTAATAGTTGAGCTTTTTTTAATACAGTTGAAAAACCAGACTTAGTTTCTTCCATTTCAGATAATATATAATTACAAGTACCATTTAATATTCCATATACTTTACTTATCTTATTAGTTGCTAGTCCTTCTTTAATAGTTCTTAATACAGGGATTCCACCTCCTACTGACGCTTCAAATTCTAAATTAACTTTATTTTTTTCTGCAAGTTTAGACAGATAATTACCGTGTTTAGAAATTAATGCCTTGTTAGGAGTTACAACATGAATTTTATTCTTAAGTGCAAATTGTACAATTTTTTTTGATATACCATCAGATTGACCAATGGCTTCAATTAAAATATCAATTTTATTATTTTTAAAAATTTTAAAGGGATCTTTATAAAATATTTTCTTATTAATTCTAAATTTTCTTTTTTTATTAATATTTTTAGCTGAAATTGCAGATATGGAGATAATTTTTCCAGTTTTTTTTAGAATATCTTTTTTTTTTGTATTTAATTCATTATAGAGATAATTTCCAATCTGCCCTAATCCAACAATTGCTATATTAAGCTTTTTAGTCATATCAATCATCTAAACTTGGAAAACTACTATTTTTTCCATAATTAATAATTTTATTTTTAAAATCTTCAAAAGAAATATTTTTATCAATGTCTAAATTTGGCTTTTGAACTATATCATCATTTTTTTTTTTTAAAAAAGAACCAAAGTTTTGATTAGAGCAATTATTTAAAAATAAAAAAATTAATAAAATTATTAGTATTCTCATCAATTTAATCCTTCGTCAGACTTATATCCAAATAAAATATTCATATTTTGAACAGCTTGTCCACTACCACCCTTAATCAAATTATCTATTGCTGACAATATAATAATTTTATTCCTATATTTGCTCTCACAAACAGAAATATGACAGTTATTTGTGTTTATTACTTCATTAGTTCCTAAAAATGTATTTGGTTTCAAAATTTTAATAAATTCATTATTTTTGTAATATTTTTTTAGAAAAGAATAAATTTTTTCAAGAGAATCATTTCTTTTAAGATCTAAATACATTGTAGTTAATATTCCTCTAAACATTGGTGAAAGATGAGGTGTAAATTGAAATTTTACCTTTTTGCCAGTTTTTATTTTTAGTTCCTGATCAATCTCTGAATTGTGTCTGTGAAAAGCTAAACCATAAGCACTCAATGTCTCATTTAAAAATTTGTTGTTATATTTTTTATGAATATTTCTGCCTGCACCTGAATAACCAGATTTAGAGTCAATTATGATATTGTTTGATTTAACAATATTTTTATTAATTAACGGTACTAGCGGTAATAAAATTGATGTTGGATAACAGCCTGGACAAGAAATTATCTTATATTTTTTAATGTTCTGATTATTTAACTCAGGTAAAGAATAAATACTTTTTTTAATTAATTTAGGAGCATTGTGTTTGATTTTATACCATTTCAAATAATCGCTGGCTGATTTAAGTCTAAAATCTGCCGCTAAATCAATTAAAATATTTTTATTATTTAAATTTTTTGAAATTTTTTGAGCCTCTCCATTAGGTAATGCAGTAAATATAACATCAACATTTTTTAATAACTCTTTATTAAATTTAACGATGTTTGGTAGTTTATATTTATTAAAATATTTATCATAAGAGCTAATTTTCTTACCTACAGAGGTATCACCACAAAGATATTTAATTTTAACTCTTTTATGTTTAGTTAATAATTTGACCAATTGAATACCTATGTATCCTGTAGCTCCAGCAACTAATGCATTAATCTTAGACATATTGTAATATAACAGTTGTTTAATAAAATGATATTATCTTTTAGAGAATTGATAACTTCTTCTAGCTTTTGCACGACCAGGTTTTTTTCTTTCAACTGATCTAGAATCTCTTGTGGTAAGTTTTTCTTTTCTAAGTGTTGGTTTTAGATTTTCATCAAATTGTAATAGTGCTCTTGATATACCATGTACTAATGCTCCTGCTTGACCTGTGTGTCCACCTCCAACAACTTGAGATCTAACATCGTATTCTGTAGATTGATTGATAATTTCAAAAGGTCTTAGTATTTGCATTTTATGAGTAGCTCTTGTGAAATAATCATCAAGATTTTTACCATTAACGTAAATTTTACCAGTCCCTTTTTTTAACCAAACTTTTGCAATTGAAGTTTTTCTTCTACCCGTTGCATATTTTGCTTCTTTAAAATCTAATTTTAGTTTTGAAGATGTAGATTGATTTGTTTCCATTTTAATTTCTTACTATATTTTTTGAATTAAGGTTTCCAATTTCTATTACTTCAGGGTTTTGTGCTGAATGAGGATGATCCGATCCTGAATAAACCTTAAGTTTTGTTAGTTGTTTTTTAGCTAAAGGACCGCCAGGTAACATTCTTTTTACTGCCATTTTTAAAACTTCACCTGGTTTTGAAGATTGTAATATTTCAGGTGTTGTTTCTTTAATTCCGCCAGGATGCCCTGTGTGTCTATAATATTTTTTGTTTGAAAACTTATTCCCTGTAAATTTTAATTGATCTACGTTTTTAACAACAACAAAATCTCCACTATCCATATGAGGAGTAAATGTTGCTTTGTTTTTTCCTCTAAGAATTTTTGATACAACGGTTGCTAGTCTTCCAACTACAGCTCCGGTTGCGTCAATTTCAAACCATTTAGTATTGAGGTCATCTTTTTTAAGAAATTTAGTCATAATTGCGGGATTAATACTTATAAATCGATATATTGTCAAACGATATACAGTTAGAACTTAAGTCATTTTTGATAGTTTTAACTAATAAATAGGCTATAAATAAGCGATAATATTTATTTATAATAAATCTTAAAATTTAAACAGGAGCACTAAATGTCAGACAAAAAAGGAATGGATCCCAAAACATATAAATTTGATACCCTTAGTTTACATGCAGGTTATCAACCTCATAAAAATGCTGGTTCAAGACAAGTACCAATATACCAAACAACTTCATATCTATTTGATGATGTAGATCATGCTGCAGCATTATTTAATTTAGAAAGAGGTGGACATATTTATAGTAGGATATCAAATCCGACAGTTGCTGTTTTAGAGGAGAGAGTTGCTTCATTAGAAGGTGGAACAGCTGCACTTGCTACATCGTCTGGTATGAGTGCAATATTTCTTGCAGTAATGACTCTTTGTGAAGCAGGAGATCATTTAGTTGTATCATCCCAACTTTATGGAGGAACTGTAAATTTATTTAGATTAACACTTCCAAAATTTGGAATTAAAACAACTTTTGTAAAACCAAGAGACACAGAGGGATTTAAAAAAGCAATTCAAAAAAATACTAAAGGTATTTTTGGAGAACTTGTAGGTAATCCAGGAAATGAAATAATGAATATGCCTGAGATTGCTAAAATAGCTCATGATGCAGGTATTCCTTTAATGGTAGATGCAACTTATCAAACACCTTATTTATGTAAACCTATAGAGCACGGTGCTGATATTGTAGTTCATTCACTTACTAAATGGATGGCAGGTCATGGATCTTCAATGGCTGGTATAATTGTTGAAGGTGGTAAATTTGACTGGATGCAAAATGATAAATTTCCAACAATGACGCAACCTTATGAAGGTTATCATGGATTATCTTTTGCTGAAGAATTTGGACCAACAGCATTTACAATGAAAGCAAGAGCAGAGGGTATGAGAGATTTTGGTCCATGTCTAAGCCCTCAAAATGCATGGAATGTGTTACAAGGTATAGAGACACTTTCAGTAAGAATGAAAAAACATTGCGAGAATGCAGAAAAAATGGTCGAGTATTTATTAGGTCATGATAGTGTTGCTTGGGTTTCACATCCGAGTGTACCAGATCATCCTGATCATGATTTAGCAAGCAAATTATTACCAAATGGTAAAGGATCAATGATAGCGTTTGGTATTAAAGGAGGAAAAGCTGCAGGTGAAGCATTTATTAATAACGTTAAACTTGCTTCTCATTTAGCAAATGTTGGAGATACACGAACATTGGTAATTCATCCAGCATCAGCAACACATTCTCAAATGGATGAAGCTACATTAAAATTTGCGGGTTTATCACATGATATGATCAGATTGTCAGTCGGTATTGAAGATATTGATGATATTAAAAATGACTTTGAAAATGGATTTAGAGCTGCTAGGAAACCTAGACTCGTATCCAATCAATGAAGTTTCAGGTAAATAATAAAGAGGTTTATGCTTCTACGGGAGGTAGACCTTTCGATAAGAATAAGCCATTAATAATATTTGTGCATGGTAGTGGACTAACTCATATGACATGGGTTTTGCAAACAAGATATTTTGCTTTTCATGGATACAGTGTTTTAGCTTTAGATATGCCGGGTCATGGATTGTCAGGGGGAGAAAGTTTAAGATCAATTGAGGATATGGCTGATTGGGTAAGCGATGTTATTGATGCAGTTGGATATAAAGAAGCATCATTAGTTGGTCATTCACAAGGATGTTTAGTTACTGTTGAATGTACAGCAAGAAATCCTAATAAAATAAAAACTTTAAGTTTAATGGGTGGCGCTGGAGCAATTCCAATGAACCCTGAATTATTGTCTTTAGCAGAAAATAACGATCCTAAAGCTGTTGAATTAATGATGGACTGGGCTCATGGACCAGCTGGTCACTTTGGGGGCCACCCTGTGCCAGGTCTATATCATATTAATACGGGTTCAATGTTAGCTAAAACTAGGACAATAAAAAATACCCTCGGTGTAGATTTTAGAGCATGTGATAATTACAAAAATGGTTTTGAAGCTGCTAAACAAATTAAAATTCCTACCCTTTCTATACTTGCTACTGACGATAAGATGTGTCCAGTTAAAGAAGGGAAAAAACTAGCTAATTTAATTGAAGGAAGTCAAATAGATATAATTGATAATTGTGGACATATGATGCTATTAGAGGAAGCAGATCGAGTATTAAATGTGTTAAAAAAATTCATAACAACTAATTATCCAGCAAATAAATAATACATACTAACATTTATGAAAAAGAATTTTAGATTTTTTGATAACAGGCAAAAATATTTGCTTTTTGTTACAACGACAAATGAAAAGAATAAGATTGCTGATGCTTTAAAACCTATTGTACAAAAATTAAAACCTAAGTTTCCAGCATTAAAAATATTTGATGCAGGCATGGGTGATGGATCATTATTGATGAGTGTGATGAGGCAATGTCATCAGAAAATGCCTCATATTCCCCTATTGGTAAGCACAAAAGAAATTAGTATGGAAGATGTTAGATTGGGACTTGAAAAACTTCCAGATCGATTTGTTGAACATAAAAATACGGTATTTGTTATTTCAAATCTCAATTATGTAGAATCAACATCACTTAAATCAAATGACAAAAATAAACAAAAAAAAATGAATTGGAAAATAGTTAAACTTAGAGGTAATTCATCACTCGATTTTTCAAATCAATTAAGAAGATTAAATCAAGAATTTTTAAATAAAAAATGGCAAATTGAAAGAAATCCTAAAAATGGAAATCCCACATACAAAGAGCCATCAGTAATTGTAATTTATAGAAAAGATCAAGAATTTTCTTTGAAAAATGTTATTCCAAAAAAAAATAATGGAAAAAATAGTTATGACTTAATAATTGCTTCACAACCATATAGATCAAGAATATCAGCAGAAAAAAAAGTTAAATATGTCATAGATCCAATGATAAAATCGTTGGATAAGAAAGGTAAGCTAGTAGTAGTTCATGCATGTGGGAATGATCCAGGAAACAAAATTATTAAGAAAATATGGCCAAAAGAGAAACCATTTCCTTCACTATACACCTCAATAATAAAATATATAAAAAATAATACTGATAATGAGATTTTGAAAAAATTAAAATTTAACAAAAAACAGAACATTAAATATGTTTTGAGAGCGTTACCAAATGAAATTAGTGGGGGTATTGCTACATCATTAATATTTTCAGCATGGAATGCCGCAGTATATGTTAATCAAATATCAGATGAACAAATAATGAGTGCTGAAAGGAAAAACTATTACCAAAAAATAGTAAAAGATATAGTCAATAAAAACAAAGGATTATATTTTAACAATGAGTTATTTGTAATTGAAAAAAAATAATCAACTAAATCTATTTTTGTATAAAAAATACAATGACGAAGTTATTAATAAAATTGAACTAAACTGATGCAAAGAAGCTATTAATATACTGGCACCAGACAAAACAGTAAGGATTCCAAGTACAATTTGTAATATAATAATTAAACCTAAAATAATTACAGGTTTAAATAAATAAAAAAATTTATTTCGATAAGTTATATAAAAAATTACCATATATAAAATAAATATTAAATAAGCTAAATTTCGATGCAAATATTGAACTAATGATGGATCACTAAAAACAGATAATTTAAATAAACTTATAAATTTATTATCATCTGGAAAATAAGAATTACCCATTAAAGGCCAAGTGTTATATATTTTTCCAGCATCCATACCAGAAACGAATGCACCAATAATAATTTGTAAGAAAATTAATAGTAAAAAAAATTCAGGTGTATAGTTATTAATTTTTTTTTCCTTTTTATTTGGACTTATTAAACTTAAATAATTCCAAAAAATTAATGACAAAATTATAAATGCAAATAAAAGATGTATAGATAGCCTAAAATGACTTACATCTATATCATTAACAAGACCACTTTGTACCATGTACCATCCTAAAAAACCCTGAAAACAAATCAAAAAAAATATAAAATAAAAATTATAAAGTTTTTTAAGACCTAATTTTATAGTAAAAAAAATTAAAGGTATAAGAAAAGTCAAACCAATAACACGACCAAAAAATCTGTGTGCCCACTCCCACCAAAATATCACCTTGAATTCACTTAAAGTCATTGAATAATTTTGAAGTTTAAATTCAGGTATTTGCTTATAAGAATCAAAATATGCTAACCAAGCATCATTATCGATTGGTGGAAAAAAACCTTTAAAAAATTCCCATTCAGTTATTGATAATCCAGAGTCTGTCAGTCTAGTTAAACCTCCGACTACAATCATTGCAGCAACTAAGAAAAGCATAAATAATAACCAGTTAGATATATATAATCTGTATTTTGTATTTATTTCGGTATACATAATTGTTTAAATATAATATTTATTTATATATCCAATTGATCAAATGTCGCCTGATAAAAAAAAAAAATTAAATATACTTAGAAAAAATTTAGACAATCTTGATAATAAACTAATTAAATTAGTAAAAATTAGAACCAATATAGTAAAAAATGTTCTTAAGCTTAAAACATACAAAAGTGAAATTGTAGATAAAAAAAGAATATCAATTATCCTTAAAAATATAAGAAAGAAATCTTTAAAAAATAAAATTGATCCTAAAATTACTAATAGGATTTGGAAAAATATGATTATGGCTTATATAGATTTTGAAAGAAGAAACTTTAAAAAAAAATAGTTACTTACTGTGTGGAGGTAGTTTCTTTTCTACAAATACTTCATGCTTTTTGGTCGCTGGATTGTATTTTTTTGCTTTTAATTTAACCTTTGCTTTTTCACCACCTGCAGGTTTTTTTACGTAGTAAAAAAAAGGACTATCAGGTTTGGCCTCAGGTACTAATCTTACTTTAACGTGTGTTTTTTTAGCCATTAGATTTTAAATTTTTTATAAGTTTTGATATTTTATTTAATTTTATTTTTATATTTTTCGTGTTTATAGATTTATTCTCATTTTCGTCAAGTTCAGAATTTTTATTCTGAAGCAGTATTTTTACACCCTTTATAGTCATACCTTTATTTTTAAGTAAAAATTGAATTCTTTTTAAAATCTCAATTGATTTAGTGTCGTAATATCTTCTATTACCGGCAAAAATATGTGGTTTAACTTCTTTAAATTCTTTTTCCCAAAATCGTAAAGTATGAGTTGATAATTTACCTGTTTTTTTATCTACTAAATCTAAAATTTTTGCAACCTCCCCTATTGATTTATATATTTTATTTTTATCATTCATTATTAATATTAATATAAGCTTTTAATTCAGTGGATGGTTTAAATAAAATTACATTCCTTTCTTTAATTATTTTTTTTTCTAGTGTTTTTGGGTTTCTACCAATTCTACTTTTTTTAAATCTTAGTGTAAATGTGCCAAATTTTGAAATCTTAACTTTTTTATTTTTAATTAATTCATTTAAAATTATAGACAAAAAATCTTCAAGCAAGCTTTCTGAAATTTTTTTTGAAAAACCAATTTGCATATAAATTGAATTAATTATTTCTTTTTTTGTTAAATTAAATCTCATTTATATTATGTTTTTTTTAATTTTATCGATTAGATCGCCTTTAATAATTTTCTCACAAACATTTAAAGAATTAGCAAATCCAATTTCATCAGTTGATCCATGGCTTTTAATTACAGGTTTATCTAAACCAAGTAATATAGCTCCATTATATAATCTTGGATCAAGTTTATTTTTAAACATCTTTAGATTTTTAATATTAATTAATGCAGATAATTTTCCAAGTAATGATTTATTAAAAGCATTCTTGAGCTCAGACGTTATAAAATTAGCAGTTCCTTCAGCAGTTTTTAATGCAATATTTCCAGTGAAACCATCTGTTACAATTACATTTACATCACCATCCATAATTTGATTTCCTTCTATATAACCTTTGAATTCAAATAATGAATTTTTTTTTTTATTTAATTCTTGATAAGTATTTTTTATAATATTATTTCCTTTAATTTCTTCTGAACCAATATTCAATAATGCAACTTTAGCATCCTCATTATCAAATAATGATTTATGTAAAGCAGAACCCATTAAACTAAAGTCTATAAGATTTTTTTCATTGCACTCAATATTCGCACCTAAATCAAGAACAATATTCATACCACTTTTATTTGGCCATAATGCTGATAAAGCTGGTTTATCTATATTCTCAATCATCTTTAAATTAAGTTTAGCTATAACAAATAAAGCTCCTGTATTTCCTGCTGAAACAATAGCATCAGAATGATTATTTTTTACGCTTTCTATTGACATCCACATACTCGTATCTCGACCCCTTTTTGCTGCAGATAATGGACTATCATTATCTTCAATTTTATTCGTTGTATGTATAATTTTATATTTATTTTCTGGTAATTTTATTTTTTTAATTAGTGGATCTAAAATATTCTGATCTCCAAAAATATTATAAAAAATGTCTTTTATATTATTATTGTGTATATGGATTCCATTAATTACTTTTTCTGGAGAATTCTCACCACCCATTGCATCTACTGCAATTTTAATAGGGTTATTCATAAAAATAATTATTCTTTTGGGTCTATTACCTGTCTACCTTTATAAAATCCAGTTTTAAGATCTAAGTGATGCGAAAGCCTATATTCGCCAGATTTTTTATCTTCAATTATATTTTTAATTCTAATCCCAATATGAGATCTTCTTTTTCCTGATCTTGACTTTGTTGTTTTTCTTTTTGGTACAGCCATAATTTAAACGCTTATTATATCTTTTGTTAGATTATTGAAAGTATTATTTATAAGGTATTTCCTATATTTTTCAAAATAATTTATAAATTCATTAAAATTAGACATATCTTCTATGTAAATACTTATAATTTCTCTTTTTTGAGTATCATCTTTGATCTCCCAATCATCTATTTTATCTATAATTGAAAATAAAAGATTAACATATTCCTTCATTTTTTTATTTATAGTTGCATCACCGTAACCAATTTCTCTAATAGAAAGCTCAATTTGCCTTATACAAAAATCAAAAAAATTTTGTAGATTATTTTTAGTTTCTGTTTTTTTATAATTTTTTAACAAAAATGCTAGATGAAAATAAAAAATTATCATCCGATCATAAAAAGTATCAGGTTTATTATTATTATATAAATTTTTATTTCTGGTTAGTTTTATTAAATTATTGTAAATTAATATATAATTATCATTCATGAAATTTTTACTTATATTTATTTTCTTTTTTATAATGAATTGTTCAGGAAATAAAATATCAAATTATCACGGATCAAAACTATTAGAAATGAAATATGATGAACTTCAAGTAAATATTACAAATAGGAATGAAGTTATTAAGATAATTGGTCCACCCGCATCTATAAGTGACTTTAATAAAAATCGATGGTTTTATATGGAAAGACTTAAAACTAATCAATCACTTATAAAATTAGGAAAACAAAAAATAAAAAAAAATAATATACTAATTGTAGATTTTGATAAAAAAGGTATCTTAAAAAATAAAGAATTATTAAATCTTGATAATATGAATGATGTAAAATATCTCAAAGCTGTTACTAAAAAAGACTTTAAAAATAATAATATGCTTTATGGTATATTTAGTTCATTAAGAGAAAAAGTTAATGCTCCGATAAGAAATAGATAATAGTTTCTATTTTCAACCAGCTATAACGGCAAGCAATAGTAATGCAACAATATTTGTAATCTTAATCATTGGATTAACTGCTGGTCCTGCTGTATCTTTATAAGGATCTCCAACTGTATCACCAGTCACTGCAGCCTTATGAGCCTCAGATCCTTTTCCACCAAATTTTCCGTCTTCAATATATTTTTTTGCATTATCCCAAGCACCACCGCCTGCAGTCATTGAAACTGCCACAAACAATCCTGTTATTATTACACCTAATAACATGGCTCCAACTGAAGACAATGCTGCAACTTGGCCGCCAATTGGCAATATAACTAAATACAATACTATTGGAGATAAGACCGGTAATAATGATGGAACTACCATTTCTTTAATTGCTGCTTTTGTAAGTAAATCCACAAGCTTACCATAATCTGGCTTTGCTTTCCTTTTCATGATCCCTGGAATTTTTTTAAATTGTCTTCTTACTTCAATAACAACGGCTCCACCGGCTCGCCCAACAGCTTGCATTCCCATAGATCCAAATAAATAAGGTAACATACCTCCTATTAACAGCCCAACTACTACAAAAGGATTAGATAAATCAAATGTGACAACAATACCTTCTAATTTTGAACCTGCCTCTTTTGAAAAATGTTTTATATCCTCTGTATAAGCAGCAAATAAAACAAGGGCCCCTAAACCAGCTGATCCAATAGCATATCCTTTGGTAACAGCTTTAGTCGTATTTCCTACTGCATCAAGTGCATCTGTAGTTTTTCTCACGTTTTTAGGTAAATTTGACATTTCTGCAATACCACCAGCATTATCTGTTACTGGACCATAAGCATCTAATGCAACAACCATTCCTGCAAGAGCAAGCATTGTTGTCACTGCTATAGCTATACCAAATAATCCCGCTATTGAATTAGTAATCAAAATACCTGCTACAATGATCAAAGCCGGAATTGCTGTTGCTTCCATAGATATTGCTAAACCTTGAATTACATTGGTACCATGTCCAGTTGTTGATGATTGCGCAACACTTTTAACTGGTCTGTAATCAGTTCCAGTATAATATTCAGTAATCCAAATTAACAATCCAGTAATAATTAAACCAATAACGCCACAGTAGTATAAGCTCATACCATTGAATGATACTCCATTTACTGAGTAGATAGTATCTAATCCAATAACATAATCAGTTATGGGATATAAAATAATTAATGATAAAATAGCTGTTGCTACAAAACCTTTATAAAGAGCATTCATTATGTTTTTTGATTGTCCTAGTTTTACAAAAAAAGTACCAACTATTGAAGTTAAAATACAAGCTGCTCCAATGCTTAATGGGTAAACCATCATATTCAAATCTGATACAAAAAATATTGATGAAAGAACCATAGTTGCTACAATTGTAACCGCATATGTCTCGAACAAATCAGCGGCCATACCGGCACAATCTCCGACATTGTCACCAACATTGTCTGCGATTACAGCAGGATTTCTAGGATCATCTTCTGGGATACCAGCTTCAACTTTACCAACTAAATCTGCACCAACATCAGCACCTTTAGTAAAAATTCCACCACCTAATCTTGCAAAAATTGATATTAATGATGCACCAAAACCTAAGGCAACTAATGCATTTACGATTTCTCTTTCGTCAACACCTGCTGATAATAAAATGTAATAATAAACTGCAATCGCTAACAAAGCTAAGCCAGCAACCAACATTCCTGTAATTGCACCAGATTTAAATGCTATTGAAAGACCTTGAGATAAACCTTTTCTTGATGCTTCAGCTGTACGTACATTTGCTTGAACAGATACCAACATACCTACATAACCTGCTATACCTGATAGTGCTGCTCCTATTAAATATCCAATTCCAACTAATAATGAAAATGCAAAACTAATAATAATTAAAACAACTACACCAACAATAGCTATTGTTTTATATTGTCTGTTTAAATATGCTTTAGCTCCTATTTGAATAGCAGAAGCAATCTCTTGCATCTTAGCATTTCCTGCACTAGCATTCAAAATTGAAGATCCTGTTACAAATCCATATACAATGGATAAAATTCCAGCAAAAATTGTGTATAATAAAATAGTATCTACAGACATATAATTCCTTAAATAAGAGTTTTAGTTATTTTTTAAAAATCGGACATTACAAAAAAGATTATAAAAGGCAATATTTAACTTCTCAGAATATATGAGAATAACCTTGGTATTTGAGGTATTTTATTGGAAATCTCCTATTATCTAATAGGTAACTTTTTGATTTAGTATTAATTTGTCCAATAATAGAAATTTTTTGATTCATTTTAGAAGATATTAATTTTATATATTTTCTCTTAGATTTAGAAGCTGTAAATAAAATTTGATAGTCATCACCATTAAATAAATAGTCCAATGTCTTCAGTTTTTTGTGTTTAATTAATTGTTTTAAATGATTTGATATCGGGATCTTATCTATATCGACTAAATAACCAAGTTTTTGATTATTTATTAATTTATTCAGATCAATTATCAATCCATCTGAGACATCCATAGAGCAGTTTGCAATTTTAAAAAGATGTAAACTAAACTTTATAGGTAGATTGGGAGAATAATATTTATCAATAAAATATTTTTTTTGATTTGAGTTTAAATTGATTTTCTTTTTTAAAGCTTTTAAACCAATATGACTATCGCCTACATTACCTGTTAAATAAATGTCATCTCCGATTTTTGCTTTATTTCTATAAACAATTTTATTTGAATATCCTAAAGATATAACTGTAAAACTAAGATTTTTTGAGGATGTGGTATCACCACCTGATAATTTTATATTAAATCTATTTTGTTCATTGGATAAAGATTTGTTGATTAATGACATATTTTTTTTTGTAAAATGTTTTTTGTTACCTGAGCCAGCCAAAAAGAAATATTTTGGTTTTACCCCTTTAGCATAAATGTCTGATATAGATGATCTTATTATTTTTCTAATAACAAGTTCTGGTTTATTAAAATTTAAAAAGTGTATACCCTCATTGTAAGTATCAACAGAAATAACTAATTTTTTAGTTTTATCAAAAAAAACATCATCATTTAAATTAAGAGAAGATGGATTATTTTTAGATAATTTTTTAAAATAACTATTTATTAAGAATTCTTCATTCATCAGTTTCTTAATTTCTTTGAAATTTTATCAAGCAAAGCATTCAAATATTTTGTTTGTGATAAATCAATAAAGAAATTAGAAGCATTAAGATATTCTTTTATGATTATTTTTGAAGATATTTTTGGTTTATACATTAATTCAAAAATTGCACTTTTAATTATTACTTGAAATACTTTATCCAGTTTCGATATTTTTAAATCTTCATTTAAATGATTTATTATTTCTTCATGAATTACATCATCTCTTTCAATTGTGCCATTGACTACATCTTTTATAAATTTCTTGAAACGATGTTTTGGAAAGCTTAATTCTACTTCATTGTTATAATATTTGCTGTAAAGCTTTTGTATTATAATAACTCTTGGGTTATTTTTTTTACTAAAATGAAGTGACATTCTATAACGATAATATTGTTTTAACTGCGTTGGCTGCCTCTTTACCCTTTTTGCCACGTGCTATGGCTTGGTTTTTATTTAAACAAGTAATTATTCCATTGCCAACAGGTTTTCTTGATTCCACAGTTATATTCATAATTGCATCAGTCGTTGATTTAGATATAAAATCAAAATGAGGCGTTTGACCTTTGATTACACATCCAAGCGCTACAAAACCATCATATTTTTTTAAATTTTTGGAAATCACAACAGGTATCTCAAATACACCCGGAACAGAAATTATATTAATCTTTGCAAAATTCTTTAATTCATTCTTAGCACTTTTAAGAAGAGCAGTTGAAATATCTTTATAGTAGTTTGCCTGTATAATTAATACTTTATTTTTCATTTTATTATTTCTTGTTTAATAATCTTGATACCATAACCATCTAACCCAACAACCTTTTTTAGAGTTCTAGTAACTAATATCATTTTCTTTATTTTTAAAGATTTAATTATTTGAGCTCCAATACCATAACTTTTTATTAATTGATCCTTTTCCTTGGTTTTAGACTTTTTATCTTTAAATTCTTTAAGTGTTTGAGTAACAGATTTTAAATTTGGATCTCTTATAAAAATCATAACGCAATTGCTGTATTTTTTAAAATATTTTAAAGTTTTTTCAAAAGAGTTAGGAAGCTTTTGATTAATTAGATAATTTTGAACTACATTAGATGAAATAACTCTTACTCTTGGTGATTTACTTTTATTGACTTTACCCTTTACTAATGCAAAATGCTCAGAACCATCGATTGAGTTCTCAAAAACATAAATTTTGAATTTTTGATTATTTAAATTAATTGTAGATGTTTTTTTTAATTTAATAAGATTTTCTTTTCTTAGTCTGTATGAAATTAAGTCTTCAATTTTTGCAATATGAAGTTTATGTTTACTTGCAAATTTTAATAAGTCATCACCTTTTGCCATTGAACCATCTTCATTCATAATCTCACATATTACAGCAGCTGGAATTTTGCTGCTTAGTCTAGCTATGTCGACAGATGCTTCGGTATGACCCGCTCTAACTAACACCCCTCCTTCTCGAGAGATAATTGGAAATACATGACCAGGAGAAACAATTTCTTTTTTTAACACATTTTTTTTTGTAGCAATTTTTATTGTTCGTGATCGATCTTTAGCTGAGATGCCTGTGGTTATACCCTTTTTAGCTTCTATTGAAACAGTAAAGGCTGTTTGATTTCTAGATAGATTTACTGGGGCCATAAATGTAAGCCCTAGTTTATTAGCCTGAATTTTATTTAGTGTTAAGCAAATTAAACCTCTACCGTTTTTTGCCATAAAGTTAATTTTTTTAGAGTTAACATCACTGGCATTAAATACTAAATCGCCCTCATTTTCTCGATTTTCATCGTCTACAAGAATATACATTCCTCCTCTTTTTGAGATAGAGATAATCTTTTCTATTGGGCTAAATTTATTTTTTATCATTAATAAATTTTTTTACATATTTAGATAAAATATCTATTTCAATATTAACTAAATCTTTTTTTTTAATGTTTGCTAAATTTGTAAGTTTTAATGTATGAGGGATGACCCAAATTTCAAATTTATTCTTCTTTATCTTTGCTATGGTTAAAGATACCCCATTTATCAGGATAGAGGCTTTCTCAACTAAATATTTATAAAATTTTTTATCAATACTAAATTCATAAATTGTAGATTTGTCCACCTTTGTTAGATTTGTGACTTTGCTTACTGTATCAACATGACCTTGACAAATGTGTCCAGAAATATTTTGTCCATACTTTAAAGGTAGTTCTAAATTTACATAATCTCCAACATTGGATTTCTTAAATTTTGATTTTCTAATCGTTTCGTTAGATAAATAAAATTCAGATATAGAATTTTTATATGAAATTAGGGTTAGACAAACACCATCACAGGAAACAGAGATCCCCAATTGTTTATTTGTTAGTTTTAATTTTGATTTTATAAAGATATTTATACCTTTGGGTCTTTTGACAATACTAGTAATTTTACCTTTATTAAAAATTATTCCATTGAACATTTACTGATACCTAAAAAGTTTTTCTTTATCTAAAAAAGTATTAATTTGTAATCTTTTTTTAAATTTATTAGTCAATAAATCAACAAAAGAATTCACTGTCACTGAGTTTTTTAAATTTATTTTATTATTAGCTTTAAATAAGTAAAAATCGTTTATTAAATTATTTTT
>CACISK010000012.1 GCA_902589315.1 uncultured Pelagibacteraceae bacterium
TGAAAAACATGAAACAGCTTTAATATCTGCTAAAAAAGAATTAATTGAAGAAACAGGATATAAATCAAGAAATAAATTGAGAAAAATTACTTCATTTTATTCTGAACCAGGTCGACTAACCACTAAAATTACTGGTTTTTTTTGTAATAATCTTATTAAAATTTTAAAGCCTGAAAAAGGAATTAAAATCCACATAGTTTCAGATCATCAAATAATTAAATTAATTGAGAATGGTAAATTTAACAATGCATCTCATATAGGAATGTATTTGTTTTATAAAAAGAAATACGCTCAATAATAATACCGAGCGTATTTCAGGTGTTTAATGTTTACAATTTAATTACAGAAGAATATTACATTAGGATTAAAGATATGTTTCAATAAAATTAAAAATATATTAAAGAAGAAAAATCACTAACCTGTAAGTTGTAATAAATTAAATTATATATTAATTATTTGAATAAATTACTCTTGGTTCTAAAAATAATTCTCTCGCCAGAGCTTTAAATCTTTTTGTGGCTTGTTTAGAAATTATTTCTTGATGTTGTGTTGGAATTTTTAAAAATACAGAGTTGCCTCTTTTATACAATTTAAATTCCTCTAAAAAGATAGTTGAAATAGATGTTAGTGAGTGAGCAAATCTTAAGGCTGCACCAACTTGTTTGCTAGAAAAAATTTCATTATTATTTAAAAAAGTCAAATATTCTATTTTTGGATTGTATTTAATACTGCAGTACCTCCAATAACATGAAAGAGCTATTTGAATTCTTTCTTTATGTGAAAGTCTCAATAAAGGGGTATTTAATGTTTCTTGAAAAACTAATTCTGCCTTTTGAAAAGCACCTAGTCCCCAATCCATATGACTTAAAACACAAGCTAAGTTAAGTAATTTTTCATTAAAATGTTCATTACCATCAAATACAGGTTTGATAAATTCATAATACTTTTTGTAAGTTAATCCCAAATCACCTCTTTTCTTAGAAATATATTCTAATGATTTTTCAAAAACCTGAGAGTTATCAATATTTTTAAAGTAATCTTTCGTCAAAGATCCCTCCCTAATACCGCTTATAGAACAAATTATGTTTTTTGGATTTGTGGCTTTCATGATCTCATCTAAAATAATAGAGCTATATGGTAGATAAGGTGTTCTAGATTTAGATATATATTCAACTGTTTTTAGTTTTGCTTTATTAAACGATGCTATTTTTTCTACAAATGATGATATAGTTTCATAATTTACTGAATACTGATGAATTATATGGACAGGATGTTTATTTTGAAACAGATGAAGTTTAAATAAAGCTCTCCATGTTCCTCCAACTAAATACAAATTTTGAAATTTTTTTTTAGATAACCATTTCTCTTCTCTCAAAAGTTGTTTTATATATTTAGAAAGGTTTCTCTTTTTTACAATTGGATTATTAAGTAGTCTTAAAACACCTAAAGGAAAAGATGTTTTATTAGTAATCAAACCATTTTCAACTCTAGCCAATTCTAAACTTCCTCCACCAAGATCAGCAACTAACCCATCTACATTATCAAATCCAATTTTAACACCTTCAGCTGAACAAATTGCTTCTTCGTCACCACTTAAGATTTCTATTTTTTTTTTAAAAAGGTTTTCTACGTATTCAACAAAGGGTTTTGAATCTGTTGCTTCTCTTAAAACAGCAGTTGCTATTATTTTTAAATTAACAATTTTGGAAACATTTAAAATTTCTGAAAATCTCTTCAATACTTTTTGGGCATAATCCACACCAGATTTATGAAGTTTTCTTGACTTATCTAAATTTTTACCAAGTTCACAAACGGCTTTTTCATTGAAAAAAGGCACACGAGATGAGTTAAAATCTTCATAGATTAACATCCTGATAGAATTGGAACCTATATCAATTACTGCTAATTTAGCAGGTTTTAATTTCAGATTTTGATTATTTTTTAAAACTTTAATTTCCACTTTTAATTAATCTTAAATTTAATTTTTTTGGTTTCATTTTTAATTTAGCTTTACCTCTTCCAGATAAACTAGGATTATTCATAAAATAATCATGGGCTGAAAAAGAATCATTTTCACTATATTTAATTTTTTTATAATTTCCACTAGCATCAAGTTCCCAACTTTGGTTTTTATCTAAATAATTAGCTAACATAATTTGATCAAGAACTTGTTCGTGGACTGTTTGGTTTTCGATTGGAACTAGAAGTTCTACTCTTCGATTTAAATTTCTTGGCATTAAATCTGCTGATGAAATAAAAACTTTTGCATCTCTACTAGGCATTGTTTTTCCATTTGCAAAACAATAAATTCTTGAGTGTTCCAAAAATCTTCCAATCATGCTTTTAACTATTATATTTTCAGATTTATCTTTAACTCCAGGTCTTAAACAACAAACACCTCTTACAAATAAAAATATCTTTACTCCAGCATTTGAAGCTTCGTAAAATTTATCAATTATCGCTGGATCTACTAAGGAATTCATTTTGGCCCATATTTCACCTTTTTTACCTTTTTTGACATTTGTAATCTCGTTAGCAATACATTTGTTCAAGGTTTCCCTAAGATTAATTGGTGATATAGATATTTTACTAAGATTTCGTGGTTTTGAATAACCAGTTACATAATTAAAAAATTTTTCCACATCAGTTGCTAATTTTTTATCAGAACTAAATAAAGATAAGTCAGTATAAATTTTTGCATTAACTGGGTGATAATTGCCAGTTCCCAGATGTATATAAGTTTGAATTTTTCCCTGCTCTTTTCTTAATATTAAAGATGATTTTGCATGTGTTTTATATTTTGCAAAACCATAAACTATTTGAATTCCTGCCTTTTCTAAACTTCTTGAAAGTTGAATGTTTGCTTCTTCATCAAATCTTGCTTTGATCTCTATTAAAGCGGTTACTGTCTTTCCATTTTCAGCTGCTGTTATTAAGGCTTTAACAATTGGAGAATCTAGCGTTGTTCTGTATAGAGTTTGTTTAATTGCTATAACTTTTTTATCATATGCAGCTTGATTTAAAAACTCAACGACAGCATCAAATGTTTCAAAAGGGTGATGAACTATTAAATCTTTTTTTTTTATAGTATCAAAAAAATTATTATTAAACTCCTTTAATCTCTCAACCTCCCTGGGATTAAAATTTTTAAATCTTAATTTAGAATTTTTAATTTTACAAACTTGGTCTATATCTTGAATTCCAACAATGCCTTCAATTTCATAGATGTATTCAGATTTTACGTTTAACTTATTGGTTATAAACTTAATTAAGTCATTATTACTAAACGTACTATGTCACCTGTTCTTCTTCTTTTTAAAGCCAATTCAAAAGATCTTACTAAATCTTCGGCCTCCTCTTGAATTTCTACATCACTATCTCTTATAACTCTAAATAACATTTTTTTATCTAAATCATGATCAGGAAATATTTCAGAGGCAAAAAAACTTATAACATCATCTATAATTAAAAATTTTTTAAAACTTTTATTTCCATCTATTTCAATAAATCTTGATAAAGCTTTTGGAATTACTATTATTGTATTTAAAGTCCTTTTTTTATTTTTCTTATTTAATCTCATAACTAATGCTCTTCCTTGATTTGCAATAAATGGAAAGGGATGAGCTGGGTCTATTGCTGATGGGGTTAGCAGAGGGTAAATTTCTTCATTAAAAATTTTAAATAATCTTTTTTGTTCAGGTTTACTTAAATTTTCAGGTTTAACTATACTTATATTTGCTTTTTTTAATTGAAGAATTAAATCTCTATATATTTTATTTTGTTTATTAAGAAGATTATTTGTTTCCAAAATAACTTTACTCATTTGTTCATCAGGAGTAAGACCATCAGAACTAAGTGAATCTACATCTTGTTTGATTTGACTATATAAACCTGCAACACGAACCATGAAAAATTCATCTAAATTTGATCCAGCTATAGATAAAAATTTAATTCTTTCATAAAGAGGATTTTCAAAATTTTGGGCCTCAAGAAGAACTCTGTCGTTGAATTTTAGCCAAGACAGCTCTCTATTTATGTATTTAGATTTTAGTGTTTCTTTATCTTGTTTTTTTAATGCAGTCATATATTTAAAATTTATGCTTAAATTATACGTTATGCGTCATGCAAAATCTAGCTGGGACCACCCAAATCTTGATGATCATGAAAGACCATTAAGTAAGCGTGGCGAGAAAAATGCAAAAAAGATTTGTGAATTTTTTGTTAAAAAAAATTATAAGTTTGATTACATATTACTTTCATCATCAAAAAGAACAAAGAAAACCCTAAAAATTTTATTAAAAAAAATAGATAAACCAAAAAAAATTATTTCTTCAAAAAAATTATACTTATCAAGTGAAGATAAAATTATAGATATAATAAAAAAAATACCAAAAAAATATAAATCAGTGCTTTTAATTAACCATGAACCTACTGTTAGAAATCTAATACGATCACTGACAAAAAATCACAACAACAACCATTTTAAATTATTAAACTACAAATTTCCGACATCGGCATTTGCAAAAATTTATTTTGATTTTAATGAATGGAATAAATTAGATGGAAATGGTTTAATTAAAGAATTTACTAGACCTAAAGACCTTCAAGATTCTAAAGAATAACCTGCTGATCTTACAGTTCTAATTAAAGGCTTAGTATTATCTATATTAATAGCCTGTCTTAATCTTCTGATATGCACATCGACAGTTCTAGTTTCAACGTAAATATTTTCTCCCCAAACATTGTTTAAGAGTTGTTCTCTTGAATATACCCTTTTTGGATTTTTGATAAAAAAATCTAATAATTTAAATTCTGTAGGTCCTAGAGATATTTCAATGTTATTTCTATAAACTCTTTTTGTTATTCTATCTATTTTTAGATCTGTAAACTCAACAACATCAACGGTGGATTGTGGTTTTGATCTTCTGAGTAATGATTTAATTCTTGCATTAAGTTCTTTTTGACTAAATGGTTTTGTTACATAATCATCTGCACCTGTATCAAAAGCTCTTAATTTGTCCTCCTCCTCGCCTTTTGCTGTTAACATTATTACTGGTATGTCATTATGCTTTTTGTCTTTTTTTAAATTTTTACATATTTCAACGCCTGACAAATCGGGCAACATCCAATCCATTAATATTAAGTCAGGAAGCTTATCTTTAATTTGTTTAAGCGCATCTTCACCATTTTCACAGAAACTTACTTTGTAACCCTCTTTTTCAAGGTTATACTTTAGTAGAGTTATTATAGCAGCCTCGTCCTCAGCTATAAAAATATGAGCCGACATATTTTACTTTTCTCCAGTAACAATAGGTTCTGTGCCTTTTGGTCGATCACCCTCTAGATATTCTCCCTTAACTAAATAATATACTTGCTCAGCAATGTTGGTTGTATGATCACCTATTCTCTCTATATTTTTAGTTACAAATAATAAGTGGGTTCCATCACTTAAGTTATTTTCGTTATCTTTTAAATATCTAATCACTTCTTGCATGCATAAATTTGTTAAATCATCAATTTGTTCGTCGCTTTCCCATACATTAATTGCCATACTCGATGATCTTTCTAAATATGCATCTAATATTGATTTCAATTGTTTTTGAACATCCGTAGATACTCTTATAATAGCATCTACTAAATTTTTTGGTAAATTTTCATTTAACAAAAGAGTTCTTTTAGAAATATTTTTTGCTAAATCACCTATCCTCTCAAGGTCAGAAGATATCTTTAAAGCAGTGACTGTTTCTCTAAGATCTATGGCCATAGGTTGTCTTAAAGCAATTAAATTTACTACTTGCTGTTCAATTAAAGTCTCAAATTTATCAATTTTTTCATCATCTTTAATTACTGCCTCAGCATTATCACTATTTTTTGTAGTAATTGCTTGAATAGCTTTACCCAAAGCTTCTTCACAAAATCCACCCATTTTAATTATATTGCTATTTAAATTTTTAAGTTCTTCTTCGTAAGACTTTACTGTATGTGGTGCTTCGGTCATTATCCAAACCTCCCTGTGATATAATCCTGAGTTTTTTTGTTTTCTGGATTCTTAAATATTTTATCAGTAGAACCATGTTCTATCAATTCTCCAAGGTGAAAAAAACCTGTATTTTGAGAAACTCTTGCAGCTTGTGCCATTGAGTGAGTGACTATTATAATAGTATGGTCTTTTTTTAACTCATCAATTAGTTCTTCTATTTGAGCTGTAGCAATAGGATCTAAAGCAGAACAAGGCTCGTCCATTAGAATAACTTCAGGTTTAACTGAAATTGCCCTTGCTATACATAATCTTTGTTGTTGTCCACCAGACAAACCAGTACCTGGTTCATGAAGTCTATCTTTCACCTCTTCCCATAATGCTGCCTTTTTTAAGCTAGTTTCAACTATTTCATCCATTTCATTCTTTGATTGAGCCATACCATGAATTGTTGGACCATAAGAAATATTTTCATAAATAGTTTTAGGAAAAGGATTTGGTTTTTGAAAAACCATACCAATTTTTTCTCTTAATCTAACAACATCACAACTTTTATCATTGATATCAAAATCATTAATTATAATTTGCCCTTTTACTCTACATATATCAATTACGTCATTCATTCGGTTTAGACATCTTAAAAAAGTAGATTTACCACAACCTGAAGGCCCAATCAGTGCTGTAACTTGATTTTCTTCAATATCTAAATTTATATTGAATAGAGCTTGTTTTTTTCCATAGTAAACATCTACATTTTTTGAATTTATCTTTATCATCTTAACTCCATTTTTTTTCAAATTTATGTCTAATTATTTGTGCAAATAAGTTCATTATAATTAAAAATCCTAATAGAACCATAATACAGGCAGAAACTTTCTCGACAAAACCTCTTTCAGCGCTCTCTGCCCAAATATAAATTTGCACTGGCAAACTTGCAGCTGGATCTAAAGGAGATCCTGGTATTGTATTTACAAAAGCCACCATGCCAATCAATATCAAAGGTGCGGTTTCACCTAAAGCTTGGGCCAAACCAATTATTGTACCGGATAAAGTCCCTGGCATAGATAACGGAACTGTATGATGCATTGTAGTTTGCATTTTACTAGCACCCATTGCAAGTGCTGCCTCTCTTATACTTGGAGGAACTGCTTTTAAAGATGCTCTACAAGCAATAATAATTGTTGGTAAAGTCATCAACGATAAAGTTATTCCACCGACTAGAGGTGTTGACCTAGGTAATTGAAATACAGCCAGTAAAATACCCAGTCCCAAAAGACCAAAAACAATTGAAGGTACTGCTGCTAAATTATTTATATTTACCTCAATAAAATCAGTGAATCTGTTTTTAGGAGCAAATTCCTCTAAATAAATTGCCGCTAGAACTGCTACAGGAAAAGCTATCATTAAACAAACAAGTATAGAAAAAATTGATCCCATAAATGAGCTTGCTATACCAGCTAATTCAGCTTCTCTTGAATCAGGATATGTAAAAAAACTTAAATTGAATTTACTTTCAACTTTTCCTAGTTCTACAAGTTGATCAAAAATCTTTAATTGATAATCCGTAACTCTTCTTTGATCTTCAGGTAAATCTCTTGGATAATTGCCTTTAAATACTTGATCTAAATCATCTGAGGCAGTTAAATAAACATCTTTAGTTTTTCCAATCAATGAGGGGTCGTTTAAAAGTTCCCTTTTAATCTCTCTTTCGAAAAAGTAAGAGACCATTCTCTTCAGCTCATTTTCTTGATCCTCATTAGCATTTGGATCCAAATCAGCCATTGATTTTAAAGCTATATCGTAATAATCAGCATCTTTTAAATCTTGTTTAGAAGGATTTTGCTCTAACATCATTAATTCAGCATCAAAAGTAACTGGAACAATAAGCCAAGTTTTTTGAAAGGCTGAATAGCCTGTCGAAAAAATTTTAAAAATAAAGATTATTAAAAATAAAAATGCCATAAAAATTGCACCTTGACCGTATAATCGAAATCTCTTTTCAGCTTTATATCTTTTATTTAATAATTGTTCTTTATTTTTATTCATATTTTTCTCTATATTTTTTAACTACTCTTAAGGCCACAATATTCAAACAGAGCGTTACTAAAAATAATGACATACCTAAAGCAAATGCAGCTTGCGTTTTTGGGTCGCCAAAAGCTTGATCTCCAATTAATATTACAACAATTTGCGCTGTAATTGTTGAAGTAGATTCTAATGGATTTAAAGTTAAATTAGCAGCTAAACCAGAGGCCATAACAACTATCATTGTTTCTCCAATAGCTCTTGAAACACCTAATAAAATAGAACCAACAATACCTGGTAATGCTGCAGGAAAAATAACTTTTTTTATCGTTTCTGATTTAGTTGCTCCCATAGCGTAACTTCCATCTCTTAAACTTTGAGGTACACTTGTAATCACATCGTCACTTAAACTTGAAATGAATGGTATAATCATAATGCCCATTACTCCGCCTGCCGCTAAAGCACTTTCAGCTGAAACGTCTAAACCCATGCTATTACCTATTTCCTTTAAAAAAGGTCCAACTGTTAGAGCAGCAAAAAATCCATAAACAACTGTTGGTATACCAGCTAAAATTTCAATTAAAGGTTTTGCGTATTGTCTAACTTTAACTGATGCATACTCAGCCAAATAAATTCCACTCATTAGTCCAATAGGAATAGCAACACACATAGCTATGAAAGCAATAAAAAAAGTACCAGCAAAAATAGGGACTGCTCCAAAAGTATCGGAATACATTGTCGGATCTAAAGCCTCTGAAGAATCTCTAACAAAAGCTTTTGCAGGATACCAATGAGTTCCAAAGACAAAATCAAATAATGGAATTACTTTAAAAAAATCTATAGTTTGAAATATAAGTGAAAATACTATTCCAACAGTAGTTAATATTGCAGCTAAAGAAGCTGTAAATAAAACTGCTTTCAAAAATTTTTCAACTGGTTCTCTTGTTCTAGAATTAGATGAAATTTTTTTATAAGCATAAGCAACAGAGGCAATAATTATAGATAATACTATAACAGCTTTTGAACTTTGAGCTATTGATCGAAGACTTAAATATTTTTCAGCTGAAGCCTCAATAAAAGGTGTAATTTCTCCGGTAAATTGTCCTCGAGACAATGCTTTTGTTTTTTCGTAAATTAAATTTAATTCATCATCAAGATAACCTTGATTTGAATAATCACTTAAGATTAATAGTTTTACAATTGTGGGCTCAAAAATTGCCCATAAAGAAAAAATTATAAAAGCTGGTATTGCACACCAAATTGCAAGATAATAACCATAAAATTGTGGTAATGCAGTTAATCTTTTATTTGTAGATTGAATTGTATATGCTTTTCTACGTCCAAAATAATAACTTGTGAAACCCAGAAGAACAATAAATATAAACAATATTAAGTTCAAAGAATCTCCTTTATTTAGGACTTTACTCTTATTTCAAAAAAAAGGGGTCTAAAAAGACCCCTTTTTAATTATTTGTTAACAGAGTAATAATTAATTACCCATAGCAACTAGCTTCGTAGCATTAGTTCTAGTTGTTTTATACAACTTAGAGTCTAATGGAACTAAACCAATATCTGCTAAGTAACCACCTTTTCCAATAGCTTTCTTTGTTGTGAATTCTTTCACAAACTCATGTAATCCTGGAATTACTCCAACGTGAGCTTTTTTCACATAGAAGAATAAAGGTCTAGCAACAGCATAACTATAATCTTGAATAGACGCTAATGATGGTTGTCCACCATCAATGCTAGCAGCTTGTAATTTATCTTTAGCAGCTAAGAAATAGCTGAAACCAAAGAAACCAAACATATCTTTATCTTGAGTTAACTTTTGGATTATTAAACTATCGTTTTCTCCTACTTCAATAGCAGCTCCATCTTCTCTGTAAAGTTTTTGTGGTTTTTTGTATTTTTTATTTCCAGCTTCAAAACCTGCTTTATAAAGAGCTTTAGCTTCTTTAGTCATGCCTTTTTTCATTACTAAAGAATTCCAAGCATCTCTAGTTCCTGATGTTCCTGGTGGGATCATTACTGAAATTTTTTGTTTTGGTAAGCTAGGGTCAATTTGGTCCCAAGTTTTATAAATATTTGGAACTAACTTACCATCAACTACTGTATGAGCAGCTAATGCTAAATATAATTGTTCTTTAGTAAAGTTTACTGGTTTTGCATCTTTGCTGTAAGCTAATGTAATACCATCGTTACCAATTACGATCTCAACAATATCATTTACACCATTTTTCTTACATAGGGCTTTCTCTTTGTCTTTCATAGCTCTTGATGCATTTGTAATATCTGGATGTTGCTCACCAACACCAGCACAGAATAGTTTAGCTCCTCCACCAGTACCAGTCGACTCGATTACAGGAGTTTTGAATCCTGAACCACCAAATCTTTCAGCAACAACAGTCGCGTAAGGGAATACTGTAGACGAACCAACTATCTTAATTTGATCTCTTGCTTGAGCAACAGTTGCTATTGATAGAGCAACTAAAGAAGCAATCACTATAGTTAGTTTTTTCATTATCTTTAATCCTTTCGTTATTTATTAATTAAAAGATGCATGACTCGTATAAATTTATTGAATCTTTAATATTACAGAATTATTACAGTTTTGTTAAAAACCTAACTTTTTAGTTGTATTTCATTGAGACAATAATCTCACTATTTTCAGTTTCTAGACCACCTTTGCATGAAACTGGATTTACGTTATCCTTAAAAGCAAGATCTGGGGTTGGTCTTAAGACAACTTCCAGTTTTACCAAATTAACTAATTCCTCAAGAATACTTTGGTCATAACGCCATTTTGGCCAACTAGTAGGAGTAGAAAAAATAGATGTTAAATAGCTTGTCGCCATAGTAAACCTATAATTACTCATATTTTCATTTCTCAGTAAATGATCTCTAACAGAATTAAATATGTTTCGACATCTCAATGAATCTGACATGTAGTTCTCTTTTTTTAAATTTTCATTTACTGGAATTGAAACAATTAAATCTACTGTATTTCTCCAATAGGAACTGAGAACATCTATATATATATCTTCATACGGTACATCTTTATGTTTTTTTATTTCAGGATATGAACTTTTTAAGTCTTCCTGTAATCTAAAGATACCAATATCAAAAACAGTTAATTGCTGGTTTCTTAAAATTGTAGAAATATCTGATGCATTACTTTTAGTAATGATCGACATTAAAAAAAAAATAATAATTAAAATACTATGTAATATCTTAATCATAAATTAATTTTAAATAAACTAAGATACGAATCAACAAAAGATTTGTTAAATCTTGGTTGAATAAGAGTTAATTTTAAACAATTTTTTAAATTAATTATTTTGTTGGAAGATATATCTTAATTTCAGTACCTTCATTAACTTTACTGAGAATCTCATAGTCACCTCTGTGTTGAGATATAATATGTTTCATTATAGCTAAACCTAAACCTGTACCACCAACCTTTTTACTTTTTTCTGTATCTACTCTAAAAAATCTTTCAGTTATTCTTGGAATTAGCTGGTGAGGTATTCCAACACCTTCATCTTTAATGATAATGGCAATATTTTTATCAATTAATTTACCTTCACTGATTTGACTTTTTACGTATATATTTTTTCCATCTTGTGAATATTTAATTGAATTATCAATTAAATTTGAAAATACAGTTAACAATTTATCATTATCACCAAAAACTAAGGTTGGTTCCATAAGTTCAATATGTAAATTGATTTTCTTTTTTTTAAGAATTAATTCAAAGTTACTTTTAATATTTGTAAAAAGATCATTTAAGCTCACAATTTTATTAGGCTTGATATGTTCTTCCAATTCTATTCTACTTAAAATCAATAAATCATTGATTAGGTTTTCCATTCTTAATACTTGATCAGACATGATAGACATAAATTTTTTTTGCGCCTCTTGGTCTTTTGAAGCTGGTCCAAGAATAGTTTCTAACGAACCTTTAATCGAAACTAAAGGTGTTCTTAATTCATGACTCACATTTGCAACAAAATCAGTTTTTAGTTTTTGTGCTTTTGTTATTTCTGTAAAATCTTTTAGAAACAATACGACAGAGTTTATTTCTGGAAACAAATGGGTCGGACCAGGAATAACATAGATTTTGTAAAGTTGATAAGATGGTAAATTTATTTCTACATTGACATTTTTTGTAGTTTGATCTTTGATAGCCTCTTCAATCGTTTCTAATAATTTTGTATCTCTAATTACACTTGAAATATTTTTATCAATTAGGTTTTCTCCAAAACGTTGTTTTGCACTTTTGTTTAGATATTTGATTAAATTATATTTATCTAAAGCAAAGAATTGATCTTCTAATTCTTCAATAATTACTCTTTTTCCTAAATCATCCTTATTAGTCTTGTTTACAACTGGTGCTGTGTTTTCTGGCTTAATATTTTTTTTAAATAAAAAATATAATAAAATGATTATTATAACTATAAGTATCAACTCTGCCCAAAACATGGATATGTTTTAACAAATGTAATGTATATTGTCTTTAATTATTAGGTGAAATATTTTCAAAAAATATTTTTGCTGTTTCCTCCCAAGAATATTTTTTTGCAAAATCAAGACAATCTTGACGACTTACCTTCAAAGCTTTTAAAGCAGAGGTTTTCAAATCATTATCTAAAGTATCAATATTAGTACCCCCTAATATATCTTTAGGTCCCGGTACAGGGTAAGCTGCGACTGGTGTGCCACAATTTAAAGACTCTAAGACAACTATACCAAACGTATCTGTTTTACTTGGAAATACAAAAACATCAGATGATGCAAAATGAGAAGCTAATTCTCCATTTGTTTTCTCACCTAAAAAAATGTCTTTTGGAAACTTTTTTTTTAAATTGTTTAAATCAGGACCTTTACCAATTATAATTTTAGTACCTTCAAGATCTAAATCTAAAAATGCTTTGATATTTTTTTCAACAGCAACTCTTCCAACATATATCCATATAGGTCTTTTATAAGGTAAGTCTTTCTTAATGGGGTTTTTAAATGCACCATGATTACCTCCTCTGGTCCATGTAACCATTTTATTGTTATCAATACCTAAAGAAATTAATTCTTCACGCATAGATTCTGTTGTTACTAAAATTCTTTCAGCTTTATTATGAAAATTGCATAAAAATTTTTCTGACCATTTAGCTGGAATGATAGGCATATAAAGTTTCATGTATTTATCAAATCTTGTGTGAAAACTTGTGGTAAATTTTAAGCCATTTTTAATGCAATGTCTTCGTGCCATAAACCCTAAGGGTCCTTCTGTTGCAATATGTATTGCATCAGGTTTAATTGAATTAATTAAGTTACTTACACGGGGCCAAACATTTAAGGACAATCTAATTTCATTATATTTTGGCATGGGCACGGTAAGAAATTGTTGAGGAGTAATATATTCAATAGTTTGACCTTGTGATTTAAGAATTTCACCAGTTTCGTGGAGAGTTCTTACAACACCATTAACTTGAGGGTAATAAGCATCGGTAACAATTAATATTTTCATTCTTTAAGATGCTTTTTTGAATGAACCGATCCTGTTATTATCAATATTTTCTGAAATATATTCGTTTCTTTTTTTATCCCAATAAATTATCTCAAAAGTTCCATCATATTTTTCTGCCAAGGCTGTACATGACTCAACCCAATCGCCACAATTTAAATAATTAACACCATCAAGATTTAAATTTTCAGCATGATGTATGTGTCCACAAATTATTCCATCAAATTTTTTCCTTTTTGCATATGAAGAAAGTGTGTTTTCATATTCACCTATAAATTTTACAGCATTTTTTACCTTATATTTTAAAAATTTTGCCAATGACCAATAGTCTTTACCTCTCAATTTTCTAAAAAAATTTATAATAACATTAATTTTAAGTAATAATTCATAGGCAATAGCTCCTAATTTAGAAAGCCATTTAGCATATTTCATTACTCCGTCCCAAGCATCACCATGAACAACTAAATATTTTTTTCCTAACTGCGTTTCATGAATAACTCTATTTACTATTTTAATATCACCTAAATGCATTGGAATAAATTTTCTAAATACCTCATCATGATTTCCAATTATGTAAAATACTTTTGTCCCGTGCCTGGCTTTTCTCAATATTTTTTGTATGACATCATTATGCTCTTGAGGCCAATAGAAACTCTTTTGCATTGCCCAAACATCGATTATATCTCCAACTAAATAAAGGTTCTCGGATCTTGAATTCTTAAAAAATTCTAAAAGCTTGTTAGCTTGACAACCTTTGGTACCAAGATGCACATCAGATATAAATATACTCTTATATTTTAATAACGGAGGCATTAAAAAAACCTATTTTGTAACACAACTGTAACTC
>CACISK010000013.1 GCA_902589315.1 uncultured Pelagibacteraceae bacterium
TGGGGACTTTGGTTTTGCATTAGGTATTTTTTTAATATTTTATATTTTTGGCACAGTAAATTACGACGAAGTTTTTCTTAAAATACCTGAAATTATAGATCAAAAAATAAGTTTTCTATCTTTTGAATTTAATACAATAGATTTAATTTGTTTATTACTTTTTATTGGAGCAATGGGAAAGTCAGCTCAATTTTTGCTTCATACATGGTTACCAGATGCTATGGAAGGTCCAACACCAGTATCTGCATTAATTCATGCAGCCACAATGGTAACTGCAGGAGTTTTTTTAGTAGTTAGATGTTCTCCAATTTATGAGTACTCAGAATTAGCTTTGTCTGTAATCACATTAGTGGGAATGACCACAGCTTTTTTTGCAGCTACAGTTGCATTAGTGCAAACAGATATAAAAAAAATTATTGCTTATTCAACATGTAGTCAATTGGGATACATGTTTTTTGCAGCAGGAGTAGGTGCATATAATGTAGCAATGTTCCATTTATTTACACATGCTTTTTTTAAAGCTCTACTTTTCTTAGGCTCTGGATCAGTAATTCATTCATTTAAAGATGAACAAGATGTTACTAAGATGGGGGGAGTATTTAGAAAATTACCTTACACTTATGCATTAATGGTTGTAGGTACTTTAGCTTTAACAGGATTTCCTTTCTTATCAGGTTTTTATTCTAAAGATGCAATAATTGAATTTGCTTATATAAGTGACACAAAATTTGGAATTTATGCTGCTGGTATAGGCGTATTAACTGCTGTAATGACTTCTATATACTCATGGAGATTAATATTTAAAACTTTTCATGGAGATTATAAAAATAAAGATCTTAGCATTGATACAATGCACGAGTCTCCACTAAGTATGATGTTACCTTTAGTGTTATTAGCAGTTGGTGCATCTTTTTCAGGATTTTTATTTAAAGAATTATTTATCGGTCATGATACGATGTATAATTTTTGGGGAGAGTCTATAAAATTTCTAGAACCGTTAGGAAAAGAACATCCTCCAACTTGGTTTTTGTTTTTAACTCCCGCGTTGGTAGTACTAACAATTCCATTGTCATATTATCTATTTGTTAAAAATACTAAAATCGTAGATGAAATAGTTTCCATAAACATGCCAGTTTACATTTTTCTCCAAAAAAAAATGGTATTTTGACGAATTGTATGATCAAATTTTTATTAAACCTTCAAAAAGTTTTGGAATATTTCTTTGGAAAAAAATTGATGGATTAATAATCGATAAATTTGGACCAGATGGAATTTCTAATTTAGTAAAACTTTTTTCTTTTAAAGCAGTAAAGTTTCAATCAGGTTATATTTATCAGTATGCCTTTATAATGCTTATAGGTTTTTCAATTTTATTAACTTTATTAATAGTAAAATAATATGAATTTCCCAATTCTATCATCATTAATTTTACTTCCAACAATAGGAGCCTTATTTATTTTTTTTGTTAGATCGTCTAATTCTCAATATCAAAGTAGCAAATATGTTGCCCTTTTTATAACTTTAGCTAATTTTTTCTTGTCTTTATATTTATGGATTGTTTTTGATAAATCTATAGTTGACTTTCAGTTTGTTGAAGAAAGAGAATGGATATCAGGATTTGTTAATTACAAAGTTGGTGTAGACGGGATATCAATTTTATTTATTTTACTTACTACATTCATTAGTCCTATTTGTGTAATAACTGTAAATGCAACTATCAAAAATAGATTAAAAGATTTTTTAATAGCAATCTTGATACTTGAAACATTTATGATTGGTGTCTTTTGCTCGTTAGATTTAGTTGTATTTTATTTATTTTTTGAGGCTGGTCTTATTCCAATGTTTTTAATTATTGGTATATGGGGTGGAGAAAGAAGAGTTTATTCAGCATTTAAATTCTTTTTATATACTTTGCTAGGTTCAGTTTTAATGCTGGTTGCTATTATATCAATATACTGGATAACTGGTACAACTGATGTCATTAAGTTATACGAATTGGGTATCGACGCTAAGTACCAAAATTTATTATGGCTAGCATTTTTTAGTTCCTTTGCTGTTAAAACACCAATGTGGCCAGTGCATACATGGTTACCAGATGCTCATGTAGAGGCACCAACTGCTGGTTCAGTTTTACTAGCTGCAATACTTTTAAAAATGGCTGGATATGGATTTATAAGGTTTTCTCTAGGTTTGTTTCCAGATGCTTCATTATATTTTGTTCCTTTAGTTTACACATTAAGTTTGATAGCGATTATTTATACATCACTAGTAGCCTTAATGCAGGAAGATATGAAAAAACTAATAGCTTATTCGTCAGTAGCTCATATGGGATTTGTAACACTAGGTATTTTCACAATGACACAGCAAGGAATAGAAGGAAGTATTTTCCAAATGATAAGTCATGGTTTGGTATCTGCTGCACTATTTTTATGTGTTGGAGTTGTTTACGATAGACTTCATACAAGACTTATAAATAGATATGGAGGCTTAGTTTCTATAATGCCAAAGTACGCAATAGTTTTTATGGTTTTTACTTTAGGAGCTCTTGGATTACCTGGAACAAGTGGTTTTATTGGAGAATTTTTAGTTTTAATAGGTGCATTTAAAAAGAATATACTTGTAGCAACGATTGCAAGTCTAGGAGTGATCTTGGGGGCAGCATATATGCTTTGGTTATATAAGAGAATTATCTTTGGAAAATTAATTAATGAAGATGTAAAAAAAATGGTTGATTTAAAAAGATTTGAAATTGTTACATTATGGCTTTTAGTATTACCGATTATATTTTTTGGTTTTTATCCAGAACCTTTGATTAACTCTATAGAGGTATCAGTTGCAAATATGATAGATATGAATGATTTAGACAAGATTAATAAATTAGCATTAGGCGAATAATGGAAAATCTACAACTTATAATTCCAGAGTTATTCATATCAATAATGATTATGTTTTTGTTAATATTTGGGGTATTTAAGAAAAATAGTTCTCAACTAGTTTATAATTTAACAACAGTAAGTTTAGTTGCTGCTTTAGCATTAATTATTAATTTAGACTCACAAATTCAATCATCATTATTCAATAATAGTTACAATATAGATAATTTAGCTAGATTTATGAAAATTCTTTTAATTTTGTCTGGAATTTTTGTAATGCTGTCATCATCAAAATACATTCAGATTAGTAAAATTAGCAAAATTGAATATCCAATTCTTATTTTATGCTCAATCTTAGGTATGATGGTGATGATTAGTTCAAATGATCTTATTGTTTTTTACATGGGATTAGAATTGCAATCATTAGCATTATATGTGTTAGCATCATTTAATAGAGATAATTTACTATCAACAGAATCTGGATTAAAATATTTTGTTTTAAGCGCTCTTTCATCTGGACTTTTATTATATGGGTGTTCACTTATTTATGGTTTTTCAGAAACGACTAATTTTAATCAAATTATGGTTAATACAAAAGAAATAGAATACGGATTAACTTTTGGAATAGTATTTATTTTAGTTGGATTAGCTTTTAAAATTTCTGCTGTTCCTTTCCATATGTGGGCACCTGATGTTTATCAAGGATCACCAACATCTGTAACAGTCTTTTTCGCATTACTTCCAAAAATTGCTGCATTAACCGTATTTATTAGATTTCTATACATTCCTTTTTATGAATTAGGTGATCAGTGGCAAATGATAATTATATTTTTGTCCATTGCATCAATGGTATTCGGAGCAGTAGCAGCAATTGGTCAAAAAAATCTAAAAAGACTGATAGCCTACAGCTCAATTAGTCATATGGGATATGCTCTTGCAGGTTTATCTACAGGTACAACGCAAGGTGTGCAGAGCTCTATTACATATATAACAATTTATCTTGTCATGAATTTAGCGTTTTTTAGTTGTTTGTTTATGCTTAAGCGAAACGATGAATATTATGAGAATATAGATGATTTATCGGGTCTTTCAAAAAATCATCCGTTATTGTCATTATCATTGCTTATTGTGCTATTCTCTTTAGCGGGAATACCACCACTAGCTGGTTTTTTTGCAAAATTTTATATATTTGTGGCTGTAATAAATGAAAAAATGTATTTTTTAGCAATAGTTGGATTGCTAGCAACAGTAATCGCTGCTTTTTATTATCTAAGAATAATCAAAATTATATATTTCGATCCAGAAAAAGAAAAATTTGAATCGAAACATAATTTAGGTTTAAAATTTACACTAGTTGCATCAACTTTTTTCATTCTTGCTTACTTTATATATCCAAGTGGAATAGTAGATATAATTTCACAAATAAACATTAATTAATGAAACTCAAAATATATTCTTATAAGGGTGTCAAAAGCACTAATGATACAGCAATAAGATTAATCAAACAAAACAAAAAACAAGGTATAGTTACTAGCGATATCCAGACTAATGGAAAAGGACAAAGGGGAAAAAAATGGGTTTCTAGAAGAGGAAATCTTTTTATTTCAATTTTTTTTCCTATTAGCGAAAGTTTAAATTTAAAAAAAATTACGTTTTCAAATCTTAAAATAATAAAAAATATTTTAAAAAATATTGTTCCATATAAAATCAATATTAAACTACCAAATGATTTAAAAATAATGAATAAAAAGGTATGCGGAATTCTTCAAGAAATAATTTATTATAATGAAATTAAATTTCTAATTATTGGAGTAGGTATTAATATAAAAAGTAGTCCAACAATAAAAGAATATGAAACTACTTATATAAATAAATATAATAATAAAATTAATAAATCTAAAATTATAAATTTTATAAAAAATAACTTCGAAAAAAAATATTCTTATTATGCCTAATTTTTACATTATTGGAGACATTGGAAATACAGATATAAAAATCTGTGTTTACAAAAATAAAAACATTGTCAAAAAAATCAGACTATCTACAAATAAAGTCAATTTAAAATATTTAAAAAAAAATTTAAATGTTTTGAGAAAATATGATAAAAAATTAAAACAAATTTTATTCTGCTCTGTTGTTCCTAACTGTTACAAGAAAATTAAAAATTATTTTAAATTATATTTTAATACAAATTGTAATGAGTTAAAAAATCTTAAATTAAGTAAATTATTAAGTATAAAAGTTAATAGAAAACAAATTGGCTCTGATAGGTTAGCTAATGCAATATCAGTAATTGACAATAAAAATAATTATATTGTAGTAGATTTTGGAACAGCAACTAATTTTGATGTAATCTCAGCAAATAGTTATAACGGAGGGGTAATTGCTCCTGGAATAAATCTATCATTAGAAAATTTATCAAAAAAAGCATTTTTAATACCTAATGTAAAATTTAAAAAATCAAATAATGTTGTAGGTAAAAATACTGTAAGTGCAATTAATTCAGGATTTTTCTTCGGTTATTCTGGTCTGATTGACAATATAATTCATTCCATTATTAAACAAACCAAAAAAAAATATAAAATAATATTTACTGGTGGACTAGCAAAAATGTTTAAAAATTCTTTAAAACTAAGAGTAAAAATAAAGTCTAATTTAACTACTGATGGAGTTTTAAAGGCTGCTATGTATTTAAATAAATGAAAGAAGAATTAATTTTTTGCCCTTTAGGGGGATCTGGAGAAATTGGGATGAATATGAATTTATTCGCCTATGGAAATCCAGATAATAGAAAATGGATAATTGTAGATATAGGAGTTACTTTTGCAGATGATGCAATTCCTGGAGTTGACTTAATATATCCTGACCCTGGATTTATTGTTGATAAAAAAGAAGACTTATTAGGTATTGTTCTAACTCATGCACATGAAGATCATATTGGTGCAATTGCTCATATATGGCCAAAACTAAAATGTAAAATATTTGCTACTCCATTTACATCAGTGTTAATTTCAGAAAAATTTAAGGAAAAAAAAATTGATGTAATAGGATATCTAGAAGTTGTTCAATTAAATAGCATTGTAGATTTAAGTCCTTTTAAAATAGAATTTGTTACATTAACACATTCTATACTAGAACCTAATGGACTAAAAATTGAAACACCTGTTGGAAATATATTACACACTGGTGATTGGAAGTGCGATCCAGATCCATTAACTGGAGACAATATGAATTCAAAAAGATTAAAGGAAATTGGTGATGAAGGTGTTTTGACAATGATATGTGACTCAACAAATGTATTTAGTGCAGGAAGAGCAGGATCTGAGCTCGATGTAAGAAAAAATATGCTAAAGATAATGGAAAGATTAAAGAAAAGGATAATTATTACTTCTTTCGCTTCAAATGTAGCTAGAATGGAGTCAGCCTTTTATTGTGCTGAAAAAACAGGCAGGCAAATTGCTTTGGTGGGCCGTTCAATGCATAGAATTTATAAAGCTGCTAGGCAATGTGGTTACTTGCAAAATGTTATTGAACCACTTGATGCAAGAGATGCAAAAAATATTTCAAGAGAAAAAATTGTTTACCTATGTACTGGTAGCCAAGGAGAACCAATGGGAGCGATGAACCGTATTTCAAATTATACACATCCAGATGTTTTTGTTGAGAGAGGGGACGCAGTTATATTTTCTTCAAAAATTATTCCAGGTAATGAAAAAAAATTATACAAACTTCACAATCAATTAGTTAGAGAAGGTATAGAAGTAATTTCTGAAGATAGTGAATTTATTCATGTATCAGGTCATCCAAATAGAGAAGATTTAAAGGATATGTATGACTGGATAAAACCAAGATCAGTCATACCTGTTCATGGTGAACATAGACATATGATCGAACACATAAATTTTGCTAAAGAAATGCAAGTCCCATATCCTGTTAGAGTAGAAAATGGTGATATAGTTAGAATTTATCCAGGTGATAAACCTGAAGTATATGATAAAGCTCCAAGTGGAAGACTTTACGTAGATGGTTCTATAAGTGTTGAAGAAGATGCTCAATCTATCAAAGAGAGAAAAAATTTATCTACCAATGGATTAATAGAAGCAACATTAGTAATCACTCCAAATGGTAATATTCACAACAAACCTTTATTAACTTTTAGAGGTTTACCTATATACGAAAAAGATGAATTTACATTTAATCTTGAAGAGGAAATTGAAAAAACAGCAAAAACTTTTTCTTTAAATAATAAAAAGCAAGAATCAAATTTAATTGATGCTCTTAAAATAACTTGTAGAAAGTACACAAAAGAAAAATTAGGAAAAAGACCTTACACAAATATAAATTTAGTGAGGATTTAATTGAGTATTACAGGCTCAATAGTTGTATATGTGTGCTTGTGGTGGATAGTTTTTTTTGCAATTCTACCTATAGATGTTAATCGTGAAAAAAAGGGAAATATAGAGGGAGTTGACCCTGGGGCTCCAGAAAATCCAAAAATAACTAAAAAAATAATTTATTGTACTTTAATTACGTCTGGTATTTTTATAGTTATATATCTATTAGTAATTAATGAAATTTTAAATTTACGTAACTTTTTAAATTAATGTTTTTTTCAAAATCATTTATTCCGATACTAAAAAATAATCCATCTGAGGCTAAAATTAAATCACACCAGTTAATGTTAAGAGTAGGCATGATTAAACAGTCCTCTGCTGGAATTTATTCTTGGTTACCGCTTGGATTTAAAGTCATGAAAAAAATAGAACAAATAGTTAGAGAAGAACAAGACCGTGTTGGTGTTCAAGAAATATTAATGCCCACAATTCAATCATCCGAAATTTGGAAGGAAAGTGGACGATATGAAGATTATGGTGAGGAAATGTTAAGAATTAAGGATCGTCAAAATAGAGAAATGTTATATGGCCCAACTAATGAGGAACTTGTGACAGAAATTTTTAGATCTTCCTTTAAATCATATAAATCTTTACCTCAATTATTATATCATATTCAATGGAAATTTAGAGATGAGTTAAGACCAAGATTTGGAATTATGAGATGTAGAGAATTTTATATGAAGGATGCTTACTCTTTTGATTTAACAGATGATGATGCAATATTTTCGTACAATAAATTTTTTCTTTCATATTTAAAAACTTTTAAGAGACTAAATTTATCCGCAATTCCCATGGCTGCTGATACAGGGCCTATAGGAGGAAATTTATCACATGAATTTATTATTCTTGCTGATACTGGTGAAAGTAAAATTTATACAGATAAAAGAATTTTTGATGTAGATAGCTCGAAAACAATTCTTGATAAAGTCTCTTTAAGTTTATTGAGAAAACAATATGAAAAATTTTATTCTGTAACAGACGAAAAATTTAATAAAGATGAATTTGAAAAATCTGTCCCAGAGGAATTTAGAGTAAACACTAAAGGTATTGAAGTTGGTCACATATTTTATTTTGGAGATAAATATTCAAAACCGATGAATGCTGCTGTTGATTTTAATGGAAAAAAAGAATTTGTTAAAATGGGATCATATGGAATAGGAGTTTCTAGACTTGTTGGTGCCATAATTGAGGCAAAATATAACGATAAAGACGGTATTATGAAATGGCCTATGTCAGTAACACCTTATGATTGTGCGATTATTCCAATGATAAACAAAAATGATAAATCTAATTTAGAAAAGTCTATTAAAATATATGATTTTCTAAAATCAAAAAATATAGAAGTAATTATAGATGATACAGATGAAAATATCTCAGCTAAAATCAAAAAATTTAATTTAATTGGAATTCCATATCAATTGATAATTGGAAGTAAGACTGAAGGTAGTTTATATGAGGTTAAGGAAGTTGATGGAGAAACTCAAAATTTAAAAGTTGAAAACATTGCATCACAAATTATCAAAGCTAAGCAAAATTGATTTCACAATTAGAAAAAGAGATAATATTTAGATTTTTAAAGGCTAGAAAAAAAGATGGCTTTTTAAATATAATTTCTATTTTTTCATTTATAGGTATTGGCCTGGGTGTAGCAGTTTTAATAATTGTCATGTCAGTTATGAACGGTTTTAGAACTGAGTTAATAAATAAAATTTTAGGTTTTAATGCTCATGCTGTTGTAAAACCTTACGATAATACTTTAATTTTGAAAACTGATTCAGATTTTGCAAAAGGTATTTTCTCAAATGATGGTGAAGCTGTAATTCTGTCAAAACTAAATACAAAAGGGATTCTTTTAAAAGGATATCTAAAAAATGACTTTGAAAAACTAGAAATATCAAATAACCAAAAATATTTTGGATCAACAGATTTAAAAAATAATTCAATTTCGATTGGAAAGGATTTAAGTTTTCTACTTAATATAGATATTGGTGATCAAATAACAATAATGTCGCCGTCTGGTGTCAATACTATTGTAGGATCTTTTCCGAGACAAAATAAATTTGAAGTAATTTCAATATTTGATAGTGGAATA
>CACISK010000014.1 GCA_902589315.1 uncultured Pelagibacteraceae bacterium
TCTACTTTAGTATTTATTTCATTAGCATAGGAAAAATTAAAACTAAAATATAGCAGCAATATTAATTTTAAAATTTTAAGCATTTTTTTTTAATAAATTTTTTATTTCTATTAAATTTTCCCTCGTCAATGGACCAATGTACTTTTTTATTATTTCGTTTGTTTTACCACTTATAATAAAAGTTTCAGGAACACCAATAGCTCCAAATTCTATTGATTTTGTTCCATCATTATCGATAATAACTTCTGAATAAGGATTTCCAAGTGAGCTTAAAAAAATTTTTGCATTTTTTGGACTGTCTTTATAATTAATTCCAATTATATTTATGTTCATATCTTTTAATTTCATTAAAAACTGATGCTCTTCTCTACATGGTGCACACCAGGATGCCCAAATATTTACTACCGAGGAACTATTTTTATCAAATAAATCTGAAATATTAATTATTTCATCAGAAAATAATTTTTTTGCATTAAGTGAAAAATCTATTTTACTTTTTAATTTCTCGTTAGAGTAATCTTTCGATACGTTCAATCCCTTGAGCAAGATTATAAAAATTATTATTAATGTTAGTAGTAATCCTAAAAATTTAATATTTTTGCTCATTTTTTCTAATAACACTTAATAAACCACCAAAACCAATAAATATAGTTGAGATCCATATCCAAATCATTAAGGGTTTATATTGATATCTAACGTTATAATAGCCATCGTCTTTTAAAATATTAAATACTAAAAAATTATCTGAAAATAATGTTGTCTTAATATCTGCTTCACTCGTAATAGTTAATGGCTGCTGATAAATCCTAACTTCTGGGTATAAAGCAAAAGAGGAATTTTTATTTGTAACTTCAAAACTAGCTTTAAGAGATTTATAATTGTCCACATCTGTAACATTAACTTCTTTTAATTTTACAACATTTTCGTTGAATATTCTTTCATCTCCTACTTTCATATTTGAATTGAATTCATTAGAAAAAAGGCCATTCAATAAGATACTTGTGATTAATAAACTAAAACCAAAATGTGAAATTTTTTGGCTAATCGAGGATCTACTAACAAAAAAATCCTTAATTGTTACTAATAAAAGATAGATGCTCAAAACTATCAGAGGAATAGATAACAAAAATGAATTTTCAGTTTTTGTTAAAATGACATATGAAATAAGCAATGAAACTAAAAAAATAATTAAAATATTATAGTTAAACTTTTTTAATTTATCTTTAATCCATTTCAAACTTGGGCCAAAGCTCATGAAGATTAAAAAAGGAATTAAGAAAGGTATTAAAAGATTATGATAAAAAGGTGGACCAACAGAAATTTTTGAACCATTTAAAACTTCAAGAAAAATTGGATAAATTGTACCAACAAGAACAACAGATAAAAAAAACATCATAAACCAGTTATTCACTAATATTGCAGTCTCTTTACTTAAAATAAAATTCTCTTTTGCTGCGTTTGATATTTTATTCTGATTAAAAAAGAAAATTAATATAGACATCAATATTAGGATAAAAAGGAAACTTAATATAAATAACCCTCTTGATGGATCGTTTGCAAAAGTATGAATTGAATTTAAAATTCCAGACCTAACAAGAAAGGTGCCACTCATACTCAGTGAAAAAGTTGTAATTGACAAAATAATAGTCCACTCTTTAAACGAATTTCTTTTCTGTAATACAATTACTGTATGCAGGAGTGCTGTTAAGCAAAACCATGGCATCAATGAAACATTTTCTACAGGATCCCAAAACCAAAAACCCCCCCAGCCCAGTTCATAATATGCCCATATAGATCCAAGCAAAATACCAATTGTTAAAAATACCCAAGATACCAAAACCCATTTTTTAATATGCCTTGCCCACTTATCTCCAATATTTCCGCTAATCATTGAGGCAAGTGAAGCTGAAAAGATAATAGATGTTCCAACATAACCTAAATATAAAATTGGAGGATGAATAGCTAAAGCAGGGTCTTGTAAAATAGGGTTCAAACCTAATCCCTCGCTAGGAATTGGATATAGCGTTTTGAATGGGTTGGAAGTTAATAAAATAAAAACTAGAAAACCTGAAATAATAACTTGTTGAAATAGTATCGTTAGAAGTTTGTATTTAGTATCTTGTGATCTTGAATTTAATAAAAAAATAAATAGAAAAATTGAAAGAACGAATAACCACAATAATAAACTTCCCTCGTGATTTCCCCATGTGCCTGAAACTTTATAAAATAAAGGTTTTAAAGTATGAGAATTGTTGAAAACAGTTTCATTACTAAAATCTGAAATTACAAAAGCTGCAACTAGACTAAAAAAACTTACTGTAATCATTATAGTTTGTATTGAAGTAATTAAAATAAAGTTTTTATCTAAATATTTATTTTCTGAATTTGCATCCAAGTATGACTTAAAAATTAAATAAACAGATGCAATTAAAGCAATATATAAAGAATAATTTCCTAAATAATTAGACATACAAATTAATTGTTTTTCATAGCTTCACTGACTTCAGGAGGCATATAACTTTCATCATGTTTTGCTAAAATCTTGTCAGCATTTAGAAAACTTTTATCCTTTAAGAAACCTTCAGCAACTACACCCTTACCCTCTTCAAACAGATTAGGTACAGATCCATTAAAGTTGACTAATAATTCATTTTTGAAATCCGTAATTACGAAAAAAATTTCTTTATCGTTTATTTTAATAGAATTTTTTTTCACCATTCCACCAACTCTAATTTTTTGAGCATTTTTGATTTCATTAAGATTTTTAATGTCTGTTGGAGACTTAAAATATACTACGTTTTCCTCAAGAGATTTAACCACCAAAAAAATTGTAAGAACTAATGAAATTAAAATTAAAAAAATAAAAAGAGCTCTAAATTTAACTTTTTTTCCGTACATGTGAATTTTGGTTAAACTTTAGATGTGGAAGTGTTTGCTAATATCTCTCTGTACGTTTTTTGCTTAGCTACTGATGCAAGTTTCTTTTCATCTAGTGATTTATAATTTTCCTCAAATTTCTTTTTCTCTTTAATTAAATTCAATTTTACTACCGCGTACAAGAAGCTAAAAGAAAATAGAGTAAATATAAATGATGACCAAACGTATACACCGTATCCATTCATATTTAGTAGTTCACTAATCATAATCTATTAAGACCTTTATTTTTAATCTTTAACAGTTCTGTATTATATTTCATTAAAAATATCAAAAGTGAAAATAGAGCAAATGCCGCAGTCATTATAGCTAATGGTGTCAACATTGAAGAATGAATTGTTGTTTCCTCCAAAATTTTTACTGACGCAGGTTGGTGCAAAGTATTCCACCATTCTACTGAAAATTTTATAACTGGAATATTTATAAGACCAATAATTGCTATTATTGAGCTAATTTTTTCTGCTTTACTAGTGTCTGTCGTAATCTTCCAAGAAATAATGAACAATAAATAAAAAATTGAAAGTAAGAGCATTGAAGTTATTCTTGCATCCCAAGCCCACCAAGTTCCCCAGGTTGGTTTTCCCCAAATTGATCCTGTAACTAAAGCTATTATGCTAAAAACAAAACCAGAAGGTGCTAAACTTTTTGTTATTAAAGAGAAATTTTTATTTTTAAAAACAAAAACTCCAAAAGAAAGAATGGAAATAAATGAAAATATTCCGAGTGATATCCATGCTGATGGAACATGGACATACATAATCCTAACTGAGTCACTCTGCTTATAATCCTCGGGAGAAAGAACTAAAGCTTCAACTAATCCAAGTAACAATACAATTATAAATAGCGCAAATACAAACTTTTGTATTTTATTAATTATCTTTAAAGTATTATTTGGATTGAAATAATTAATCATAATTTTTTATAACACATAAATTTTAGATTAAAATTGTTCAAAATTTTCTGACCAAGAATACAGAGGGAGATAGAGGAAAAACAGTACTCTTGATCAGAATTAAATATTTTATAACAAACAGATATGACAGAGATTTGGGACAATTGTGTTTAAATATTGGCTATTAGTTAATTTGAAGGCTTGAAGTAGCTTGATCCACGCTTACCTGAAAAAATTTCATTAATTAGAGGGTGTTTTATAGGCTCTTCAGAATCATCAAATAATAGATTTTGCTCAGACACATAAGCCTCGTAAGTAATTTCGTCATTCTCTGCTAGTAAGTGATAAAATGGCTGATCCTTTCTAGGTCTCACGTTTTTTGGAATCGATTGATACCACTCCTCAGAGTTATTAAATTCAAAGTCAACATCGTAAATCACACCTCTAAAATCGAAGTGTCTATGTTTTACAACGTCTCCAATTGAAAATTTAGCTTTTTGAGTACTCACGATATTAAATATGGATATTTGATGAAAAAAATCAATAAAAAAAATATAAATGTTTTATTAATCTGTTAATATGTAGCAGTGAATAAATCACTTCTAAAATTCATTACAGACGTTGGGCCTTTAGCTATTTTTTTCTTCTTTTATTATAACAGTGATAAAAATTTAAAAGTTGCAATACCACCTCTAATTGTCGCAACAATAATTTCTGTTCTCTTGGTTTGGATGCTGGAAAAAAAAGTTCCGATGGTTCCTTTGTTAGGAGGAATTTTAATTACTCTATTTGGAGGTTTAACAATTTATTTTGATAATCCAATTTTTATTTATATGAAACCCACTATTATAAATATTTTATTTGCCTTAGCTTTATTCTTTGGAAAATACTTCACCAATGAACCAGTTTTAAAATTAATACTTGGAAAAACACTGCCAATGTCTGATGAAGGTTGGAAAATTTTGAATAACAGATGGACTTATTTTTTTATTTTTTTAGCTATATTAAATGAAATTGTTTGGAGAACTCAAACAGAAGAATTTTGGGTTAACTTTAAAGTTTGGGGAATGCTACCAATTACATTCATCTTTACAGCATCACAAGTTGGGTTGATTAATAAACACAAATTAAATGAGTAATTTAAAATTAGTAATAAATAATTCAAATAAAGAACAAAACCAAAGGTATTTTTTTGAAAAAAAAGAACTAAAAATTATATTAGACCTATATGCTAAAATGGTATCTGAAGGATCTTGGAAAGACTATGGCCTCTCAATATCAAGTAAAAGAGTGAGTTTTAGTATTTTTAAAAATGCAGCAGAAAAAGCTATCTACAACATTAGTAAAAATTTTAAACCTTCTAATAAGAATTTGAAATATTTAATAACTGATAGAAATGGTAAAATTTTAAATAATGCTTATGATTTAGAAATACTTCTAAAAAAAACAAATTGGAAAAAACTATAGTTTTTGATTATCTTCTTTGACCAAACAATCTTAAAAGCATTATAAATAAATTTATAAAATCTAAGTATAATGTTAAAGCTCCCATAACAGCTTTCTTGCCAATTACTTCACCTGAATCTGATGCTGCGTACATGTTCTTAATTTTTTGTGTATCGTATGCAGTTAATCCAACAAATATAAGAACCCCAATGATTGAAATAGCAAAGTACATCATTGACGATTTTAAGAAAATATTTACTAAAGACGCGATTATAATTCCGATCAAACCCATCATTAAGAATGATCCAAATTTTGTGAGGTCTCTTTTAGTTGTGTAACCATATATACTCATAGCTCCAAATGTTGCTGAAGAGATGAAAAATACTCTCGTCACACTAAGTCCTGTGTAAACTAATAAAATTGATGATAGTGATAAACCCATCAAGGCTGCAAAAATCCAAAAAGTAGTTTGAGCTTTTGAAGAACTCATTTTATTTATCCCAAAACTCATATAAAAAACAATTCCGAGAGGAGCTAACATAACCACCCATTTCAATCCTGATAGATAAATTGCATTTCCGAACTCAGTTAAAGCAACTATTGATCCACTTGCATCTGTAACTACTGACATTTTAAAAGATAGCAATGCAATGATTCCCGTTAGCAAAACTCCAGTTGCCATGTAGTTGTAAACTTTAAGCATGTAGGCTCTAAGGCCTTCATCCATCACAACAGCTTTTTTTGCAGTTGTTGATCTATTTAGAATATTGTCTCTATTGAATTCCATAATTAAATATATAGTAATAAATTTTAAATTTTTCAAGCAGTCAAAATATAGGTAACAAATACTTAATATTTAATGAATTATAAAAAATTAGGAACAACTGATATAGATATTAGCACAATTTGTCTCGGCACCATGACTTGGGGTGAACAAAATAGCCAAGAAGAGGCCTTCGAACAAATGGATTTCTCACTAGAAAATGGGGTTAATTTTTGGGATACAGCAGAACTTTATGCGGTACCTCCTAAAGCTGAAACTTTTGGTCATACAGAGACGATCATTGGAAACTGGTTTGAAAAAACAAAAAAAAGAAAAGATGTGATACTTGCAACTAAAGTTTGTGGTCCTGCAAGAGATTATATTAGAAATGGTGAAAATAGTTTTGTAGGGAAGAATCTCGAAACTGCACTTCATAACAGTCTTAAAAGACTTAAAACTGATTATATCGATTTATATCAGCTTCATTGGCCAGAGAGAAATGTAAACAATTTTGGAAGACTTGGTTATGTGCATAAAGAAAATGAATGGAATAAATTCGAAGACGTGTTGGTTGAATTACAAAAGTATATTGAGCAAGGTAAAATTAGACATGTAGGTTTATCTAATGAAACTCCTTGGGGTGTTATGAATTATCTCAAACTCTCAAAGGAAAAGAGTTTGCCAAGAATGATGTCCATACAAAACCCCTATAGTTTATTAAATAGGTCATATGAAGTTGGATTATCTGAGGTGTCTATAAGAGAAAATATTGGCTGTTTATCTTATTCTCCTTTAGCAAGTGGTTTTTTAAGTGGTAAATATAGAAATAAGCAATTTCCAAAAGGATCTCGGATGGAAAGAGATTGGGATTTTTGGACAAGATATCGAAAACCAAATACTAACGAAGCTGTTGATGAGTATTTTAATATTAGTGAAAAATACAACATTGATATGAGTCAAATGTGTATAAAATTTTGTGAGATACAGGATTTCATGTCTAGTGTTATTATTGGTGCAACAACAATGGAGCAGTTGAAAACAAATATAGAAAGTGTAAAAGTGAATCTTGATAAAGAAATAATTAATGAAATTAATGAAATTCAAAAAAAATATCCAAATCCATGTCCATAATTTTTAAAATAATTTTTTTTATTCTCTTATTAGGATCAACTTCTTATTCAGAAGAATTAAATAAAATAGGAACATTTAAAGACTGGGATGCAATTGTTGTTACTAACGGGGATAGTAAAGTATGTTTTGCTCAATCTAAACCTGTTCTTCAATCTCCTAAAAAAAATGATAGAGATGCAAGATTATTTGTAACTTTTAGACCATCTGAAAAAATTAAAGACGAAGTAAGCACAACCTCAGGCTATGAATACAACAGTCAAAATTCAATTACAGCTAGCTCTGGTAAATCAAAATATAAATTTGATATAGCTCAAGATAATTTTGCATGGATTTCAAGTAATAAAATTGAAAAAAAAGTTGTTAGCAGAATGAAAAGGGCCTCAAGATTAATGGTTACTGGATATAATAAATCTGGTTCTCAAACAATTGATCATTATTCTTTGATGGGCTTCACTAAAGCATATAACGCGGCTAAAAAAAGCTGCAGTTAAATAATGAAATCAAAGAAAAAGATAGTTCTTGCCTATTCTGGAGGTTTGGACACATCAATCATATTAAAATGGTTACAGGAAAATTATGATGCAGAAGTAATTTGTTATACTGCTGACATTGGTCAAGAAATAGATAGAAATAAAATTTTCAGAAACGCAAAAAAACTTGGTGTAAAAAATATTATTATTCAAAATCTAAAAGATATTTTTGTAAAAGATTATGTTTATCCAATGATTAGAGGCCATGCAATATATGAAGGTGTTTATTTGCTTGGAACCTCAATTGCTAGACCTTTAATAGCCAAAGATCAAATTAGAATTGCTAAAAAATTTAATGCCTATGCTGTATCTCATGGATCAACAGGAAAAGGAAATGATCAAGTAAGATTTGAGTTAGGTTATCATTATTTTGGTCCTAAAATAAAAGTTATTGCGCCTTGGAGAATTTGGAAGCTGAAATCTAGATCAGATCTAATTAATTATGCAAAAAAAAATAAAATTGAAATACCTAAAGACAAGAAAGGAGCGCCACCTTTTTCAGTAGACGATAATATTTTTCATACATCAACAGAAGGAAAGTTGTTAGAAAATCCAAAAAACTCTGCGCCTGATTTTATCTTTCAAAGAACGGTATCTCCAGAAAAAGCACCTAATAAATCTTCAATTGTAAAAATAGATTTTAGAAGTGGAGATCCGATTGCAGTGAATGGGAAAAAATTATCTCCATCTAAATTGCTTGGAAAATTAAACGACATAGCTGGAAAAAATGCTATTGGAAGAGTTGATCTAGTAGAAAATAGATTTATCGGTATAAAATCAAGAGGTGTATACGAAACACCAGGCGGAACTTTATTAATGCACGCTCATAGGGCTATAGAGTCTGTTACACTTGATAAAGATATAATGCATAAGAAAGAAAAAATTATGCCTAGATATGCGGAACTGATTTACAATGGATATTGGTTTTCTAAAGAGAGATTTAAATTACAAAGAATTGTAGATCTTAAGAGAAGTAAAGTTAATGGATCAGTAAAATTGAGGTTATATAAAGGGAATGTTATTATTCATTCAAGAATAACTAAAAGTTCAGCTTATTCTATGAAAAAAGTTTCATTTGAGGAAATTAAAACTTTTAATAAATCAAATGTTGAAAGATTTATTAATTTTCACA
>CACISK010000015.1 GCA_902589315.1 uncultured Pelagibacteraceae bacterium
AAACATAAAATTGTTAGCGATGAAAAAATTATCAAAATTGCCAATAAAATTAATCTGAATGTTATTTTATTTTGATTAATTTTGTTCATTAAAATAATAAGACTTATAAAATAATTATTTATGTTAAAATCTGATTATTTGATAAATTTAAACGAAAAGCAACAAGAAGCAGTGTTACATCTTGATGGTCCACTTCTTATTGTAGCCGGCGCTGGTTCAGGCAAAACAAAAGTATTGACCTCTAGAATTGCACATATAATTCGAAGCCATAAAGCTTTTTCTAGTCAAATATTAGCTGTTACTTTCACAAACAAAGCTGCAAAAGAAATGCAAACTAGAGTATCAAATCTTCTAAGAAAAGAAGCAACAGGTTTGCCATGGCTTGGAACTTTTCACTCTGTTAGTGCAAAAATTTTAAGAAAACACGCAGAAGCTGTTGGCTTAAAAGCAAATTTTACAATTATAGATCAAGATGATCAAGTTAGGTTGATAAAAAATATTTGTAAAGCTGAGAATATAGATATAAAAAAAATTTCTCCAAAATATATTTTAGCTATAATAGATAAATGGAAAAATAAAGGATTTTATCCAGAAGACGTTATATTAAAAAAGAGAGAAACTCTTGAAAAAAATTTCCTTAATATTTATAAGATTTATCAACAAAAACTCATTGATTTAAATTCAGCTGATTTCAGTGATTTAATTTTACATACAGTTAAAATATTTAAAAAATACAAAGATATAAAATCCATTTACTCGAAAAAATTTAAGTATATTTTGGTTGATGAGTATCAAGATACTAATTTTATACAGAGTGAGTGGCTTAAATATTTAGCTGAAGCTAATATGAATCTTTGCTGTGTAGGAGATGACGATCAATCAATATATAGTTGGAGAGGTGCTGAAATTAAGAATTTTTTGGAGTTCGATAAAATTTTTAAAAATACTAAAGTAATAAGATTAGAGAAAAACTATAGATCAACTCAAAATATTTTGAATGTAGCTTCAAAATTAATTGAGAATAATCAAAATAGGGTTGGTAAAACTTTATATACCAATCAAGAAGAGGGTGAATTTATTACTTTAGATTGCTTTAGAAATGTAAAAGACGAGGCAGTAGAGATTAGTTCAACAATAGAGAATTATAAAAAAAATAATTCCTTAAATGAAATTGCAATTTTAGTAAGAGCAATTTTTCAAACAAGAGAGTTTGAGGAAAGATTTCTAAAAGTTGGAATTCCTTACAGAATAATTGGTGGAATTAAATTTTATGAAAGAGCTGAAATTAAGGATTGCATTGCATATCTAAAGTGTATCAATCAACCAAAAGATGATTTATCTTTTGAAAGAATAATTAATGTTCCAAAACGTTCTGTTGGAGATACAACTATTAAATCTATCTCAGAGTTTGCAAAAAAGAACAATTTGTCTTTAGAAATTGCAGCAAAAAACTTAATAGAACTTAATAAAATAAAACCTAAAACAAAAATTGGATTAAGTTCATTATTAAATTTGTTAGACAAATGGAGACATCAATTAAGCAAAAAAATTAATCATAATAAACTCTTACAGATTGTTTTGGATGAGTCTGGATACAGTGAAATGTTAAAAAATAAAAAAGATTTAGAAAATGAAAATAGATTAGAAAATATTAAGGAGCTATTAAGTGCCATGAAGGAATTTGATAATTTAGAAAGTTTTCTAGAGCACGTAGCATTAGCAACATCATTAGATCAAGACTGGGAGAGTGAAAAAGTTAATTTAATGACATTACATGCATCTAAAGGTTTAGAATTTAGCATAGTTTATTTACCTGGCTGGGAAGAAGGTTTATTTCCTCATCAAAAAAGTATTGAGGAAAAAGGAGAGAGTGGTCTAGAGGAAGAAAGAAGGCTAGCTTATGTTGGTATTACTAGAGCAAAGAAAATAGCTAAAATCTCATTTTCTATGAATAGATTCTATCAAGGGGACTGGATGGATAGTATTGCTTCAAGATTCGTTGATGAACTTCCAGACGAATTTATAAAAAAAAATAACAGTTTCATAGATGAGAATGAAAATGATTTTGATTTCAATCAAGATATAGAATTTGAGAATGAAATTAGAAGTCCGGGATGGTTAAGATATCAAAAAAAATTAAAATGATTAAAGATATAAAAAATTTTATTTATAGTAATAAGTTAGATGGCTATATTATCCCAAAAAATGATACATATTTCACTGAATATTCAAATATAAATAATTTAGCCAAGGTAACTAATTTTTCGGGATCGGCAGGATTTTCATTAATTTTAAAAAATGTAAACTATTTATTTGTTGATGGAAGATATACACTTCAAGCAAAAAAACAGTCAGGAAAAAATTTTAAAATATTGGAAATTCCATATATTTGGCCAAAAGATTTACCAGATTTAGAAAATCTTAAGATTGGTTTTGATCCAAAATTATTTACAGAAAAAACACTTGAAAAATATTTTGAAGGAAAGGTTAATTTAATTCCATATCAATTTAATTTTCGAAATAATAAAAAAAATAAATCGAAAAAAATTTATATTTTAAGTAACTCAGTCACAGGAGAGAGTTCGAATTCAAAAATTAAGAAAATTATAAGCTATCTGTTTAAAAATAAAATTGAATATTTATACAGTAGTGCAGGTGAAAATGTAAACTGGCTTTTAAATATTAGAGGAGAAGACCTACCAAATAGTCCCTTGGTAAATTGCAAAATTATTATCTCTAAAAGAGGCAAGTTATATCTTTTTATTGATAAAAATAAGTTTTCAAGTTTTGTTAAAAAAAAATTAAAAAATGTCACTATTTATGAAGAAAATACTTTGTTTGAGGTAATAAATGATTTTAAAAAGGGAACATTTTGTATAGACGGAAATACATGTTCTATTTTTGAAAAAAAAATAATCAGCAGTAAGTTTAAAATAGTAAGCGATAAAGATCCAATTTACGATTTAAAATCTATTAAAAATAAAATTGAAATTAAAAATACTCTAAAATCACACATAAAAGATGGTGTGGCACTAACTAAATTTCTTTATTGGTATAAATTTAATAAATTAAAAACAACAGAGATTAAAATTGAGAAAAAATTAGAAAATTTTAGAAAAAAATCTAAAAATTATCTATACCCAAGTTTTGACACAATAACAGGTTCAGGACCAAATGGGGCAATAATTCATTATAGATCAGGTAAACAAACAAACAGAATAGTAAAGAAAAACGATATTTTATTAATAGATTCTGGAGGTCAATATAAATGGGGAACTACGGATGTTACGAGAACAACTTGCAGTGATAAAGTTTCAATCAACATAAAAAATAATTTTACTAGGGTTTTAAAAGGTCATATTGCAGTTTATTTATGTGATTTATCAAGAAAATATAATGGTCATCTTATAGATAAATTAGCAAGAAAACCTCTACAAAACGTTGGCTTAGATTATTCACATGGTACAGGTCATGGTGTAGGTTTCTTTTTAAATGTTCATGAAGGTCCACAAGCAATTTCTAAATTTAATAGAGTTAAATTAAAAGAAGGAATGATCTTAAGTAATGAACCAGGCTATTATTTAAAAAATAAATATGGTATCAGAATTGAAAACTTAATTTATATTGAAAAAATTAAGAATAAATTATTTTTTAGAAATTTAACATATGCTCCTATCGATTTGGATCTTATTAATTTTAAATTACTTTCTAAGAAAGAAAGAAATTACTTATTTGAATATCACTTAAAAGTGTACTCAAAAATTTCTAAATATCTTAATTCAAAAGAAAAAAAATGGTTATTAAGTTTAATTAAGTAATTTTTTTAGATCTTCTAGAGAAATAATATTAACCCCAAGAGTTTTAGCTTTATCTACTTTTCTCTTCGTGGGTTTTGATCCTGTTACTAAATAGTTAAGATTTTTACCTACATTGCTCAAAGTTATGCCAGAATTTTTTTCGACTAAAGATTTAGCTTCAGCTCTACTTATTCCCTCTAATTTACCAGTAAACATAAAAGATTTATTTTTTAATACACCATCTTTAACTAAACTCTGATTTTGAATATGCATAACATTCTGTAGCTCGGTTACAATTCTAACATTTAATTGATCTGAAAAAAAATTTTTCAAAGAATTTAACTGAGTTTCACCAATACCATCTATATTTATTAATTTATCAAATTGCTTATTTTTGATTATTTTAATAAAGGATGAAATATTTCCAAAATTATCACTTAAAAGTTTAGCGTTTTCAATTCCAATGTGTCTAATACCTATTGAATAAATAAATCTTTGCAAAGTAGTTTTTTTTGCTTTTTCTATTGAGGCTTTTAAATTTTTTACCGATGTCTCACCCCAACCATCTAATTTTCTAATAATGTTAAAATTTAAATTAAAAATATCTTGAGGCATTTTTATTAAATTTAGTTCCCAAAAGTTTTCAACAACTTTTTTTCCTAATCCTTCAATGTTTAATGCATCTTTTGAAATAAAGTGTTTAATTTTTTCGATAGCTATTCTTTCACATCCAAAACCATCATTTGAACATCTTCTAACCGCGTCATATTTTTTGGTCGTTTTATTATATTCTTTAACAGTATTTGATCCACATGACGGACATTTTTTTGGAAAAATAAAAATTTTTGAGTTTTTACTTCTTTTAGTTCTGTCAACCTCAATCACATGAGGTATTACATCTCCCGCTCTTTCTATTTTAACAATATCATTTACTCTGATATCTTTTCTAGTTATTTCATCTTCATTGTGAAGTGTTGCATTAGATACTACAACACCACCTACATTAACTGGTTCAACTTTTGCAACAGGAGTTAATGCTCCTGTTCTACCAACTTGTATATCAATATTTAATATTTTTGTATTAGCACTTACTGCTGAAAATTTATGAGCAATTGCCCAACGTGGAGCATTCGATGTAAAGCCAAGACGATTTTGTAAATTTATATCATTAACTTTATAAACCAAACCATCAACATCGTATTCTAAATCAAACCTTGTATTTTCAAATTTTGTATGAAATTGTGCCAACTCATCTATTGAGTCTAGAGTTTTGTTATATTTATTAGTTTTAAATCCCCATTTTTTTAAATTTTTTAAAAATTCTGATTGATAGTCAAAATTATTATTTTTAATATAACCAAATGTATAGGCAATAAAATTTAGTGGAATTTTTTTTGTCTCGTTTGGATTTTTTTGTCTTAGAGATCCAGAAGCTGCATTTCTTGGATTAGCAAAATCATCTTTCAAATTCAAAAAATCTTTTTTTTTAATAAAGATTTCTCCCCTAATTTCAATTTCATCAGGAAAACTTGTATCGCTAATTTCTAATGGAATATCTTTTATTGTTTTTAAGTTTTCAGTTATTACTTCGCCTCTTTTGCCATCACCTCTGGATACTCCAATCTCTAATTTTTTATTTTTATAAGTTAGTGATGCTGAAATACCATCAATTTTAGGTTCTACACTATAATTAAATTGAACATTTTTATTGAGATAATTTAAGATTTTTTTTTCGAAATTTTTTAAATCTTCTAAGTCAAATGCATTTGACAAAGAAAGCATTGGAACTCTGTGATTATATTTTTCAAAGGATTTCGAGGGTGTATAACCTATTGTTTTATCTGGAGAATATCTATTTTTTAGAAAATTATGTTTATTTTCTAAGTCTAATAATTCCTTTTTTAATTTATCATATTCTGCATCATTAATAGCTGGTCTACTTTTTTCATAATAAAGTTCGTTATGTTTTTTAAACTCTTTAAGCTTTCTATTGTAAAATTTTTTTAATTCATTTTTTTTCATCAGATTTTAAATTATTTAAACATTTTTCTAAATTTTTTTAAAATCGTTTCTTTATTGTCTTTTTTTAGTTTTCTCTCTTTCTTATAATTTACATTTAATATCTGATAACTTGCTTCATACCATTGACTAGATTGATAGTTATATCCAAGAACTGATGCATACTTTTCGGCTTCATTATTTAAACCAATTCTATAATGTAGCTCTACTAATCTATGTAAAGCCTCCTCTACATAAATAGTAGTATCATAATCTGTAACAATTTTTTTAAATCTTTTAATAGCTGGAATCCATTTTTCTCTTTCAACATAATATCGAGCAAGATACATTTCTTTTGATGCAATAATTTCGATTATAAAATCTAATTTATACTTTGAGTCTAGCGCATATTCTGTATTTGGATAATTTTTAATTATTAATTCGAAATAATCCTTTGCCCTCAAAATTTGATCTAAATCTTTTTTTTCATCGACAATTTGATCATAATGGCAGAGGGCCAACAGATAATATGCATAATCTGTTTGTGGATGTCCTTTATATTTAGTCAAAAAACGTTCCAAGTCTTTTATAGCATCATTATAATATCCTTGAGAAAAATAACCATAAGCTGACATTAATAGAGCTCTAGGTGCCCAAACCGATTGTGGATATAATAATTCAGCTTCATTAAATTTTTTTCCTGCAAAAATAACATCTCCTTTTTCAAATTCTTTCATTGCTTCGGCATAAACTTCAACCATTTGATTTTCTAAGTTTTTTTCTTTTAAAACTGAAATTTGTTCTTCTTTCTTCGAGCAAGATAAAATAAAAATAAATATAAAAATTAGTAAAATATTTGATTTTTGCATCATTTACTATTAGTAGCAGATAAATTTGAAAATTCTAACTTTTAAGCTATTGATTTTAAATTTTGATGATTTGTAAATGTATGTGGTAACTGTTTGCCTTTGATTTCAAGTAAAGAATAATTAGTTGGATCACTGAATAATTTTCTCAATAATTGGTTTGTGAGTTGATGGCCTCCTTGAGAACATTTTACAGACCCAACAATCTTATAACCTGACAAAAATAAATCTCCCATACAATCTAAGATTTTATGATTAACAAATTCAAGTTTATTTCTAAGACCTCCAGGGTTTAAGATTTTTTTATCTTTAATTACAATCGCATTATTAAGATTTCCTCCTTTGCCAAGACCAAGATTTTTTAATTTTTCTATGTCTTCATATAAGCAAAATGTTCTAGAATTATATATATCTTCCAAATTATCTTCAAAAATATTTACTTTATTTTTTTGTGTTCTTATTACCTCATTTTCGTAAATTATTTCAAATTCTATATCACTAGTAACATTAGAATGATCAATTGAAATTGATTTTTGTCCATCTTCTACTTTAACTTGTTTATTGATTTTAATTATTTTAATAGGCTGATCACTAGAATTAATTCCAATCTCTCTTATTTTTTCTAAAAACAATTTTGCTGATCCATCAAGAATTGGAACTTCTTGATTGTCAATTTCAATTATTGCATTGTCAATGCCTAGACCATACAATGCACCTAGCAAATGCTCAATTGTTGATACCTTTGTGCCTTCATTGTTCGAGATTGTAGTACATAAAGTTGTATTAGTTACATTATTGTAATTTGGATAAATAATATTATTTCTTGGTAAATCTATTCTTTTAAAAATTATTCCTGAATTTGGAGAGGCTGGGATAATATTTAAATTAACTCTTTCACCAGTATGTACACCTATGCCCTGAAAAGAAATTTTTTTCTTTATTGTTTTTTGCGTAAGTAAAGACATTCTTTACAATACAAAATAAGTTTAAATTTCAGTACTCAAGAAATATTACAAGAAAATACAACTATTTACCGAAATAATTAAAGAATTTTTCGAATATACCTTGTTTTTTTTTAATTATTTTAGGTATTTCATAACTATTCAAGTGATACAAGAGACCGCTATAACAAATTGAGTTAGAATTTTCGGGGTAAAAGTTAATTGATTTAAAATTAAATTTATCATTTAAATGAATTGAATTATTATTGAGCAATGTAGATCCTTCTCCGATTAGAAATAATTCAGTCTGTTCTAAATTATAAATACTTTTTTGTTCTTTAGATGCTCTAAAAATTAAATCCATAATTTCTTGAATCCTGTATAAAATGACTTTTTTGATTAAATTTATAGAGATATTTTTTGATACAATGTCTTTTAAATGAAGGAGATTTCCTTTTTTTTCATTCTGATAAGAGAATTCTGTCTCAGACATATTAAATAATTTTTTAATTTTCTCAGCATCTTCTAAGCTTATATTAAATATTTTTGAAATATCTTTTGTGATATGAGATCCACCAATCGGAATAGATTTAATTAATTTTAATTTGTAATTTTTATAGTATAGTAAAGTAGTTCTTTCCCATCCAATTTCTAAGTAAGATAAATCATTAATGTTCAGTTTCTTTGTATAAGATAAAGATTTTACAAAACTTGTACAAAAAAAATCAATTACATTTAGATTGTTTTTAATAAATTC
>CACISK010000016.1 GCA_902589315.1 uncultured Pelagibacteraceae bacterium
ATTTTTTTGCTATTATTGATGCATTTTCAAACAAATATTCCTTACTAATATCTATAGGAATGTATTCTTTGGGTTCACTTAATAATTTTATAAATTTATTAATTTTTTTATTTGAGCCACTACCAAATTCTACAATTGTTGAATTAATTGGTAATTTCTTTCTTATTTCTTTTTGTAAGTTACCTAGTATTCCTAACTCTTTATTTGTTGGGTAATATTCTTTGAGGTTTGTAATTTTATTAAATAACTTCGAACCTTTTTCATCATAAAAATATTTAGGTAATAAATATTTTTGTTTTTTATTTAATAATCCTTGTAAGATTAATTTTTTATCATCTTGAATTTGATTGTTTATGTTTATTAATTTTAAATTAGTCACTAGATGTCATCAGCTAGTCTGACACCACAAAACTGCCAAGTATCACTTGGGTAAAAGAAATTTCTATAAGATGCTCTGACATGATTAATAGATGTAGAATGTGAGCCACCTTTTAGGACAAACTGATTACACATGAACTTATTATTATATTCTCCTAGATTTCCTTCATATGGTTTGTATTTTTTGTAAGGTGTGTAATTACTACTTGTCCAAGCCCATAAATTTCCATAAACATCGTCTGCTTTTTCTTCTACTTCATGAAAAATTTTATTCTCTAAAAAATTACCTTTTTTCTCAGATTGTTTTAAAAAATACTCTAGTTCAAATTCAGTTGGTAATCTTTTGTTTTTGTATCTTGCAATAGCATCCGCTTCATAGAAACTTATATGAGAAACTGGCTTTTCATTATCAATTTTTTTTACACCGTTTAATGTAAAATAATTATTATTATCTATCCAATACATTGGTTTTTCTAATTTGTTATTATTTACAAAATCCCATCCATCAGATAACCAATACTCATGGTTTTTATATCCACCATCACCAATAAATTCTTTCCACTCTCCATTAGTTACAAATGAATGTATTTTAAAAGGATCTAATTGTGTTTCTGATACTGGTAATTCATTATCGTAACAAAAAATATCCTCGTTGTTTCCATATTTAAATTTTTTACTAGTTTCTAATGTCAATTCATTTTCCTGTTTTGCAGTTGGTTTATCGTCGTTAGAATTATAAGTTGGCATCAATGGATTGTTATAAAAAATATTTTTAATATCCATTAACATCAATTCTTGATGCTGTTGTTCGTGATTTGAACCTAGTTCAACTAAAAATGATGTTCTGTTATTTTTTGTTCTTTTTAAAAATTCAAAAATATTTTCAGTTACATAATGTCTATAATTTACGACATCTTTTAAGAGGGGTCTATTTAGTGAACCTCTCTTATTTCGAGGGTTGTACTCACCTATGGAATTATAATATGAATTAAATATATAATTATAATCTTTATTAAAAGGTTTGTAACTTTCATCCAATTCAGACAAGATGAATTTTTCGAAGAACCATGTGGTGTGACCAAGATGCCACTTAAGTGGGCTAACATTTTTGCTGGGCTGTATGACCATATCCTCAGCCTCCAAGTTCTCACACAGTGATAGAGTTTGTTGTCTAGTTTTGGAGAATAATTCTGTAATTTGAGATAATTTATTTTCCATAACTAAATTTAATTAAATTTTCAGATCATGACAATAGGTTACAATGTATTCATCTGTTTAATATTTTTATAGACAGTGAATATAAAATAATTAAGAATTTAGTTATGAATTTTTCTTTAGAAATAGGTCCTAAAACTGATCTTAGCACGTTGCCTAAGGTGAAAGATGTTTATGTTACAATGCTACCTGGAGGTGATTATAAAGAGACTGCTCAACAATCTGGAGAGTTAGTTAAAGAGGGATTTAATCCAGTTCCTCACTTCCCAGCAAGGTCAATAAATGATGAAAATCAGCTAAAAGATTATGTTTCTAGATGTAAAGATTTGGGTGTTAAGCAGGTCTTGGTGATAGGTGGAAGTCGTGAACCGATCGGAAAATTTGATAGCTCATATCAAATGTTAGAGACAGGGTTTTTTGATGGTATCAAGATTGGAATTGCTGGACATCCCGAGGGGAGTCCTGATATATCCGACTCTGATTTAGAAAAAGCTATGATAGATAAAAAGCCTTATGCTGATTATATAGTTACACAGTGGCTAATGGATACTCAGCCTATTATAGATTTTATCTCTAAACAAACAATACCAGTTCATGTTGGAATAACTGGGCCAATGAAAATATCAAGCTTAATTAAGTTTGCTAATATTGTAGGGGCAAAAAATTCCATTAACTTTCTTAAATCTAATTTTAGTAAGGCGTTAGATTTATTGAAACCTAAAGACCCTAATGATTTAATTGGGAAAGTTAAATCGCATACTGATTATTTCCACATTTATACATTCGGCGGCTTGAAGGAAACTAACAAGTGGTTGAAGGAGAATAACTATGTCTAATGAATTTGACTATAGTAAACTAAGACATACAACATCAGTAGATCAGTCTGATAGAAAAGTACCATACAATTTAAGACAAAGCGGACCTACTAAAGTTGAGATGCTAATATCAACAAGAGTAAGGAAATCTCCATACTGGCATTTATCTATGAAAGCAGGATGTTGGAGAGCAACAGTGTATAACAGAATTTATCATCCAAGAGGTTATGTTAAACCTGAAGATGGTGGTGCAATGGTTGAATACGAAGCAATTAAAAACCATGTAACAATGTGGAATGTTGCAGTTGAAAGACAAATACAAGTTAAAGGACCAGATGCAGAAAAATTTGTTGATTATGTAATTACAAGGGATGCTACAAAAATTTCTCCAATGAGAGGAAGGTATGTAATTTTGTGTAATGCATACGGAGGAGTTTTAAATGATCCAATTCTTTTAAGAATATCTAAAGATGAATTTTGGTTTAGTTTGTCAGATAGTGATATTGGATTGTATCTTCAGGGAGTAAATGCAGATGAAAGATTTAATGTTCAAATTAACGAAATAGATGCTTGCCCCGTGCAAATTCAAGGTCCTAAAGCAAAAGCTTTAATGAAAGATCTTTGTGGAGATGAAGTTGATGTTGATAACATGCCTTTTTACGGTTTAGCTTCTGCAAAAATTGGTGGAAGAAGTTGTATAATTTCTCAAACAGGGTTTTCTGGAGAATCTGGATTTGAAATATATTTAAGAGAAGCAACTTTATATGCCGAAGATATGTGGAATGCTGTACTTGAATCGGGTAAAAAACATAACTTAATGGTAATTGCGCCTGCACACCACAGAAGAATTCAAGCTGGAATTCTATCATGGGGGCAAGATATGGATCATGAGCATAATCCTTTTCAATGTAATCTTGGATATCAAGTTTCTTTATCTGGTAAAGGTGAATGGAACAAAAAAGGTGATTATGTTGGTAAAAAAGCACTTGAGAAAATGAAAGCTGATTTAAAAGCAGGCCATAAACCTTACAAACTTCAATTAGTTGGACTCGAATTAGGAGGAAAGCCTATTGAAGAATACGCTCCAGATTTTTGGTTAATTTCAGAAAACGGCACTGAGCCTGTAGGATTTATAACTTCTCCTTGGTATCACCCAGAAAAAGGGAAAAATATTGCTATGGGATACGTACCTTTTGATGGCACCCTAAATGCAAATGGTTTTCCAAGAGGTAAGCTTGGATCGAAATTTAAAGTCCATCTACCAGAAAAATATTCTGATAAACCTGGAGAACCAGTCGATGCAGTTGTAGTTGATATTCCATTTACAGAATCTTACAACGCAAATACAAGAGAAGTAGTCAGTAAGTGATAAAAATTTTTTTAGGGGGAATTTAATTCCCCCTAAGTATGACGAAAACCTTTTTCATAGTTGTTTGCATTATAATCGCTATTGCTCTAATAATATTCCCATTAATCGTTTCGTATAAGGCGCAAAAAAAAAATAAAGATAATTAATGTTTGCTCAGTTTTTAGATATTGTTTTTAAATCGTTAAAGCTTGATAAAACTCTTTATAGAACTCCAAGATATTATGGAGAAGCTGGAATTTATTTTGCAATTCTAATTATGATTTTAGATGGGGTTGCGGGTGCTATTGCAGCTAATACGATTGTAAAAACATCAGTTGGTATATCTGGTTTAACAGCATTATTAACATGGCTGGTGTGGGCAATCTTTATATTTGTAATTGGGGTTAAAATTTTTCCTGACAAAGATAGAAAAATTCCATTTAAAAGAGTTCTTATAGCTGTTGGGTACGCACACGCTCCAGGCCTGATAAGATTTTTTGCTGTCACGCCAGAATTAGTACTTTTAATTATTTTTCTTACTCAATTTTGGATTTTTGCTTCATTAATCATTGCAACACGACATATTTTAAATTTAAAATCAAATTTAAAAGCATTTGGAATTGTATTTTTGTCTTTTTTAATTATTTCTTTTTTGACAATTTCATTTGTAATGACAAAAATTAATTCATTACCTATAAGTACAAATATTTAAAGCGGAAATAAAGTTTTAGATGTTCTGCAGGAGTTACAAAGTTTATATCCTGTGAGTATTAAATTTTGAGTTACTGTCTCATCTTCTTTTTTACATTCATCACAAATATCATTTAATTCATTAGTATCTGATTTGTCTGATTTATATTCAAAGTTATCAGTCATTATCTGTTAATCCTGCTCCTGCAGTTTTTTGTTTTAACTCATCAGTTTCTTCAACAAATGTGTCTTCTGATAATTTTGTTAATTCTTTCCAATCTTCTTCAGAAAAATTATTCTTATTTTCTAAGAATTGGATTTTAATTACATCAGCTTTTTCTACAATCTCACTACTTAAGTAATTCGAATAAATTGATTGATTGAAATTTAATAAAAATTCTTTTTGATCTATCTTTAAAAAAATTCTCTTTCCCGTTATTTCCGAAGATCTGCTGACAAACGGCAAAAATATCAATGGGTAAGCCATTTTTTCAATTTCTATATCATTTAGTTCTTGGATAGAGATAGATTGATCAAAAAAACTTAATCCAAGTTTAATCGGACAGTAAAAGTTTTGAGGTCTGTTGCTTTTGTTAAAAGATTGGCAATTTTCAAACTTCTCATTATTAAAAATCTTAAAATATTGGTTTATGTTTTTTATTCCTGGTAAACCAAATAACTCAAGTTGTTTAATGTTCTTTCCTATTTCTTCGGCAACACCCCAAGAGAAACCTTTTGCTTTAGTTGAACGTTTTACAATTGTATCGATTTCACTATAACTTCTCATTAATTACTTTAGTTATATATCCAATATTGATTAAATGAATTAAGTTCATTTGGTAATGGAGCTCCTTGAAACATACAAATCCTTAACCATTTGTCAGATCTTGGATCAAACTTTACTGCCCCAAAAAACGATAGTTTAAGTCTTAACATATCAATAGGAACTAATTTTGAGCCGATGGTGTTATCTTGAATTTCAGAATATGGATATTTCTCTGTTATAAACACTCTTCTTACAATATGTCTTAAATCATTGTTACGTAATAGAAAATTGCCAATCTTTAAGCTGTTTTTTAATGTAAAAATAGTTTCATAAAGTTTTTTTATATCTCTAGCAATAGCTGTAGGCTGCTCAAGTTCTGAACCATTATCTTCAAACCGATCTCCAATTCTAGGCTCTTCTTTATTTTTTGAAATGAACCAAAATTTTTTATTATTTTCATTTTTTGAAAAATCAATTTTTAAAATATCTGAATAATTTTTTTCAATTATTTCTCTTAGGTCATTTATAGTTCTGTCTACAGGTATATTAAAACTACTATCCTCGTCTGAACTCATTTGAGAAATTAAAGGATCAGTTATTTTATTATATGGCTCCATCATTATAGAAACCAAATACTCAACCCCTTCTTCAGATAAATTTTCCTCTGCCCAGTTATATAATTTATCAAATATATAAAAATTTGATTTATCAATATTATCTTTCAAATAATTAATTAAATTTTGTAAATCATTAATTAAATTGTTTATTTTTTTCTTTTGGTATTCGCTGTCTGTATTCCATAAAGTTACATTTTTTAAAGATTTTGTTAAACAGTTGTAAAAAATTTTAAACTCTTCTTCTGATACTTTTTCTATTTCTCTTATTTTTTTTAAAGCTGTCTCTTTAGCGAGAATCCAATTATTTAATAATGAAGGGTGGTTAACAATAAATGGTGCCATTCCTAATCCAGTTGAATTTCCAATTCCTAAATTTCTGCAAATATCCAAGTCTAATTCTACAGCATCTTTAGGATTTTTATTTTTTGCTATATGATTGACTTGATCGAAAGTGAATTGTCTTACAAGGTAAACTAACATCATTTCCAATCTAAAAGGACCATTTATTTCATCTCTATTTTTAATTCTAAACCTGTCTGCTAATCCAAATTTTCCTGAGCCGTATACTGCAGTTGTTCTGTACAAATATCCAACTTTTGAAAGCTCATTAGTATTGGGCTGGATACCTTTTGATAAACACTCAATCACATAATTAAATGCTCTAACTGATCTATTTGCTCTTGAGAGAGTTAGTTCTTTATAAGAAAGCCTCCCAACTTCTTGTTTAGGGACATTTTGTGAAAGTCTATCAATATCAATTTTTGAAGGAATGCCATCATACAAAGCAAATGCAGCATCCCATTTAGTTGCTATTACTCTATCAGATCTTTCCTCATCTTTAAGCTCATTAGCAAAACAAACTAGAGAATATGTTTTTTTATCTTTTGAGAATGAATAAATAGCTACTCCATATCCCCTATCATTCAAGTCAAACAAATCTCTGTTATATTTCCAATCTTTGAACTCATTTAAAAATGATCTTAGAAAAGATAATTTAGATTGATGAAACGATCCAAGCCTAGAAAGTTTCATTACAATTTTAGGATCTCTTAGTGGAACTTGCATTAATTAATTCCTTTATAAAAATTAAACCAGTTATTGCCAAGTATCTTATTTATCTCTTCTTCATGAAAACCTTTATTTTTTAGTTCAGTATTTAAATTATTAAATCCTCTTGCATCCAAAAACCAATCTGGTTGTTTTGGAAAACCAGGTTTATCTTTACTGCCTTCACCAAAATTTTTTGATTTTGACCAAGTTCCATTTCTCATCCACTCAACTACACTGTCTGGTTGGTTCAAACATAAGTCTGATCCTATTCCAACATTATTAATATCCATAATTTCAACTGTTCTTGCAACCATTTCACAAAAACTTTCTATTTTACAATTCGTTCCATCTTTTAAATGATGAGCGTACAATGATAACCCTAACATTCCTCCACTATCAGATAAAACTTTTAATAATTCTGTAGATTTATTTCTTTTAGCTTCAAACCAAAAAGTTGGATTTGCATGAGTGATCGCAATAGGTTTTTGGCTAATTTCAATTGCATCAAGTGTACTTTTCTCTGCTGAATGAGACATGTCAACAACGATACCTACTCTATTCATTTCTTTAATAGCCTCTTTTCCAAAATTAGTAACTCCGCTATCATTTTTTTCATAACATCCGGTGGCTAATAATGATTGGTTGTTATAAGTTAATTGCATAAATCGACAACCTTGTGAGTGTACTTTTTCTATAAGACTTATGTCATCTTCAATTGGAGAACAATTTTGAAATCCAAAAAAAATTGCAGTTTTATTTTCCTCTTTTGCTTTTGTAATATCATTGTAGTTGTTGCCTAGAAATATAAGATCTCTATTTTCTTCAAAATGTTTATTCCACTCTTGTATTCTTTGTTGTAATTCATCATAGTCCTCATGATAAACTAACGTTACGTGAACCGCATTTAATCCAGCTTTATTATTTATTTCGAAGATTTCTCTAGACCATTTACAATACTGAAGATTATCAATTCGATAATTCATATTTAAACAATTATTAATCTTTTATAAAATTTTTTTCTATAAAATTATCTAAATCATTAAAAACACTTGCCCAACTATTAATAGCTTTTTGTTTAATTATTCTTACACTTGGATACCAAAAAGTTTTTTCATTCTCATTAAACCACCTCCAGTCTGATGAATAATTTAATAATAAAATTGAATTAACTTCTAATGCTCCTGCCAAATGAATTATTGAGGTATCGCTGGAAATTATTAAATCCATTTTAAGCATATATTTAGCAATTTCCTTGAAATTTTTATCTCCAAGATCGATAATATTATTAAACTTATCCATTATCTTTTTATCCGTTGTGTCTATACTTTGTTGCAATTTATAAAATTGTATATTTTTACATAGTAATCTTTCAAACAT
>CACISK010000017.1 GCA_902589315.1 uncultured Pelagibacteraceae bacterium
TTGCATCAGATAAATTAAATACAAATTCTTACTATTTTTTCTTAAAACATTTTGTTTTTGTTGTTTTAGGAATATTTTTAATTTTAGTTTTTTCTTTAATGGATCAGAAAATTTTATTTAAATTATCTATTATATTGTTTTTCATCACATTTATTACTTTGATTTTGGTTCCAATTATTGGAGTTGAGGTCAAAGGATCAAAAAGATGGTTAGATATTGGATCATTGCCAAGGTTTCAACCAATTGAAATTTTAAAACCTTTTTTTGTCATTGTTATGTCGTTAATAATCTCAATCGAAAAAAAGAACCTATATATAAAATATCTTTTTAGTACCATTATTTTATTACCAACAATTATTTTACTTTTATCTCAACCAGATTTAGGTCAAACTTTATTAATTATTTCTATTTGGTTTACTCTTTTATTTGTATCAGGAATAAATTTATTTTTATTTTCTTTTTCATTAATTTCAATTTTCTCATTAACTTTATTCCTAATTCTTTTAGTACCTAAATTTGAATACATAAGAATTAGATTAATGTCATTTTTTGACACTTCTAGTGGAAATAATTACCAGGCAGATAAAGCGAGTGATGCTATAACTAGTGGTGGTTTATTTGGTAAGGGAGTCGGTGAGGGAACTTTAAATTCAAGAATTCCTGAAGCCCATACTGATTATATTATGTCAGTTATAGCTGAAGAATTTGGAGTAGTTATTGTTATTAGTATTGTAATAATATATTTAATCTTTTCCTATAAAGTTATAAAAAAAATAAATATTACCGATAACAACAAATCTAAACTCATGTTAATTGGATGTATTACAATAATATTAGTTCAAACTTTTATTCATTTAGGCGTTAACATAAGAATGCTTCCCACAACAGGAATGACTATGCCTTTTCTAAGCTATGGTGGGTCTTCTATAATAGGAACTTCTATATTAGTAGGTATAATTTTAAATTTAACAAAAAGAAAAATTTCTACCAAATGAAGAAGGTATTAATTGTTACAGGCGGAACTGGAGGTCATGTTATACCATCAATCTCAATTTTTGATCATTTGAATAAAAAATTTTCAGTAAAAATTGTTTCAGATATAAGAGGAAGCAGATTTATTGATAAGAATAAATATAATTATGAATTAATTGATGTTCCGAACTTATTCAGTAAAGTTTACTTATTTCCAATAAATATATTTAAATATGTAATTAGTATTTTTAAATCAATAAATTTTATAAAAAATAAAGAGATAAATTTAGTTATAAGCACGGGTGGTTATATGACTTTCCCTTTTTGTTTGGCTGCTTACTTTTTAAAAAAAAAAATTTTCTTGTTTGAGCCAAATAGCGTTTTAGGTAGATCAAATAAAATAGCTTTAAACTTTTCAAATAAAATAATCTGTTATGACAGTAATATGAAAAATTTTCCTAAAAAATTCAATTTTAAAAAAATTGTTTTTGAACCAATTTTAAGAAAAGAAATTTATGATATTGATCAAAATAATAGAGTAAATATAAAAAACAAAAAAATATTAATTGTTGGAGGGAGTCAGGGCGCACTCTTTTTTGATAATAAAATTGTAGATATTATTGTTGAAATTTCAAAAAAAATAAAAATAGATGTAATTCAACAAGTGTCAAATAAAGATTCAATATCATTAATTAAAAAAAAGTATGATCAGGCAAATATCAATTATAATTTCTTTGAATTTTCAAAAAGTAGTAAAGAAATATACGAAGGAGTAGATTTAGCTATTACAAGAGGTGGAGCAAATACTTTATCTGAGCTCAGTTATTTAAAAATACCATTCATTTCGGTACCACTTCCTTCAGCGAGAGATAATCACCAATATTATAATTCTAATTATTATTTAAAGAAAGATTATTGCTGGATAGTGCAGCAAAAAGATTTTAATACAATGGAAGTGTACAAATTGATTGAAGATATAATTGTTTACAATAAAACATATAATCAAAAAAATGAAAAATTAAAAAAAATAACTGAAAATAATACTTGGAATAATATAAATAGTAATATCATACGAATTTTTGATGAAAATTAATATAGGTAAGACTGAATTAATCCACTTTGTAGGAATAGGTGGAATAGGAATGAGTGGCTTAGCATTAATAATGCATAGTCTTGGATTTAGAATTCAAGGCAGTGATATTTCAGACAACAAATATTTAAATAATTTAAGAAAAAGAAAAATTCCAATTTTTTTAAAACACAATAAAAAAAATTTGAAAAACTGTACGGTGCTCGTCATTTCGTCTGCAATAAAAAAATCTAATCCAGAAATTATACAAGCAAAAAAGTTGAATTTACCAATATATAAACGTGGTGAGTTATTAGGCCATATAGTTTCATTAATGAAAAATATTGTTGTAACGGGGTCTCATGGAAAGACAACGACCACATCAATTTTGTCTAATATTTTAAATTATGCCAAATTAGATCCAACAATAATTAATGGAGGAGTATTAAATTCAATAGGAAGCTCAGCTAAACTGGGTAAAAGCAATTGGGGTTTAATTGAATCAGATGAATCTGATGGTAGTTTTCTTCAAATACCTTTTAATTATTCAATCGTCACTAATATAGATAATGAACATTTAGATTATTATAAAAATATAAAAAACCTTAAAAAAAAATTTGTTGAATTTATAGACAAAACACCCTCATTAGGAAAAGCATTATTATGTATAGATGATAAAAATATTACAAATATTTTGCCAAAACTAAAAAATAAAAATTATTATACGTTCGGTATAAATAAAAAATCAAATTTTCAAATATTAAATGTGATTCAAAAAATAAATTTTTCTAAGTTTGATGTTAAAATACAAATTCCTGGGAAAAAAAAAATTATAAAAAATATTCATATACCTTTAATTGGAATGCATAATATTAAAAATGCTACATCAGCATTATCAGTAGCTTTCTCAATAGGTGTATCCGATAAGTTAATTAAGTTAGGTCTTAAAAATTTTAAGGGTGTTCAAAGAAGATTTAATTATTTGTTTAAAATAAATGGTGCTGCATTTTTTGATGATTATGCTCATCATCCAACCGAAATATCCTCAGTTCTTGATGGTGTAAAAAAAGTTTATGATAAACAACATATTGTTTGTATTTTTCAGCCTCACAGAATCTCAAGGTTAAAAAGTTTAAAATTAGAATTTTCTAAATGTTTTAAGAAAGCAGATACAATTCTACTTTGTCCAATATATAAAGCAGGAGAAAACAAAAAATTAGGTTTTACTTATAGTTCATTTGCTAAATTACTCGCTAAAAATTCAAAAGCTAATTTAATTATGCTTAATAATGAAAGTGAATTAAAAAAAATAATAAAAAATTTTGCTTATGGAAATAAAATATTTATTGCCATGGGTGCTGGTTCTATATCAAGCTGGGTTAGAAATTTAAATTGATATGAAAATAAATGATCTGAAAGATTTTAAAGCTAAGTATAAATCAGATATATTTTTTGATTTTGACATAAAAAAACTTAATTGGTTTAATATTGGTGGCAAAACTAAGGTTTTTTTTAAACCTAAAAGTTTAAAGGAGCTCAAAGATTTTCTAGTGCTTTATTCGAATAGAGGCAAAATATTCATACTTGGATTAGGATCAAATGTATTATTCAGTGATAAACTTTATAATGGTTTAGTAATCAAGTTAACAAGTACTTTTGCAACATTATCAAAATTAAATAATGAAACAATTATTGTAGGGTCTTCTTGCTCACAAAAAAAATTTGCAGATTTTGCTATGGAAAATAATATAAGCGGTTTTGAATTTATGTATTGTATTCCAGGTTCGATTGGAGGTGGTTTGAAAATGAATTCAGGATGTTTTGGCAAAGAATTTAAAGACCATCTAGTATCTTTGCAATGTATTGATACTAACGGAGTAATTAAGGTAATACCAGCTGGTAAAATTAAATTTAATTATAGGAATATTGAATTAGATGAAAAGCTAATATTTTTAAGTGCAACATTTAAAGGCAAAGTATCAGAAAAAAATAAAATTAAGCTTTTAATGAATAAATTATTAAAAAAAAAAAATAATTCTCAACCATCTAAAATAAAAACAAGTGGTAGTACTTTTAAAAATCCAATTGAGCAAACAAATAAAAAAGCTTGGGAACTTATTAGGGATTCAGTCCCAGATGATATTAAATTTGGTGATGCTCACATATCAAAAAAACATTCTAATTTTTTTATAAATAAAAACAATGCCACATTTTCTCAAATGAATTCTTTAATAAATTTTGTAAAAAAAAAAGTTAAGAAAAAAACTGGAATAAATATTAGCCTTGAAATTAAAATTGTTGAATGACAAAAAAAATATTAATTTTGGCTGGTGGTTACTCTAAAGAAAGAGAAATTAGTCTAAATACTGCTAAAAGTGTTTATTTAGAATTAGTTAATAACACTAATTATAAATTAAAGATTTTTGAACCAGATGGTAATTTTGTAAAGAATTTAAAAAAATTTAAACCAAATATAGTTTTAAACTTGCTACATGGTAGATATGGAGAGGACGGTTACATACAAGCTATCTTAGAGTCTGAAAAAGTTAAATATACTCATTCAGGTGTATTATCGTCATCTTTAGCAATTGATAAAGAGATATCAAAGAAAATATTTATAAAAAATAAAATATTAACACCTAAATATATAAAATATAAATATTCAAAAATAATAGATAAAAAAAAATTTTTAATTAAAATAAAAAAATATTTAGATTTTCCCGTGGTATTAAAACCTTTAAACGAAGGTTCAAGTGTTAATGTATTTATATGTAATACTAAAAATATTTTTAATATTTTACAAAAACTTAAAGATTATGGAGAAATACTAATAGAAAAATATATACCAGGAAGAGAGATTCAGGTAGCTATATTATCTGAAAAAATATTAGGAGCTATAGAGTTAAAGCCTAAAAGAAAATTTTATGATTATGAAGCGAAGTACAATGTTAAAGCTAAAACAGAACATATTATTCCTGTAAGAATATCAAAAAAGCATTATAATCATGTGACAAATACAGCTTTAAAAGCTCATAAATTACTAAAATGTAGAGGTGTTACTAGGTCTGATTTTAGATTTTACGATGATAAATTTTATTTGTTGGAGACTAATACTCAACCAGGTATGACTTCATTATCTTTAGTTCCAGAAATCGCAAAATTTAATAACATTACTTTCAAAAATT
>CACISK010000018.1 GCA_902589315.1 uncultured Pelagibacteraceae bacterium
GTTTTTGTTATTTTCACTTTAGGTATTGGATCATTCAAAGTGCCATTTGCTCAAGAAATTGTTTTTGTAGGTTCAATGGCAATTATTCTATTTTTAATGAATAAATTAGTTAAAGAACTTCCTCAGGATTTAAGACTTACTGTTGTAGGGACAGCAATAATAATTTTTATTTTTAGAGCAATGCCAGGACCTGGTCCGGGTTTATCTTGGTTTGAAATTGATGTACTTGAATTCAATGAACAATTTTTTTCTGTATTATCTCTTATAGCCTCTGTTTTAACGCTTGTTGGTATTATTTTATTAAGACCATTTATGGCAAACAACTCTATAGCTAGAATAATAGTAATTTTATCTGTTGCAGGCGCAATTTTATTTTTACCAAGTGTTGGTATGTATTATGGATTTCACAATTGGACATCATCAATTACTAATGGAGTTGTTGATGCCAAGTTTATTGCAATATTAAATACTGCACTTGAGTCACCTTTGGGACAAGTCTCAATGATACCTTTGCTCGCGTGGATTGCTAAAAATGCTCCGTCGCACTTAAAAGCAACTTTCTTTGCAGTATTCGCATCTTTTACAAATCTTGCTTTATCAGCAAGTGCATTAGGAACTAAATATTTAAATGAAATTTATGTTATTACTAGAGAGGTAAAGGATAAGGTAACAAACGCTATTCTTACCACTGCCGATTATTCAGATCTAGGTATTTTGTTGATAACAGTAACACTAATAACTTTAATAATTCCAATAGTGTTTGTGGTTATTATTCAAAAAACTAAATTTAAAACTTCAGAATAATTTTTATTCAGCTTTATAGCCAAATTCTAAACAAGCATCAGTTATTGAATGATAAAGAGATTCACCAAAACTTCTTAAAGCGAATATTCTTACTTTTCTTGGATTTAAACTAATAAAATCAATAGTTATTGTAATTGCATGAAAAACAGAATTAGAACATTTCCCTTCATCAAGGCCATCTAAATTTAATGGACAACCTTTTTTCAATACTTCATCTACCAAAGAACCTTCTAATTCAAGTATTGTTCTTGAATGAGATAGATCAGTTAATGCAAAATCATCATGACTTAGGTTTTCTAAAATAGATTTTTCTATTTCTTTATTCTTTGAAACGACTAACCAATTATCAGGTCCCATCCATAAAATTCTTGTATTAGGATTTGAAGATACCAAAAGAGTCTGGGGTAAATTTAAATTATCTATTTTTATTTTATCAATACTGAGAGCTTTTGAGCATGCTGAAAAAAAAGGAGACAAAATACCTGAAATAGTTTGCTTTGAAAAACAAAGTGATTGGGGAGGTCTTTGGAATTATAGCTGGAGAACAGGGTCTGATCAATATGGAGATCCGGTTCATAATAGTATGTACAGATATCTTTGGTCAAATGGACCTAAAGAGTGTCTTGAGTTTGCAGATTATTCTTTTGATGAACATTTTGGGAAGCCAATTCCTTCCTTTCCACCTAGAGAAGTACTTTATGATTATATCACTAGTAGAGTAAGTAAGGGAAATTTAAGAAATAAAATTAAATTTAACACAAGAGTAGTTAATGCAGTTTTTAAATCAGATAGATTTGAAGTTAACTATCAAGATAAAGAAAATGATAAAATTTTAACAGATCATTTCGATTATGTCGTAGTATCCACTGGTCATTTTTCAGTTCCTTTTATACCTGAATATAAAGGTATGAGTTCATTTCCAGGAAGAATAATGCACTCACATGATTTTAGAGATGCAGAAGAATTTAGGGGAAAAAATATTATAGTTTTAGGAAGTAGTTATTCTGCTGAGGATATTGCTCTTCAATGCAATAAATATGGAGCAAAAAGTGTAACAATAGGCTACAGACATAATCCTATGGGTTTTAAATGGCCCAAAGGAATGAAAGAAGTATTTTATTTAGATAGATTAGACGGAAAAAATGCAATTTTTAAAGATGGTACAGAACAGGAAGCAGATGTAATAATATTATGTACTGGTTACCTACATCATTTTCCTTTCTTGGAAGAAAATTTAAAACTTAAAACAAGAAACAGACTTTATCCTCCAAAACTATACAAAGGTGTTGTTTGGCAGGATAATCACAAACTTATGTATCTAGGAATGCAAGATCAGTTTCATACATTCAATATGTTTGATTGCCAAGCTTGGTACGCTAGAGATGTTATAATGGGGAAAATAAATATGCCAAGTAGAGGGGATATTGAAAAAGATATTAATAAATGGGTTGCTTTAGAAGAAAAACTAGAAAATCCTGATCAGATGATTGATTTTCAAACTGAATACACAAAAGAATTGCATGAGATGTCGGATTATCCAAAGATAGATTTTGAATTAATCAGAAAACATTTTAAAGAATGGGAGCATCATAAGGTTGAAGATATATCAACTTACAGAAATAAATCTTTTTCATCGCCAGTTACAGGATCAATGGCTCCTGTTCATCATACACCTTGGGCAAAAGCAATGGATGACTCATCTGAAACTTTCATGAATAATAAATGAGATTAATTTTAATTAATACTCAACCAAAAAGTTTGAAAAGGATTGAAAACTAATTCTTTATCAAACGTAATATTTAATTTTTGACTTAATAAATTTTTTGATTTTAAGTATTTTGAGTTGATTTTTAAAACTTGAGTTTTTGATGTTAAATTTGTGATTGCTAGTATTTTTTGTGATTTATCTAAACTCAATCTTTCTATTGCATAAAATTTTGACCCAAAATTTAGATTCTTTCTTTGTGCATTTGGATGAAATGCTTTTTGCTTTCTCCTAATTTTTATTAAATTTGTCATTTCATTATAAAATACTGATTGTTTAGAATTATTTATTTTTAAATTTTTTATAAGTCTTTCATTGTTCCATTTATATCTATTTAAATCTCTTTTATTATCTGTAATTATAAATTTACTAATGTCATTTGAAGTTCCAAAAAGGGAATTGAAATAAAAAGCTGGAACTCCTTCGAATGAAAGAATTATACTATGTGCAGCTAAATAGCGTTCTAATGAATAATTTCCATATTCATCAAAATCACTTGCTTTAAAAGCGTTAAATAAAGTAATGTTTGCTTCATACACTTGCTTTTTTGAACCATTTATTTTTCTATACGAAAATTCACCTCCGTTTTTTTTTAGACGACTAAATAATTTATTTAAAGATGATTTGGTTAATAATCCTTCAACTGGTCTCATTCCGACTCCGTCATGAGAGGCTAAAAAATTTAGATAGCTAGTTCCTTTTTTTAAACATGGAAATTTTTTACTCCATTTAGTAAGTTCAGAGCCATTCTCAAATAGCAAACTTTTAATTATTAAAGGAGGCAGAGAAAAATTATAAATCCAATGCGCTTGATCATTTTTTCCAAAGTAACTAAGATTTTGTTTTTCAGGTAAATTAGTTTCAGTGATTAAAATTTTTTTTTGTTTGAGATTAGAACAAATTATTCTTAACAGTTTAATTATTTTGTGTGTATTTGAATGGTTAATACATTTTGTACCACTTTCTTTCCACAAATAAGCTATTGCATCTAATCTAAAAATATTTACTCCACGATTTATTAAAAAGAACATTATCTTAATAAATTTAATTAATACTTTTGGATTTTTGAAATTTAAATCTATTTGGTCAGGACTAAAAGTTCTCCACAGATAAGTGGTCTTATTACGAATTTTTATTTTTTTTAATAATTTATGTTCACGTGGTCTCACAACGTTTTTAGAATTAAATTTTTTATCTATCGTAAAAAAATAATCATTCCCTGGTGACTTATTTAATAAAAAATTTTTAAACCAGATACCACGTGAAGAAGAATGATTTATTACGATATCTGCCATAATTGAATTATGTTTTGACAAATCTTTAATATCTTGCCAGGTGCCCAATTTACTGTCTACTTCACAATGATCTTTAACTGAGAAACCGCTGTCACTACTTGAGGGATAAAATGGCAAAAAATGAATTGTATTAAAGTAGTTTCTTAAAAATCTTTCATAAAAACTTTTAAAAATTTTGAGTTTTTTTTTATTTTTTCCAGCAGTAATGTTGTCTGCATAAGTTATTAGAACTGATAACTTTTCGTCTATTATTAAATTTTTGGATAACTTTATTCGTCTATTAAAATCTTTTATTAAATTAGATATTTCAGATGAGTAAAATTTTAAGTCATTTTTATCCTCATAACTTATGTACAAATCTTGAAAAATTTTATTTATTTTTGATATGTAAATAGATTGATCCATTAAATATTTATCAGAAATTAATTATAGTAATCTTATATAATTTTGCAAAATCCATAAATTAATTTTTTTTTGTAAGTTCCATTTTTTTATTAACCTTTAACACTCCCTGCAGTAAGACCACTTACTAAATATTTTTCAAAATAAACAAAAATTATTAAAATAGGCAAAGTTACTACTACAGACCCTGCCATCAAATATTGTCTAGGTGTTTCAGCTCCAACATTCAGAAACTGAATAGCTCTTGATAATGTAAATGTATTTGGCCGGTCTAAAAACATTAATGAAAATAAAAATTCATTCCAAGCTATCATAAATACATACAAAGCTACCGATGATATTGCAGGTAAACTTAGTGGAAGTATAATTTTAAAAATTATACCAAGCCAATTTTGACCATCTATTATGCCAGCTTCTTCAAGTTCTTTTGGTATGCTTTTAAAGTAACCTTGTAGCATATAAATTGCCACAGGTAGAGTTGTAGCTGTATAAACTATTAGTAAACCCTCGATAGAATTTCGTAAACCAAGTTGACTAAAAATTGTATATAAAGGTATCACCAAAACTATCGCTGGAAATAAATAAATTATCAATATGGATGTTGATAGAAAATTTTTCCCAAAAAAGTTAAGTCTAGCAACTGCGTAAGCTGCTGGTATTGCAAAAATTAATGTTATAATGACTGTACCTAAAGAGACAATTGTGCTCGTAAGCATATATCTTCCAAAATTGTAATCTTTGAATACTACAAAATAAGATTTGAATAATTCTGGTAAACCT
>CACISK010000019.1 GCA_902589315.1 uncultured Pelagibacteraceae bacterium
AAGTGGCCTGCACCAAAAGTTACTACTCCGTCTAATAATGGTTTTACAGGTTCTGAAACACAAGCTTGCAGTACATGAGTTTCTATCGGCAGTGTCATATTTAATTTTTCAGCTAATATATTTGTGCTGCCTGCAACACATAATCCAACTTTTTTTGCTTTAATGTCTCCTCTTGAAGTTCTAATTCCTTTTATCTTTCCATTAACAACATCAAAACCAGTGACCTCACAATGTTGTATAATATCTACTCCCATATCATCTGCTTGACGTGCATAACCCCAAGCAACAGCATCATGTCTTGCGGTACCAGCGCTTGGTTGCATTAAACCACCAAAGATTGGGAAACGTACTTCATCACTAAAGTCAGCCATTGGAATTAATTTTTTAACTTCGTCTCTATCCAATAATTTTGCATCTATTCCATTTAATCTCATAGAGTTTCCTCTTCGAGCGTAGGCGTTCATTTGAGCATCTGAGTGGGCTAAGTTTATTATTCCCCTTGGAGAAAACATCACATTAAAGTTCAGTTCTTGACTTAAGTTTCTCCATAAATCCATTCCAAATTCATTAAATCTTGCATTAGCATCGTACATAAAATTTGATCTTATGATCGTTGTATTTCGACCAACATTTCCACCACCAATCCAGCCTTTCTCAATGATAGCTACATTTCTAATGTTATGTTCTTTTGCTAAATAATATGCAGTAGCAAGACCGTGTCCTCCACCTCCAATGATGACTACATCATATTCACTTTTTGGAGTTGGATCTTTCCAAGCAACTTCCCAATTTTGGTGATTGGAGAAAGCGTTTTTGATTAGACTAAATACTGAATATTTCTGCATCCGTAAGTTTTATAAAATTAAATATAAGTTTTTGCTAATTTTTTTTATATATATTTTTTGTTTAAATACGTGACAAAAAAGGATAGTAATTCTGCTCATTAATAAGTAATTAGATTTATGTCAAAATCAGATATCCAAATTGCACGAGAAGCAAAAATGAAACCCATTAACGAGATTTTGGGTAAAATTAATGTTCCAGACGAACCAAGTGCTTTTAGCCCTATGGGACGTCATATTGCTAAAATAAATTTAGAATATTTAGATAGTTTAAAAGATAAACAAAATGGAAAATTAATTTTAGTTACTGCTATTACACCAACTCCTGCTGGTGAGGGAAAAACGACTACGTCAGTTGGTTTAAATGATGGATTAAATAAAATTGGTAAAAATTCTATAGTGTGTTTACGTGAACCTAGTTTAGGTCCTTCATTTGGAATGAAAGGCGGAGCAGCAGGTGGTGGATATGCTCAAGTTGTTCCAATGGAACAAATCAATTTACATTTTACAGGAGACTTCCATGCAATTACATCTGCTCACAATTTATTGTCAGCGTTAATTGATAATCATATTTATTGGGGAAATAAATTAAACATAGATGTAAGAAGAGTAGTTTGGAGAAGAGTTATAGATATGAATGATAGATCTTTAAGATCTATCAATATTAATTTAGGTGGAGTAGCCAATGGTTTTCCAAGAGAAGATGGTTTTGATATTACAGTAGCATCTGAGATAATGGCTATCTTTTGTTTAGCAAATGATCTTGAAGATTTGGAAAAGAGAATAGGTAATATTACTGTTGCTTATACTAGAGATAGAAAGCCTATTTTTGCAAAAGATTTAAACGCTCACGGACCAATGACTGTTTTATTAAAAGAAGCAATCAGACCTAACGTAACTCAAACGTTAGAAAATAATCCTGCCATTATCCATGGTGGTCCTTTTGCGAATATTGCTCATGGATGTAACTCTGTGATAGCAACTAAAGCAGGTTTAAAACTAGCTGATTATGTTGTAACTGAGGCTGGATTTGGAGCAGACCTAGGAGCAGAAAAATTTTTAGATATTAAATGCAGAAAATCAAATTTAAAACCTGAGTGTGTAGTTATTGTTGCAACAATTAGAGCATTAAAAATGCACGGTGGTGTAGCTAAAGATGATTTAAAAAATGAAAATGTAGAAGCGTTAAAAAAAGGTTTAGTGAATTTAGAAAGACACATTGAAAACGTAAAAAAATTTGGTTTACCGGTAGCGGTTGCTGTTAATCATTTTGTTGCTGATACAGATAATGAGGTAAAAGAGTTAATAAATGCTTGTGATAATATGGGAGTTAAAGCTAATTTATGTACTCATTGGTCAAATGGTGGTGAAGGAACAAAAGAACTTGCTTCACATGTTGTAGATTTAATTGATCAAAAACAAGCAAATTTTAAATTTTTATATGATGAAAAAACACCTTTGTTAAAGAAAGTTGAAACTGTTGCAAAAGAAATTTATCGAGCTGAAGAAGTTGTGGCAGACAGCAAAATAAAAGATCAATTAAAATCTTTTGAAGAAGCGGGTTATGGAAATTTACCAATATGTGTAGCCAAAACACAATATAGTTTTTCTACTGATCCAAATGCAAAAGGTGCTCCAACAGGTCATTTATTACCAATTAGAGAAGTAAGATTATCCTCAGGTGCAGAGTTTATTGTTGTTATATGTGGAGCCATCATGACAATGCCTGGACTTCCAAGAGTTCCTGCAGCAGACTCTATCAAGCTAAATGAAAAAGGTGAAATAGAAGGCTTGTTCTAATTTAAATTATTTAACCAATTTTCTAATTCTCTCATCCTTGCATCTTTATTAGAAATTTTATTTTCATCTTCTATAATTTTTACATGAGAGTCTATTTCCATTTGATCAATAAAGGCCTTTTTTTCTAATAGTCGATCTTTCCTAAAATGAATTAAGCTTATCATTTTGGCATAAGTTATCTCTGGGTGATATTGAATTCCCCATATATTTGTTGAACCAACGTTAAAATTTATACCCATGACTTTATTTATTGGGTTTGATGAAAGTAATGTAGAGCCCTCAGGTAATTTTACAACTTCATCAAAATTAAATGCAGGCGTATTAAATTTTTTGTTTTTATTTTTATAAAGAGGATGTTTAAGGCCATTTTCGTTTATTTCTATGTCATGAGCTATTCCTCTATGTGCGCCATTAGGGCATTTCTTTACTTCACCACCAGCAACCGTTACAGCAACTTGCATTCCCCAACATATTGCAAATATATTTTTTATATTCTTTTGACATTCCCTCATAAAATTTATTTGTCTTCTTATTTCTGGAGTGTCATTGTAAATATTTAAACTACTACCACCCCATATCATTCCATGATATTTAGTTAAATCTTTAGCTACTTCGTTAATGTTTTCATCAGATGAAGGATTTACAACATCAATATCTAATTGATCTGTAAAATAGCTAATACTGTCTTTTAAACTTTCAGTATGAGTTTTAATTCCACCATCAGTAAAGCTTTGATTTTCCTCTCTAAGGTTGCCTTCAACTATAAGAATTCTTTTCATTAAAATAATTTACCTGAAATGCTATGTTCATAAAGTGCTTTCATGTCATCCTTGCTCATTTTTCTTGGATTGGTAGAAGTTGATGGATCTTCTAATGCCATAACTGATAACTGATCTAAATTTATTTTATTTACATCAACAATTTCTGATAATTTGTGTGGTATATTTAATTCTTTTCTTAGTTCTAATATCCAGTGTAAAAAACTATCAAAACTTTTATCCAGTTCGAGATAATCACATATAGAAATTATCCTTTTTTCAATCATATCTTTGTTAAAAGTTAATACATAAGGCATAAAGATTGCATTTGATAAACCGTGGTGAACATTAAATTGGGCATTAATAGGGTGGCTTAGAGAATGAATGGCTCCAAGCCCTTTTTGAAAAGCAGTAGAACCCATGCTAGCAGAAGCTAATAATTCTGCTCTAGCATTTAAATCTTTACCGTTCTTAACTGCTTTAATTAATGAGTTTTTAATTAATTTCATTCCCTCAATCGCAATTCCATCAGCCATTGGGTGGAATCCTGGTGCACAAAAAGCTTCTAAATTGTGTGCTAAAGCATCCATACCTGTAGCTGCAGTCAATCTTGGAGAAAGATCTAAAGTTAAATTAGGATCTAAAATTACAATTGAAGGTAAAAAATTCGGGTGGAAAATAATTTTTTTTATACCTGTTTGTTTATTGATTATAGCTGATGCTCTTCCAGTTTCTGATCCTGTCCCTGCTGTAGTGGGTACAGCGATGATAGGTGCAATGTTAGTTTCATCTGCTCTTTTCCAATAATCACCTATATCTTCAAAATCCCATATTGGTCTAGACTGTCCTGACATAAAAGCAATAGCTTTACCTACATCAAGGCCGCTTCCACCACCAAATGCAATAACTCCATCACAAAAAAATTTCTTAAACTGCCCTACTCCCTCTTCAACATTTTCACCTACAGGATTACCTGAAAAATTTGAAAAAACATGAAGATGATTAAAGCTTTTTTTTAAATCTAAAATTATATCTTTAACCATTTTTAGATTAATTAAATCTTTATCTGTGACAAATAATGGTTTATAAATTTTAAGATTTTTACATGCTTGGCCTAAATCTTGAATTCTGTTCTCTCCAACCCAAATTGTAGTAGGATAATT
>CACISK010000020.1 GCA_902589315.1 uncultured Pelagibacteraceae bacterium
ATTAGTATTTTCTACAGATTTATCACTTTGACCACAAGATGATAATAAAAGTAAAAAGACGAAATATAATTTTATCCTACTCACTGAAACTAGATCTTAGCCTTTTTTGAGCTTTAGTTTTTATTTTAGAGTTATTATTTTCAAGACTAACTATTTGCTCAAAAAATTCTTTTGATTTTTGCATTTGATTTTTTGATAAATAATATTCTGCCATAATATAAAGACTATGTGGTTTCCATATACTATCCGCTTTAATTAAAGGATTAAAAATAGCTAACAATTCATTTTCATCTGAAAAATCTGAATTATATAAGCCTTTTTTAAAGATTGTTAGCTCTTTAAACTTTTTATCCAAGCCAATATCATTAATTAAAATATCAAAATAATTGTTAATTTCATCTTTTGAATTTATCAAATCGTTATCTAGCAAAAAATAGAAAGCTAGAGGAGAATATGTTTTGTCTTTAGCATTAATCACCTCTTTAAGATCCGGGATCACATTATATTTATTATCAGCTTCATATCTTATTACAGCTAAGTCGTATTTATCAGCTAATTTTTCTCTTTTGCTAGATTGATATTCTTCAAACGAAAAGTAACCAATTAAAGCCAAAATAATTATTACTAATATCGAAATTAAAGAATTTTTATTATTTATGAAAAAGTTTTTAATTTTTTCATTACGTGTTTGGGTATTTATTATTTCAATATCTTCATCCATTAAATCATGTTCCTAAGTACATATTGTAAAATTCCACCATTTTTGTAATACTCTAATTCGTTCTTAGTATCTATTCTACTTAACATTTTAATTCTCTTGATGTCTCCAGAGACATATTTGATTTCAACATCAACTTCATCTCTAGGATCTATGCCTTTTTCTAAGTCAACAATAGAAAATAGTTCTGAGCCATCTAATTTTAGATTAGTTCTATTTATTCCATCTTTAAACTGTAATGGTAGTATACCCATTCCTATAAGATTTGATCTATGAATTCTCTCAAAACTTTCTGCAAAAACAGCCTTTACACCTAAAAGTTTGGTTCCTTTGGCCGCCCAATCTCTAGAAGATCCAGTTCCATACTCTTTACCACCAATTACAACTAAATCGGTACCTCTTTTTTTATATTCAACAACCGCATCATATACTGGCATTACTTTTTCCTCAGGGTACAACTTAGTAAAACCACCCTCAGTACCAGGTGCCATTTCATTTCTAATTCTTATATTTGCAAAAGTTCCTCTCATCATAACCTCATGATTCCCTCTTCTTGCTCCATAGGAATTATAGTCTTTTGGAAGTATTTGATGTTTCATAAAATATTCTCCAGTTGGACTATCTTTTTGAATTGATCCAGCAGGTGAAATATGATCAGTGGTAATGCTATCACCCAATATTAATAGTGGTCTTGCATCCTTAATTTCTTTAAATCCTTCTGGTTTATCAGGAAGGTTGTCAAAAAACGGAGGTTTTTTTACGTACGTTGAATTATCTTCCCAATTATAAATATTGGTTTCCTCTGTTTTAATTTTTTGCCATTGTTCTGGTCCTTGAGAAACATTTGAGTATCTTTTTATAAACATTTCTGCATTTAATGAATTTCTCAATGTTTCTTCTATTTCTTTGTTAGATGGCCATATATCTTTTAAAAAAACATCTTTACCATCTTTATCTTTACCTAATGGATCCTTATACAAATCAAATCTCATAGTTCCTGCTATTGCATAAGCAACGACTAATGGAGGAGACGCTAAATAATTTGCTTTTATTAAAGGTGAAATTCTTCCTTCAAAGTTTCTGTTTCCAGATAAAACCGAGACAGCATAAATATTATTATTTTTTATGGAATCTGAGATATTATCGGCTAATGGACCTGAATTACCAATACAAGTTGTACATCCATAACCAACTAAATTAAAACCTAACTTATCTAAATAAATATTTAGCCCAGCTTTTTCTAGATAATCTGTAACTACTTGTGATCCAGGTGCCAAAGATGTTTTTACCCAAGGCTTAGTCATTAAACCTTTTTCAATTGCATTTTTTGCTAGTAAACCTGCTCCAATTAGTACACTTGGATTGGAAGTATTAGTACAAGAAGTGATTGCAGCAATTAACACATCGCCATCGGTTATTTTAAAATCTTCTTTTTCAACATCATAAATATTTGGCTCTTCTTTTTTTGTAATTTCTGAAAATACTTTTTTAAAATTTGATGATGCGTTAGTAAGTAGAACTTTATCCTGTGGACGTTTTGGTCCAGAAATAGTTGGTACTATAGTTGACATGTCTAAAGATAGTGTGTCTGTAAATTCAACATCTAAACTTGCCCAAAGTCCTTGTTCTTGAGCATACTTTTTTACAATTTCAACATTTTGATCATCTCTTCCTGAGAATTTTAAATATTTTAAAGTTTCATCATCAATTGGGAAAAAACCACAAGTTGCACCATACTCAGGTGCCATATTTGCTATAGTAGCTCTATCTGCTAAAGTCAGATTTTTTAGTCCTTCGCCATAGAATTCAACAAACTTTCCAACAACTCCCTTGTCTCTCAACATTTTAACTACTGTTAAAACAAGATCAGTTGCTGTTGTACCTTCTGGCATTTTTGATTTCATTTCAAATCCAATAACTTCGGGAATTAACATTGAAATAGGTTGACCTAACATTCCAGCCTCAGCTTCAATTCCACCTACTCCCCAACCCAAAACAGATAAACCATTTACCATAGTTGTATGACTATCTGTTCCAACCAAAGTGTCTGGAAATATGTATTCTTCATCTTTATATTTTTCATTCCAAACAACTTTTGAAAGGTATTCCAGATTGACTTGATGACATATCCCAGTTCCTGGGGGAACTATTCTAAAATTATTGAATGCTTGTTGCCCCCATTTAAGGAAAGAATATCGTTCTGCATTTCGATTAAATTCAATATCAACGTTTTCTTTTAAAGAATTTTTATTTGCAAATTTATCTACTTGCACTGAGTGATCAATTACCAAATCAACTGATGATAATGGATTAATAGTGCTTGGATCTTTGTTTTTTTCTTTTACTGCCTCTCTCATTGCAGCTAAATCTGCAACAGCAGGAATACCGGTGTAATCTTGAAGTAAAACCCTCGCTGGTCTATATGCAATTTCTGTATTTGATCTTTTAGATTTTAACCAATCTTTAATAGCTTCAATTTGTTTTTTATTAACTGTTGTATCGTCTTCAAATCTTAGCAAATTTTCAAGTAAGACTTTTAATGATTTTGGAAGTTTTGATATACCCGCTAAACCATTTTTCTCAGCCTCTTTTAGTGAATAAAAATTATAACTTTTGCCGTTAACTGAAATTTTAGTTAACGAATTGAACGAGTTTTTGTCTCCTGGTTTCATATTTAATAATAAAATGTAGCTATGCAGCCTAATAAAAGCGCTGACATAACATAATTGAACCATTTAATAAATTTCTCATTTGTCGCGAATTTTCTCATAAATTTACCAATTAAAGTCCAAAATAAGATACTAAATATAGCAAAAAAAAAGGCAGAAGTTAGGAGCCAAAAGGAATAAATAAAAAAGTTATCTCCAGATTCGATATAAGTTGATACTCCAATAATGGCAACGATTACTCCTTTAGGATTTAAGAATTGAAAAAGAAATGTTTCTATAAATTTAACAGGTTCTAGTTTTTCTTTTTGATTTGATGATTTAGAGAATGAAATTCTGTAAGCTAAATAAACTAAAAATGCAGACCCTGTAAAAACTAAAATCTTTTGAATTATTGGATATAATTTAAAAACATTAATTAGCCCAAAATTGACTAAAGATAGCATTGAAGTAAAACCAAAAATAACACCTAACATTAAAGGTATCGTTTTTTTTACTCCATGATTAAAACCTGAATGAGATGCCACAATATTATTTGGGCCAGGTGAGCAACTGGTAACAAAAAAAAATAAACTTAATGATAGTAGTTCTGGATGCATTTAAGCAATTGGTAATCCATTCTCCGCTTCTTGAAATGGGTGAACTAAAGTTACTCTACCTTCTGCATCTATAGCTCCGAGAATTAATACTTGTGATACAACTCCTGCAATATTTTTTTCTGCAAAATTACAAACACCAATTACTTGTTTTCCTTTAAGATTTTCTTCATTATAATAATGAGTAATTTGAGCTGAAGATTGTTTTATCCCTATCTTTTCTCCAAAATCAACTTCTACAACTAATGAAGGTTTTCTTGCTTTTTCATTTTTTCTTACTGAAATAATTGTTCCCAATCTAATAT
>CACISK010000021.1 GCA_902589315.1 uncultured Pelagibacteraceae bacterium
AATTTACTTTGATGAAGATGTTGATTTGTCAAAAATTAAAGAAACATTATTAAATAAAAAGAATAAAATCGAAAAAGAGATGGAAAAAATTAATACAAGGCTAAATAATAAAAGTTTTATTGAAAGAGCTCCAAATGATATTGTTGAGCAAGAAAAGTCTAACTTTATTAATTTAGAAAAAGATGTTAATAAATTAAATTATACTTTAGAAAGTCTATAATGCGGAAATTTAATAAAAAAAAACTACCAAGCAGATATACAACTATAGGTGCTGACAGAGCACCACAAAGATCCTTTTATTATGCAATGGATTTAACGGAAAAAGATGTAGCAAAACCTTTTGTAGGTGTTGTTTCAACATGGAATGAGGCTGCACCATGCAACATTAATTTAATGAAACAAGCCCAATTTGTAAAACAAGGTGTAAATGCATCAGGAGGAACTCCTAGAGAATTTTGTACAATAACTGTTACTGATGGTATTGCTATGGGTCATGAAGGAATGAAATCTTCATTGATTTCAAGAGATGTAATTGCAGATTCTACTGAATTAACTGTAAGAGGTCATTGTTATGATGCTTTAGTTGGTTTAGCAGGATGTGATAAATCTTTACCAGGTCTAATGATGTCTATGGTGAGATTAAATATTCCTAGTGTATTTATTTATGGTGGTTCAATACTTCCAGGTAGATTTGAAGGTAAGGATGTAACTGTTGTTGATGTTTTTGAAGGTGTTGGAAAATATACATCAAAAAAAATGACAGCTCATGCTCTTAGAAAATTAGAATTAAAAGCCTGTCCAAGTGCAGGTGCTTGTGGTGGTCAATTTACCGCAAATACAATGGCGTGTGTTTCAGAAGCAATTGGATTAGCTCTACCATATTCAGCAGGAACTCCTGCACCATATAAAGAAAGACATAAGTACGCAATTAATAGTGGTAAAGCTGTAATGAAACTTTTAGAAAAAAATATTAGACCAAGAGATATCGTTACAAGAAAAGCATTAGAAAATGCTGCTACAGTTGTTGCTGCAACAGGAGGATCTACTAATGCAGGTTTACACTTACCAGCTATTGCAAATGAAATTGGAATTAAATTTGATTTAATGGATGTTGCAAAAATTTTTAAAAGAACTCCTTATCTTGCTGATTTAAAACCTGGTGGAAAATATGTTGCAAAAGATATGTGGGAAGCAGGAGGGGTTCCAATGCTTTTAAAAACTCTTTACGATGGTGGATATATTCATGGAGATTGTATGACGGTTACAGGAAAGACAATGAAAGAGAATTTAAAAAATGTGAAATTTAATCCAAAACAAAAAGTAATGAGAAGTTATAAAAATCCAATCACGCCAACTGGTGGTGTTGTTGGATTAAGAGGTAATTTAGCTCCAGAGGGAGGAATTGTTAAAATTGCAGGTTTGAAAAAATTACAATTTACTGGAAGAGCAAGATGTTTTGACTCTGAAGAAAAAGCTTACAAAGCCGTAAAAGAAAGAAAATACAAAGACGGTGATATAATTATAATTAGATACGAAGGTCCAAAGGGTGGTCCAGGAATGAGAGAAATGTTGCAGACAACAGCTGCAATTTATGGACAAGGAAAAGGGGAGAAAGTAGCCCTTATAACTGATGGTAGGTTCTCTGGGGCTACCAGAGGCTTCTGTATCGGTCATGTGGGTCCTGAGGCCTCTATAGGCGGTCCAATAGCCCTTTTAAAGAACGGAGACATTATTGATATAGATGCAAAGAAGGGGACTATTAACGTTAGATTAAGTAAAAAAGAGCTTAGTTTGAGAAAAAAGAAATGGAAACAAAGAAAAATGAACTTTGGAAACGGAACTCTTTGGAAATATGCTCAAACAGTAGGTCCAGCTTATTTAGGTGCACCCACACATCCAGGTGGTAAAAACGAGGTTAAAACATACGCTGATATTTGATGAAAATTAGACCTGTAATACTTTGTGGTGGTGCAGGAACACGACTTTGGCCCAATTTAAAAAATACTCAAGCAAAACAATTTATTGATTTTGGTGGTTGGAGTTTATTACAAAAAGCTTTTGAAAGAATAAATAATAACTCTTACGATTTTCCAATTATCAGCACAAATCTGAAGTATTTAAAAGATGTTAAGAAAACATTGAAAAAATCTAAAATAAAAAAATATAAAATAATATTAGAACCAGCTAAAAAAAATACAGCGCCAGCAATTTTAGTGAGTGCTTTAATTAAAGAAATTCCACCTGATCAGCCAATAATGTTTTTTACATCAGACCATTTAATTGAAAGCCCAAGTATTTTAACAAGATCTTTAAAAACTAATGTTAAAAATTTAAGTGATGAAAATATATTTATATTTGGGATTAAACCTACGAGACCATCTAATGAGTACGGATATCTTAAAACAAAAAGTATAAATAAGTTAAATAAAGTAACTAAATTTATTGAAAAACCAACAGAGCAAAAAGCTAAAAAGATAATTAAATCTGGAGGCTATTGGAACTCTGGTATGTTTTACTTAAAAAAATCATCAATAATTAATAACTTTAAAAAATATCAGCCTAGCATTTATAAATCGTGTCTAAAATCTTTAGAAAAATCAAAGATTAGAAATAATACACATTTTTTGAATAAAAAATTCTTTGATAAATGTAAGGAAATTTCTTTTGATTATGCAATTCTTGAAAAATCAAAGAATATAAATGCAATAAAGCTTAGTATTCAATGGTCAGATCTTGGTAATTGGTTTGAAATATCAAAAATATATAAAAAAAATAAAAATAAATACTTTAAGAAAAAAAATGTTTTTCATAGACCATGGGGAAGATATACAAACCTATACGAGGGTAAAAACTTTTTGGTAAAAGAATTAGTGGTCAATTCTAAGTCTAAATTAAGCTTACAAAAGCATTTTCATCGATCTGAATATTGGACCATTACTGATGGAAAACCTCTAATTACATTAAACAAGAAAAATTTCTTAAAAAAACCAGGAGAAAAAATATTCATACCAAGAGAAGCAATTCATCGAATAGAAAATAAATTTAAGAAAAAAGTAAAAATTATTGAAATACAAACTGGACCTATTTTAAAAGAGACAGATATAGTTAGATATCAAGATATTTACGGAAGAGTGAATTAATACTCTTTATGGATACATTAGTATTTTCTGTCGTTTTATTGGCAGCACTACTTCATGCCACTTGGAATGGCATGGTCAAAAAACACTCGGATAAAGCAGTTGCTCTAGCAGGTATAATTTTAGGTCATATACCTTTTTCAATTGTTGCAATCATCTTGTTACCCGCACCCTCAATAGAAAGTATACCTTATATCTTCGCAAGTATTGTTGTTCACATCGGCTATCAATGGTTCTTGCTTAGATCTTATGAAATTGGAGACTTAACAAAAGTCTATCCTATAGCAAGAGGCACAGGCCCCTTATTTGTAACTGTAGTCTCAATTTTATTTTTAGGCGTTGTTTTAAATAAGTTTATTTTGATCTCTATTTTCTTAATATGTTTTGGTATTTTTTTTCTTGGTATTTCAGATTATAAAAACAGTAGCTTAAATGTAATTAAATTTTCTTTTACAACAGGTTTGTTTATTGGCTCATACTCTCTCGTAGATGGATATGGAGCAATAGTGAGTAATTCTGCAATATCTTTTGTCAGCTGGTCTTTCATATTAAACGCTATGATTTTCCCATTTATTCTTAGTTTAAGAGGTCAAAAGGATATTATTAAAAGGGTTTATAGAGAGGGTAAAATGATATTTTTTTACGGTGTAACATTATCATATGCTAGTTATGCCTTGGCTGTATGGGCATTTACAAAAGCTCCAATACCCGTTGTTACATCTTTAAGAGAAACAAGTATTTTATTATCAATATTTATTGGATATTTTTTATTAAAAGAAAGTATCAATTTAAAAAAAATCATATCAATTTTATTTATTTCAATAGGTGTGATTGGGATTAAATTATTTTAATTAAATTGTAACAATCTATAAATATTTTTGTCATTAAAGTTTATTAAAAATAATTAACAAAAATTTTAAATAATAAAACATCTTCATTT
>CACISK010000022.1 GCA_902589315.1 uncultured Pelagibacteraceae bacterium
GTGCAATTACATACTCTTCTAGCATATTAAAAAACAGTTTTTACGTATCTTTTCCAATTATCTTGGTAATGTTTTGCGTTCTCAGTAATTTTACCTATCTCTTCATCTGTAAGTTTTCTTTTAACAACTCCAGGAGAGCCTACCACTAATGAATTATCTGGAATTTCTTTGTTTTCAGTTATCAATGCTTTTGCACCAATGATGCAGTTTTTACCTATTTTTGCATTGTTTAAAATGACAGCTCCAATACCAATTAAACTATTGTCTCCTATTGTACATCCATGAAGCATAACAATATGACCGATAGTTACGTCTTTACCAATTCTTAAAGGGCAGCCTGGGTCAGTATGTAGAACGCTTCCATCTTGAACATTTGAACCTTCTCCAACATGAATGTTTTCGTTGTCCCCTCTAATTACAGCATTAAACCAAACACTAGAGTTTTTTTCTAATGTAACATCTCCAATAATTGTTGCATTTGGTGCCACCCAATTTTCGCCAGAGTTTTTTGGTTTTTTATCTTTTAAATCGTAAAACATAATTTATATATTATTACATTATGCCTATTAAAACACCAGTATGTGATTTCGGAAAAAAAGCAGAAAACTTTGAATTAAAATCTACAGAGAACAAATTAATATCTTTAAATGATATCAAAGGTGAAAATGGAACTTTGGTAATGTTTATTTGTAATCATTGTCCATATGTAAAAGCAATTATTAGGGATGTGGTGGAGGACTGTACTAAGCTTTGTGATTTAGGAATAAATTCAGTTGCAATATGCTCTAATGATCCAATTAATTATCCAGAAGACTCTTTTGAAAAAATGATAGAGTTTGCAATTAAACATAAGTTTAATTTTCCTTACCTAATTGATGAAACACAAGACATTGCAAGAAAATATGATGCTGTGTGTACTCCAGATTTTTTTGGTTATGATAAAGATTTTGGTCTCCAATATAGAGGAAGAATAAGAGAATTAAGGGAACTTAAACCTGTAAGATCTGGAGAAAGTGATTTATTTGTTGCTATGAAACAAGTTTCAGAGACAGGTAAAGGTCCTGAAGAACAATTCCCAAGTATGGGTTGTGGTATAAAGTGGTCATCTAATTAATGTATTTAATAATAACTAGAACTTTCCCTCCTGAACTTGGTGGTATGCAAAATCTAATGTGGGGGTTGACAAGATCTTTATCAAAAATTGATATGGTTAAAGTTTTTGCGGATTATCATAAAGATCATAAAAAGTTTGATGATAAAGTTTCATTTACAATTGAAAGAGTTAGTGGAGTTAAATTATTGAGAAAATATAGAAAATCTCTACTAATAAATGAATATTTAAATGAAAATAAAAATGTAAATTGTATCATTGCAGATCATTGGAAAAGTTTGGAACTTATAAAGTCCCCAAAAAAGAAAATATGCTTAATTCATTCTAAAGAAATTAATCACCCTACAGGATCTAGATTAAACAAAAAAGTTTTAGAAGTCTTAAATAATGTTGACCATGTGGTGGCAAACTCAAACTTTACAAAAAATTTAGCGGTTAGTCTTGGAGTTGAGGAAAAAAGATTAACAGTCATAAATCCAGGTGTAGATCCCGTTGAAGAAATTCCAAAAGACGACCTTAAACAAGCAGAAGAAATACTAAAAGGAAAAAAACAAAGACTAATTACTGTATCAAGATTTGATAAAAGAAAAAATCATGAAAAAGTTATAATGGCTATACGAAATTTAAAAGAGAAATATCCTGATATTACTTACACTTGTATAGGATATGGAGATGAAGAAGAAAATTTAAAAAAATTAGTGATAGAATTAAATCTTGATAAATATGTAAATTTTTTAAGTGATATCTCTAATGAATTGAAAAATGCATTAATTGCAAAATCTAATATTTTTATAATGCCATCAATAATTCACAAAACTTCAGTCGAGGGTTTTGGAATTTCTTTTATTGAAGCTGCACAATATGGGATACCGTCTATTGGTGGTAAAGACGGTGGTGCTTCTGATGCAATTATTCATAATAAAACGGGGTTAATTTGTGATGGTAACAGTTTAGATGAAATTTATTCAAGTATAGATAATTTATTTGAGGGAAATAAATATATTGAATTTGGAAAAGAGTGCAAAAGTCATTCCGAAAAATTTCTTTGGGATAAGATAATTGAAAACTACAAAAGAATCTTATAAAGTTAAATCATGTTAGATAAATTTAATGGAATAATTTATTTAAGTATTTTTATTTTACATTTTATTGTTTACGCCGTTTATGCTTTCAGAACAGTTGTTGCAACAAAGTCTTTTTTAGATCAATACAATATAGATCACTCTGCAGCTGTGATGGTTAGATTTTTCGGAGCACCGTTTATTGCATCAGTTTTAGTAGCACTATACATAATGTTAATTAAAGCAGATGGTTTGGCAGGAACTTGGGGTTTCTTTACATTAATTTTTGCTCAAAACGTTTTATATTTTTTAATTGGAATATATACAATTTATATCAATAAGCTTGGACATAACGAAAAAACAAATAGTGAAGGTGTTATAGCATCGGGAATTTTAACAGTGCTAAGTGGAATTCTTTGCTACGGTCTAGCTGATAAAATTTATATTTAATTTTTTTTTCTAAAAGTTGAAAAAATTTGCCAACCAACAATTGTTATTGTGATCAATAATATTATTAGAGTTATTGGTCTATCCCATAAAAAATTAGGTGATCCATCACTTATTAATAGTGATCTTCTCAATGTTTCCTCCATTAAACCCCCGAGTACAAAGGCCAATATTAAAGGTGGCATGGGAAAATCATAGAGCCTTAAAAAAGTTGCAACCACTGCAATACCTATCATTAAAAATATATCAAAATTGTTAAATGACATTAGATATATTCCTGTTACTGAAAAAAATAAAATTAAAGGAATTAAGTAATTTCTAGGTACTGCTAAAATTCTAGCGATATAAGGTATTAAAGGTAAATTTAAAATCAAAAGCACAACCATACCAATGTACATTGACATGATAACTGACCAGAAAATTTCAGGGTTAGTTTGATAAAGTCTTGGTCCTGGCTGAATGCCAAACCCTAAAAGAGCTCCAAGCATAACTGCAGTTGTTCCGCTTCCAGGAATTCCTAATGTTAGCAATGGAACAAATGAACCTGAGCAAGCAGCATTATTTGCCGTCTCTGGTGCTGATAAACCATGAACGCT
>CACISK010000023.1 GCA_902589315.1 uncultured Pelagibacteraceae bacterium
CTTTATCCCGAACAATAATAACTTCAGTTACTACATTGTTAGCACTTTTATCTATATTTATTTTTGGTGGAGAAATATTAAAAGGATTTTCGTTTGCAATGATATTAGGAGTAATTTTTGGAACTTATTCATCTATTTATATTGCAAACCCAGTGCTAGTCTCTTTAAAAGTTAGCCAAAGAACGATTGTTAAGGAAGAAAAAGAATAATTAATAAAGATTTTGTGCCGCTACCATTGTTAATAACATTGGTAATGATAAAAGTGTGTTTGTTCTAGAAAACAGCATTGCAGTCTTTGCTGATTTAGCTTTAACTTCTGGTTCACACTCAACCATACCTAAAGCTCTTTTTTGATTTGGCCATATAACAAACCAAACATTGAATGCCATTATTAATCCTAACCACATTCCAATTCCTATTGCAGTATTTTTTCCACCACCTGATCCAATTCCTAGTGTCATCGCTTGATGAACGTATCCATTAAAATAGGCTAATAATAATCCTGATATGATTGTAAATAGCGCTGCCCATCTAAACCAAAATAATGCTGCTGGAGCTATAACTTTGCCTATTGCTGGTTTTTGTTCGTCTGGAATTTTAGCCATGTTAGGAATTTGAACAAAATTGAAATACCAAAGTAAACCAATCCACATAATACTTACAGTTACATGTACATATCTTAATAACCAGCTCCAAAATAAAACATCAAAATCAAATCCACCATTACCCATGTAAAGACCAATGAATAGTAATATTGCAATAGCCAGTGATAAATGAACAGTTTTTGATAATGATTGTAATATGGAAGTCATCTATGAGATGATTTTATATTATTTTTCTATAAAGATTAAGCGGTTTTTTTAAATTTTGTATCTAATAAAGGCTTTAAAAATTTACCTGTATAGCTATCTTTCACTTTTGCAACTTCCTCGGGTTTGCCTTCGGCAATAATATTTCCACCTTTAACACCACCCTCGGGTCCCATATCTACAATATAATCGGCAGTTTTAATAACATCTAAATTATGCTCAATAACTACAACTGAATTACCCGTTGCAACAAAAGTGTGCAATATTTCCAAAAGTTTTTTTATATCATGTTGATGTAATCCAGTAGTTGGTTCATCTAATATATACATTGTTCTTCCTGTAGACCTTTTAGATAATTCTTTAGCAAGCTTAATACGCTGAGCCTCTCCACCAGAAAGAGTTGTAGCCTGCTGACCAATTTTTATGTAGCCAAGACCAACTTTCTTTAACGTTAGAAGTTTAGTTTTGATGTTTGAAATATTTTCAAAATACTCACACCCTTCATCAACAGTCATATTTAAAACATCTGCAATACTCTTATCTTTGAATTTAATCTCTAATGTTTCTCTGTTGTATCTAGTGCCTTTGCATTCATCGCATGTTATGTAAACATCAGGAAGAAAGTGCATTTCGTAAGTAATTACACCATCTCCTTCACATGCTTCACATCTTCCACCCTTTACATTGAAAGAAAATCTTCCAGGTTTATAGCCTCTACTTTTTGCTTCAGGTAAATTGGTAAACCAGTCTCTAATAGGACCAAAAGCTCCAGTATATGTAGCAGGATTTGATCTAGGAGTTCTACCAATAGGTGATTGATCAATATCTATAACTTTATCAATTAATTCTATTCCTTTAAATCCTCTAAATGGCTGAGGAATTTTTCTAGACTTATTATTATTCAAAGTAAGATTTAATGCATTGTATAAAGTTTGAAGTATCAAAGTAGATTTACCACTTCCAGATACACCAGTAACACAAGTGAAACTACCTAAAGGTATTTTTAAATTTACGTTATTTAAATTATTTCCCGATGCACCATTGATTTCTAAAAATCTACCATTTTTTGCAAGTCTTCTATTTTTTGGAATAGGTATGAAACTCTTATTTGATAAATATCTTCCAGTAATACTTTTATCATTTTTTAAAATTTGCTCATAAGTACCTTCGGCAACAATTTCTCCACCTTTATTTCCAGCTTCAGGTCCTAAATCTATTATATGATCTGCATTCTCCATTGTTTCTGTATCGTGTTCAACAACGATAACAGTATTACCTAAGTCTCTTAATCTTTTTAATGCATCTATAAGCTTAACATTATCTTTTTGATGCAAACCAATTGATGGTTCATCTAAAACGTATAGAACTCCAGTTAAACCTGATCCTATTTGTGAAGCTAGTCTAATCCTTTGTGCTTCACCACCAGATAATGTTCCAGACTCTCTAGATAAAGTTAAATAATCAAGACCAACATTTAAAAGAAAATCTAAACGTTCATTAATTTCTTTTAATATATGTTGAGCAATTTTAATTTGTCTTTTGTCTAATTTAACTTCTAAAGATCTAAACCATTCCTTAGCATCAAAAATTGATTTTTCTGTAACTTGGCTTATGTTTAATTCATTTATTTTAACACACAGAGCTTCATCTTTTAATCGATAACCATTGCATCTTTCACATTTTGTATCAGATTGATATTGAGAAATTTCTTCTCTTTTCCAATCGCTATCTGTTTCTAAATATCTTCTCTCTAGATTATTGACAACACCTTCAAAGGTTTTTTTATGCGAATACTTCTCATAGCCATCGTCATAAGTAAATTTAATTTCTTCATCATCAGATCCATACAAAATTACATCCTTGATTTTTTTTGGTAGTTTTGACCATTTATCATCTAATGAAAAACCATAATGTTTAGATAAAGATGCCAATGTTTGGGCGTAATACATTGATGTAGATTTTGCCCAAGGTTCTATAGCACCATCTGCGATAGATTTTTTTTCATTTGGAACAACTAAATTTGGATCAACATTTAATTTCATCCCAATACCTTCACATTCTTCACAAGCTCCATACGGACTGTTGAATGAGAAAAGTCTTGGTTCAATCTCTTCAATAGTAAAACCACTTTCAGGACAAGCAAATTTGGTTGAGAAAATTAATTTTTCAATTTTTCTGTATTTTTTTGGAAGTGTTTCATTTTCATATTCAACAAAAAGTAATCCATTTGCTAAATTAACAGCTGTTTCAACACTTTCGGCTAATCTGTTTCCTAATGATGAATTTATTACAATTCTATCAACTAAGATTGAAATA
>CACISK010000024.1 GCA_902589315.1 uncultured Pelagibacteraceae bacterium
ACCAAAAAAACTGATGGTAATATTAAAAGATAAGCTGTTCTTTTTTCAATTTTTGCAAGTTTTGAACTCATAAAAAAAAGCGGATAATTAATATTACCCGCTTTTTTTAATTTTTTAAATTACTAGAAGTTAGCTAGCACAGTATTAATTTCATCTACTGCTTCATCTAACGTCAATTGATCGTCAATATATTGTCTAGTGATTCTATTTATAAACTTATTGTTAATAATTTTAGATGCTCTAGATAGTTCACCTTCTTTTACTCCCCATCTATTAGCAGTATCTAAACCAGCAACAATATTATTTATTACATCTGCAGAATAAAGATCTGTTAAAGGAGCTTTTCTATCAACTCCAACAGGCAGTTTACTCCAAGCTGTTGTAAATGCATTTGGATCACTTGCATTACCTCTTCTTACAGGGAACTTACCTTCTGGTGCTATAGATAAAGTGCTTGTGTATCCTTCATCCATTGAATAAAGAATAAACTGCTTAGCTTCATCGGTATCTGCATCTGCAGTTACACCAAAGTATCTAACATCCGCCCAAGCTGCACCTTTTACATTATTTGGTCCGCTAAAATTAGTTATAAAACCAGTTTTAGATGCCAAATCCGGTGATGTCGGATCGCTATTAATTGTCGGTGGAGCTGAGTCTCTTAAACCAGCTAATTCATCCATGATAAATGGTGACCAAATTATCATTGGAGTTTTACCAGCGAAATAAAGTTCTCTTGATTGTTTCCAATAAAGTTCTCCTGGAGGGCTTGCTTTAGCTAATTTTTTATAAAACTGTAAAGAATTTTTTAAAGCTCTACCTTGTTTTTTTGTTCCACCTTTTTTCACGATGTTTACACCATTTGCAAGCATGACATGTTCCAAAACCTGACTCATAAAGTTTTCATCAGTTTTAGTTGCTGCAACAAATCCAAACATATCATTACTAGATAAAGCATCTATTGCTTTTTCTATATTTGCGTATGTTGTTGGTGGCTCTAATCCAGCTTGCTCAAATAGGTCTTTTCTATACACAACCATTTGCGTCCAACCATCTACAGGCACAGCCGCAATTTTACCACCTTTGTTTGCCATTTTTAAAGCACCAGGAGCAAATGTTTTCTTTCCAAGTGTTTTAACCACATCATTATTAGCATCAACATCCAATATCCCTGCTTCAGCCCATGGCAAAACATATTGAAGTGTGTGATAAATTACATCAGGAAGATCTCCGGCTGCTGCTGCTGCGGTAGCTCTTGTTCCTAAATCTTTTTCATCAATCGGGATAACTTCAACTCCAATTCCAGTTTTAGCTTCAAAAGCTTTGGCCATCTCTTCTTGCTTAGCCATCCTCGCTGGTTGAGTTTCTGTCGTCCAGAATTTAATATCTGCAAATGCAATTGAATTAAAAATAAAAGCTATTGCAGAGATTGTTATTAATATATTTTTAAACATATATTCCCCTCTTTTTTCTTATTTTTAAAGTTATTTAAAAATTAATACATAATGTACATTTAAAAGAAGAATAACAAGTATGTAAATTACACAATACTACCTGAGATTGATTTAGGAATTTTTAAAAGAAATACCTTTATTATCAAATAAATGGCAACGAAATGGATCAAAACCTATTTTAACGGTATCACCTACCTTTATATTCGTGTCTCCATCAGTTTGTACAACAAGAGGATCTCCCTCTTTCTCTAAATATAAATACGTTCCTGACCCTAATTTTTCTACTACAAAGACTTTGCTCTCCCATAGTGAATCTGATTTTGCATTTAATATTAAATGCTCAGGTCTTATTCCAATTTTTATTCTGTCTCCTTCTTGAATATTTTCGGAAATTTTTGGTACATTTAACTTTCCAGTCCCCATTATATCTACCTCTGAACTATTCGAACTTTTGCTTAAAATTTTACTATCTATAAAATTCATTTTTGGAGATCCAATAAAACCACCAACAAACAAATTATCTGGATTATTATATAGGTTCATGGGTGATCCCTTTTGTGAAACTATACCTTGATCCAATACAACAATATCGTTAGCAAGAGTCATGGCTTCAGTTTGATCATGAGTTACATAGATCATTGTTGCATTAAGTTGGTCGTGTAATTTTGCTAATTCTACTCTCATTTGCACTCTAAGAGCAGCATCTAGGTTAGATAATGGTTCATCAAATAAGAAAACTTTTGGTTTTCTTGTAATAGCTCTACCTATAGCTACTCTTTGACGTTGTCCTCCAGATAATTGCTTGGGTTTTCTCTCTAGATATTCTTCTATTTGTAAAATTTTAGCAGCCTCCATTACTCTTTGCTCTATTTCTTCTTTAGATTTTTTTTCAATCTTTAAACCAAAAGCCATGTTATCAAATACAGTCATATGAGGATAAAGAGCATAAGATTGAAATACCATTGCAATATTTCTTTCTTTAGGTGGTAGATCATTAACAACTTTATCATCAATAGATATTGTGCCTGAATTAATTTCTTCTAAACCAGCAATCATTCTTAAAATTGTTGATTTACCACAACCACTTGGTCCTACTAATACAGTAAAAGACTCACTTTTTATATCAAGAGAAACATCTTTGATAACATGTGTACTTCCAAAATACTTGTTTACTTTCTCTATTTTAATACTTGCCATTTTTAATTTAATATTAATTTTTTATTGTTAATTATAGATTTTATTAATTTTGTCATCAAAGGGATTCTTTTTTGTTTAATTTTCTTTAATACAAATGGAGCAATTTCTCTTGCAAGTTGCTCTCCTTCTACAGTTTCATTTGGCATAAATTTTCTTTTAGCATTTTTAAATGTATAGCCTTTCCCCAAGTAACCTCCCATTTTACTATTTCTACCTCCAGCAGCACTCACATATAGATCTCCAACTCCAGCTAATCCAAGAGCAGTTTCAATTTTTCCTTTAAAATATTTAGTAATATATATCATTTCATTTATAGATTTTTTAAATAAACTTGAAGACATATTCAAACTATCTCCAGCCCCAATAATCATTGAATAAATATTTTT
>CACISK010000025.1 GCA_902589315.1 uncultured Pelagibacteraceae bacterium
ATATTATTGCCTTATAAAGAAATATTTGAATTTAAAAAAGCTTCAGCTGTTTCTCTTACTATTTATAATTCTTTAAAATTTTCTAAATATAAAAAGAAAATAAGAGTTTTTGGAAAAACAATAAACAAACCATTAACAAAAAATTATATTTCACTTAAAACTAATAGACTTATTGATTTTGGTAATAATATTTCAATAGCAAAGAGATATATAAAATACCTAAATAAAAAGAAGAATACATTAATTGAGATACATAACAGACCTCAACTATTCAATTATATTATAAGTAAATCTAGTAATCCTATAAGTATCCATTTTCATAATGACCCTTTAAAAATGTCTGGTTCAAAAAAATTATCAGAAAGAGAATTTATTGCTCAAAATGCATCAGCAGTTTATTTTGTGAGTGATTTTATCAAAAAAAAATTTACTAAAAATTTTAAAAAAAAATATAGCAATCTCCATATTTTATTTAATGGTATAAATAGAACTTTAAAAAAAAAACCTATTAAAAAAAAAAATATACTTTTTGTTGGAAGGCTTGTGAGCGCTAAAGGAATATTATTATATTTAAAAGCTCTCGAAAAATTATTACCAATTTTTCCTGAATGGAACTTCTTCGTTGTTGGTACTGTTAAGCCTGGTTACAACCTCGATAAATTACCTTTCTATCTAAAGTCTAGGACTGATAGAGACGGTCAAAAGATTATGGTCTCAATAAGAAATCTCTCGAAAAGCAGGAAAAATTTTCATTATTTAAGCTTTATTGATAATCAAAAAGTTCAAAAACTTATGAGGGACTCAGCTATACTTGTAGTTCCGTCAATTTGGGATGATCCATGCCCTTTAACTCCTATTGAGGGATTGGCAAATGGAACAGTTGTTGTATCAACTAATAAAGGAGGAATTCCCGAGATACTCAAAAAAAAGGGAATCATTATTAAAAATATTAATAGTGATAAGCTTTTTAATGAATTAAATAATTTAATTTTAAATAAAAATTATCTTAATAAATATTTAAATCTTTCATGGAAAAATTTTAAATTAAATATAAATAAGTTAGTAATTAATCAGGATCTGATAAGATCAAATATAATTAAAAAATTTAAATCTTAATTTTATTTAGTGCATTATTTTTAAATATATTTGCCTCTCTAATATATCTTCTGACCATTTGTGTTGTTTTATGACCTGTCATAGCCATTATGCTTCGCTCATCAGCGCCTGAATCGGCAGCTACTGTTGCAAAACCTGACCTTAAACTATGACCTGCGAAATTTTTGTTTTCGATACCTGCTAACTTTAAGTACTCTTTAATTAATAAAACTACAGATTGATCAGTTAATCTTTTGTCTGTTAATGATGAACCTTTAGAAAATCTTCTAAAAATAGGTCCAGATTTAATTTTTGAAATTTCTAACCATTTTTTTAGATTTGTAACAGGACAGTAAATTTCATTATCGAAGTAGGGTAGTCCTTTAGTCATTCCTTCTCCGTATTGGTCGGTTTTTGATCTTTTTATAGTGATTTTTAGACCCTCAGGAACAAATTCTAAATCCTCATGATCAATTGAAATTAGCTCGGTTCTTCTAAAACCTCCTCCAAAGCCAATTAAAATTATTGATTTGTCTCTAAGTTTTTTTTGTTCCTCAGTTTTTTGCTCATTTATTACATTAATAATTAATTTTAAATGATTGATTAATAATGGTTTTTTACCTTTCTGAATACTTCCTTTGACCCTTCTTATCCCCATTAAATTTTCAACTATAATAGGATGATTGGTATCTAAATAATGTCCCTTGAGTTTGTGAACCATGCTTATTGATACTAATCTTCTTCTTAAAGTGCTAATTTTTGAGTTTTTAGAGAGATGGGTTAGATATAAGGAAACTATTTTCGGTTCTGTTGGTAACGCATTTAATCCATGCTTTGAACAAAAAATACCGAAATCTTTAAAGTCAGATTTGTAAGCTCTTAAAGTATTATTTGCCTTTGAGCTTTTAAGGTTATTTAAAGTTGTCTCATGAAGTGATTTTAGTTCTGTTGTGAGTTCATTCATATAATTACTATTGATAACAATTAATTATCATTAGTAATATATGAAGTGATTTTAAATGTCAAATGGAATAAAATAAATACTTAATGACTTTAGATGGAGAAATTCCTACAAGCTATTTTTTTATAATATCTGTAGGTTTAACTATACTGAGTTACTTGGTTTACAAAAAAAACGGGAAATCTTTAGAAGTATATTTTTTATCTGCTTTAACAATAATTTTCTATTTATCCTATTTTATTCTTATTTTTGTTGGACCTAGATAATTTATTAACGTTATTCACAGCTGTTAAAAAACCTTAATAATCAACTATAAAGTGATACCAATCATATTTGCACTATGATAATCTTACAAATGAATTAAGAGGCAACTCTTAACTGACCATCTGGGGAAAAATCGAGAGATTCAAGCCCAGAGGGCAGAAAACCACGCAGAGTAGCGCTAAAATTGCGGGGTGGAAGGCATGGCGGTAGCGCATACAACGACGTGCCAAAAAACTACTGATCTTTGTACCTGCAAAGGTACGAAGATACAGGGTTTTTTTCTATATATGATCCTAAAAGGAACTAAGTTTCAAATTAAAGTCTGGAAATACTTAAAAACAATTAAAAAAGGTAGTGTTTTAACCTATTCTGACGTCGCTAAGGGTATTAATAAGCCCAAAGCTGTTAGAGCTGTAGCTAATGCTATTGGAAAAAACCCATATGCTCCTAAAATACCTTGTCATAGAGTAATCAGGTCTGATGGATCTCTAGGAGGATATTCTGGAAAAGGTGGTATAAAAACCAAGAAAAAACTGCTCAAATCCGAAGGAATTTTGCTCTAAAAGCTAGCAATACCAATGTTTTTTTTAAATTTAACAACATTTAGTAATACAATTTTAAATTCCCCTATTGGTTGCAGCTTATAAATTGAAAT
>CACISK010000026.1 GCA_902589315.1 uncultured Pelagibacteraceae bacterium
CATTTTTTCTTGCATTTAAAGTTTCATGCTTTGCTGAAGGGTACCAATTTTGATAATTAAAACTATATTCATACTTAGGTTCATTACCATTTAATGAATACCACATTGGTCTTTCAAAACCTCCTGCAACTCCAAAACAAGCTCCTACTCTTTTTAATTCTTCATGATAGGGCAAAAGTTTTTGATTTCTTGATGTATTTGGTTGTTTATAAGGCCAATGCATTCCATATAGATCACCAAGCGTTTCTGTTACTCTTTCCATAATAAAGTTTTTTGATGAATGGAATTTTTGAAACCTTTTAATATCCACTGAAAATAAATCTTCATTAATATATCCATTCATCATCCATTCGGCAGTAACCCTACCCGCTCCTCCTGAACTAGCAATTCCAATGCTATTAAATCCACAACATGTATATAGATTTTTAACTTCAGGGGTTTCGCCTAATAAATATTGAGTATCTGGAGTAAAAGATTCTGGGCCTGAGAAAAATTTTCTAATTCCTGCACTCTCTAACATTGGTAATCTATGAAATGATTTTTCTAAATATGGTTCAAAATGGTCAAAATCATCTGGCAGTTCACCAAACGAAAAATTGTCTGGCACTCTTCCTGTATCTTTAAAAGCCGGTTTTGCCTTTGGTTCAAAAATACCAACAAGCATTTTTCCTGCATCTTCTTTCAAATATAAACAAGCATTATAATCTCTTAAAACGGGAAGATTTTGAGGTAAATTTTTTATTGGCTCAGTGATTATATAAAAATGTTCATTTGGGTATAAAGGAACACTAACATTAATTTCTTCACCTAATTGTCTTGACCACATTCCTGTTGCCATAACGACGTATTCACAATCGATGACACCCTTATCAGTTTCTACCCCACTAATTCTAGAATTTTTAATAATAATTTTTTTTACAGGTGTTTTTTCAAAAATCTTTGCTCCCTCCATTCTTGCCGCTTTTGCAAGCACATTAGTTACTCCAACTGGATCTGCTTGACCATCTTTCGGCATGTAAACACCACCTAGAATATCTTCACTATGTAATACGGGATACAATTCCTTTAAACGTTTTTTATTAACAACTTCTACTTCAACATCTGATAATTGAGCAGTTGTTGCTTGTCTTAGTAGTTCTTGCATTCTTTCTTTGGTAGATGCAACTGTGATTGCACCATTTTGCTTCATTCCAGTTGATAGACCTGTAGTTTTTTCTAAATCTTTATAAAGATCTAAAGAATATTTTCTTATTTTTGTAATTGTTGATGATGCACCTAATTGACCTAGAAGACCTGCTGCATGCCAAGTAGTTCCTGAAGTAAGTAAATCTCTTTCAAGTAAAACAACATCTTTCCATCCAAATTTTGCTAAATGATAAGCACATGATGTTCCAGCAACACCCCCTCCAATGACAACTACTTTTGTACTTTTAGGTAACTCTTTCATACATATTTAAATTTATATAATTAAATTTAAAAGCAAACAATATGATCGATATGGATGGGTCTTTTTATACCAAATTTTTCATCAACTTCATGTTGATGAATATGATGAGAATGCACAAAAACTGGTATTAATTTATTACTTAATGTTTTTAATGTATAAATAAAATTTGATCCTCTAAATTTTCTATCTACTACTTCAAGTTTGAGGTTGCTCGCATCATCATGCTGTAAGTCCTCTGGTTGTATTAATAGTTTTACTTTAGATCCTATTGGGAAAGGTCTAGCAAAATTTCCTGTTATTGTGCCTAAATCTTCATTTTCAAGACTTTTCGGACTAGTAACTTCAGCAGGTATTAAAATTCCTCTATTTAGAAAATTAACTACTTCTACTGAATTTGGTAAATGGTAGACATTATATGGATCATCATATTGCTTTAACTCACCGTCTAAAATTATTCCACATTTGCTTCCCAGGTAAAAAGCTTCATAAGAATCGTGTGTTACAATTATTGTTGTTATTTTAGAATTTGTTAAAATTTGCTTTAATTCAACTTGAATTTCCTCCTTAAAACTTTGATCTACATTAGATAATGGCTCATCAAGCATTAGTAAATCTGGTTGAGAGACCAATGATCTTGCTAAAGAAGCTCTTTGGGCTTCACCGGCACTTATCTCATGCGGAAATTTATTTAATATTTTGTTTAAGTTTAAAAAATTAATTACTTCTTTGGTTTGTATTTTTTTATCATCTTTCACTCTGTCTGAGCCAAGATTAATATTTTTTTCTATATTGTAATGAGGAAATAAACTGTTTTCTTGAAATGATAGAGCAATATTACGATTTTCTGGTTCAATATGAATATTTTCAGAAGAAATTGTTCTGCCTTTTAAATTAATTTTACCTTTATTAATTTTTTCTAAACCTGCAATAGTTCTTAATATTGTGGTTTTACCTATACCAGAGGGACCAAGTAAACATACAATTTCACCTTCATTTTCAATGTTTAAAGTAACATTATTAACTTTATTTTTCCCGCCAGCAGCAAAAGATACATTGTTAATTTCAAAAAAATTATCAGCCATTAGTCTTTCAAAATAAATTTAGATGTAATCAAAATAAATGTACTTGCAATCAATATCAAGAATAATGATGGAACTGCTGCAGCCTCTAAGAGATCTTGAGATGCGAATATATATGCTGTTGTAGCAAAAGTTTCGAAGTTAAATGGTCTTAATATTAATGTAATAGGTAATTCTTTTATTACTTCTATCGTGATCAATATTCCTATTAAAAATACAGAATTTTTTAAATAAGGCACATGAATTCCTAAAAAAGTTTTTATTTTTGAGTAACCAAGAAGATATGAACTCTCGTCAATTGACCTATTAATTCTTTCATAACCAGTTTTCAAGCCGTTATAAGCTAGAGAATAAAATCTGATAAAATAAACTATTACTAAACCAAAAATAGATCCTATAAATATTCTCTTTATAGAA
>CACISK010000027.1 GCA_902589315.1 uncultured Pelagibacteraceae bacterium
TTTATAAAAGATACAGATATGGCTGAAATGTCATTGGAAGATATAATTGTAAAAAGCTCAAAAGATAACTCAAAAGCTGGAATATTTAATAATGCAAGCCAGCATTGGAACCATAATCTTTTTTGGAAATGCATGAAACCAAAAGGTGGTGGAAATATTCCATCAAAACTTGAGAAAAAAATTATTGAGGATTTTGAGAGTGTTGAAAAATTTAAAGATCAATTTATACAAGCTGGTATAACTCAGTTTGGATCAGGTTGGTGTTGGTTATCTTTGAATAATGACAAATTAGTTGTGACAAAAACAGCTAATGCTGCTAATCCTTTAATTGATAACTTAAAACCAATACTTGGTTGTGATGTCTGGGAACATTCATACTATATAGATTATCGAAATAGAAGACCTGAATATTTAGATAAATTTGTTGAAAATCTTATTGATTGGGAATTTGTTGAATCTCTATTAATTTAAGTAATTAAAGAAAGGAAAAACTATGAATTTTGTTGGAACAACAACTTATGAAGGAACTAAAAAAGATGCAGATGAATTATACAGTATGTTTAAAGATGATCTTGCAAAATGCACATCATCATTTGAATGGGCACACATTCGTGAAGGTAAAATGATTTTTATTGCAAATGTCACTGATGAAGAAAAATTTTATGCCTTATTTGAAGATCAAAGATCTAAAGACTGGAACGCAAAGTTTAATGCTAAAGATGAAGCTTGGAAACTTGAAAAAATAATGTAACTAAAACCATAACGATAACTTTTTGAAATAAAAAAGTTTAAAGTGGTATTGGTCCAGAAATCACCTAAAATTTAGAAAATAAAATAAAAAATAGTTTATATGACAACCTCTAACAAAAAATTAAATCCTAAAATATCTGATGCTTCTGATATAAGCAAACCATGGGATAAAGATAACCAGGCTTGGTGGGATTGGTATGTTAGTCTTGCAGATAATGATATTAAAGAAAATGAAATTATTAATGCCGATCCCTTACCAGAAATTGAAATACCAAGTGATGATGAAGTTATCTCACAATTAGCAAAGCCCTACCAGTTAACAAATGATCAAATCGATTTTTTTAAGAAAAATGGTTTTATAAAACTAAAGAAGGTTTTTTCACCTGGAGCTGTGTTAAAACTAAGAGCTGAATTAATTAATCTATTAAAGGAAGAGTTTAAGGTTGACCCAGATAAAGGAGCACATGACCGTTTCCTTAGTCTTGAAATGATTTGGCCTGACAACGCACTCCTTCGTGCTTACGTGTTATCGCCACGTCTAGGGCAAATTTCAGCAGATCTTCTTGGGGTACCAGCAGTTAGACTTTACCATGACAATGTACTAGCTAAACAAGCTGGTTGTGGTCGTACGCCATGGCACTTCGACGATCATCATTTTCCTCTAGATACTAACGATGTAGTTACAGCTTGGGTACCAGCTCAACCAACCCCTCTTGAGATGGGACCACTCTCTTTTGCGTATCCACTAAGTGTGCACGAATTAGTTAAATCTGTTGAGTTTGAAAAGATTGGTACTGGATATGATCGTGGGGTCTCAAACATTTTTTCAAAAAATAATGTAATGATAAATGAAACTCCATTTGAACTGGGCGAAGTTAGCTTTCACCATAATTTGAATTTTCATACAGCTTCACGTAATCGAACCAATCGTAGCAGAGTTGCTCTAGCCAATACTTATTACCGCGATGGAGCGAGGGTAGTTAATTCACCTACAATGGTTTCGGGTGACTGGCAGAAATTTATGCCTAATGTTAAACCAGGGGACTTAGCTGCTAGCCCGCTAAATCCAATTTGTTGGCCAATTAAAGATAAATCATGAAAAACATAAATAATCAAAATGGGCTAAATTCGATCTGGACTGACAGTCTTACTCGCAATCTCCATCCTGATAGTAATGCTTTAGTTGATCATTTAAGAACTGTGCATCAAGAACATGCTGGATTTACCGAAGCATGCGCAAGTTCGTGTCGTGATGAAGCTGGACGTAATAGTTATGAATGGCTAGCAGAAATTGTGCCTAATAATGAGCGTTTAAATGTATTAGATCTTGCTTGTGGGTCAGGTCCATTATTAAAAATCTTATTTGATCGAAATAAAAATTTAAATTTAAAAGGTGTAGACATGTGTCCTGAAGAATTAAAGTTAGCTAAGAAACTTCTTATAAACAGTAGAGTTAATCTTATTGAATCAAAAGCACAAAATTTGTCAGCGATCAATGATAACTCTATTGACATAGTGCTATGTCATTGGGCTTTAACATTAATGGACCCTATAACTCCTGTGTTGAATGAAGTCAGACGAGTTTTAAATACTAAAGGTCGATTTGCAGCTTTAATAGATGGACCAATTAATACAGCCCCAGGGTATAAAGAAGTACACGATTTAATTTATAGCTACGTACAAGAAGAAATACCTAGTTATGGAGAGATTGATTTGGGTGACCCAAGGATAAGAGGATCTAAAAGCCTAAGTGATCTTGCAAATAAAACATTTCCAGGAGCTAATGTGACTATAGAAACAAATGTTGTATCTATGTATGGGCCCGTTACACAAGTGGCTGAAATTGCAGCAGGATTTTTTTATGCTGCTTTTGTCTTAAAACCAAAAAAAAGGAAAACAATGATTGCAGATCTATCTAACATCCTGGCAATATCCAAAGATAGTACTTATACTGAAAGAAAAGGACGTTTTTCAATGCCAATTAGTCGTCTTTTAGTTGTACCTACCATAAAATGAAATAATTATTATAATAAGTAACTTTTTGTTTAAATTAAAAAAATAAGAAGTTAAGCTTTGAGTGATTTGTGACTTTCATATCAAATATATATCAAACTTTTAAGGTAAATTA
>CACISK010000028.1 GCA_902589315.1 uncultured Pelagibacteraceae bacterium
AAGAAAAGAAATGACGAAATTTAAACTTTTATTTTTTAATATCTTTTCTTGTGGTTTTGATAACTTACTCAATTTTTTAAAATTTTTTAGTTGAGGGAAAATTAATGAAAATAATTCACAAGAGGTTTTATTTTTAAATAACTTTAAAAAGTTATCCAATTTGAGAATTTTTTTTAATTCATTGAATTGTCTTTCTTTTGATATTTTTCCTAAACCCTCTATATTTTTTTTAATGATTTTTATTATATTAATTTCATGATCGATTTTGCTATATTCAGTATAAAATCTTAAATATCTAATAATTCTTAAATAATCTTCTTTTAATCTAGTTTCTGGATCACCTATAAATTTAATTATTCCAATATTTAAATCTTTATGACCAAAATTTGGATCATATAAATTCCCGTCTAAATCTGAATATATTGAATTTATTGAAAAATCTCTCCTTAACGAATCTTCCTTCCAATTAGTTGTATATTCTACGACAGCATGCCTTCCATCTGTTTTTACGTCTTTTCTTAATGTTGTAATTTCAAAATTTTGATCATCAATCACTGCTGTGATTGTGCCATGTTCAATTCCTGTTTCAAAAAACTTTATTTGGTTTTTATCTAAACATTGCTTAACCTGATCAGGGGTTAAATTAGTTGCAAGGTCAATATCATCTGTTTTTTCATCATTTAAAATTTTTCTTACACAACCACCAACATATCTAATCTCGCTGATTTCATTGTAGTTATTTATTGCACCAAATATTTTATTTACTCCCTTATTATTTTTTAAATCTTGAAACTTGAGATCTTTATCGCTTGAAATATTTTTATTCTGAAAAATTTTTTTAAGTAAAGCTTTCATATATGGCTGGGGTGCTAGGATTCGAACCTAGGAATGGCGGTACCAAAAACCGCTGCCTTACCACTTGGCTACACCCCAAGATGTTTTTCGTATAACACAAAAAAAAAGCTTTATATAGTTTTAGAATAAATACACCAATAGTTTTTATATTTATTTTTTAATTTTTTTTGAGCTTTTATTGCCGCATTTTTGGTTAAAAAATAACCAATTATAGTAGAACCCGACCCTGTCATATTTGCAAAGTAAATATTATCTAAATTTTGCAAGTAACTTTTGATCTTTCTTAAAATTGGATATTTTTTAAAAGCCGCTCTCTCTAAATCGTTATTCGAAACTTTTAATAGATCTTGTCTGTCAATCTTGTTTGATTTATTGAATAGGCTCTTTGAAAATCCTTTGTGTTTTGCATAAATCATCTTGGTAGAACATCCAAAATTAGGCTTTATTATTAACAAATGAAAATTTAATTTTTTATTAATTTTACTTATATTTTGCCCTTGTAGGATCATTGGACTCTCATAAAGACCCAAAATTACATCTGAACCAACTTTATTTGCAATTTTTATTAAATTATTTTTTGGAATTTTAATTATTCTTTTTTTAAATAGATAGTTCAAAATGGATGCTGCATTCATTGATCCTCCCCCCATGCCAGAGGATTGGGGTATATTTTTTTTTACTTTTATATTGAATTTTTTATTTTTAATATAATTTTGATCATTTAATATTTTTAGTAGTTTTGAAATTGTATTTGTATTTGAAATATTTGAGGAAAATTTCCCACTAAACGATATTCTATTTTTTGAACCTTGTATCTCTTTTATTAAAATCTCATCAGCCAAATTGATTTTAGATATTAAACTTTCAATTTTATGATAACCATTTGAGCATTTATTTAGAATTTTTAAAGTTAGGTTAACTTTTGCAAAAGATTTAATTTTATGAAACTTCATTTAGGAATTATTATTCAAGCCATTATATAATTTTTCCTTAACTTTAATTTTTAATTCTTCGTCTGCTTCATCGCTATTTAAAGCACTTTTCCAAAAATAATTAGCTTGGATTTTTCTATTTAATTGCCAAAGAACATCTCCATAATGATCACTTGCAACAGGATCACTTGGTAACAATTCAACAGCTTTTCTTAAATATTTTTCTGCTTCAATATAATTTCCTGTCAAATAATAACCCCAACCAACAGAGTCTGTTATATAAGGGTCTTCTTCTTTCCCTTTGTAAGCTTGTTTTAACATTTCTATTGCTTCTTCAATTTTATATCCTCTTTCTAACCAACTATAAGCGAGATAGTTAAGTGTATAGGGTTCGTCAGGTCTAATTTTAATTGAATTTAGCAAATCCTTATCCGCCAAATCATAATTTTTTAATCTTTCATACGCTCCGCCTCTGCGATAAAGAACATCTGCATAAGCCATAGAATTTTTATCCAAATTTTTTAAGGCCAAAGTATAATAATTTATAGCCTCATCATATTTTTTAAAGTTTTTGTAAATATTTGCTAAATCATAAATCATCTTTGTCGATTTATTATTAAATTTTTCAAGATTTTTTAATATATAGTTCAAACTTGCATCATAGTTTTCTTCCTCTGCTATAATTCTGGCAATCTTCTTTGTTTTGTACCAAAAAAATATTTCATCCTTATCATCAAATTTTTCGAAAGTTTTTTTTGCTAGATCATAATTATTATTAGACTGATAGTTTTCAGCTATTAAAGATAAATTAAAATAAAATTTTGGATTTAAATAATTTGAAATATTTAAATATATGTTTGAGT
>CACISK010000029.1 GCA_902589315.1 uncultured Pelagibacteraceae bacterium
TTCCTCAGTTAAAAATGGAATGAAAGGGTGCAAAATAACTAGAATTTGAGTAAATATGAAGCTAGCTACATTTCTTGTTTCTTCTATATTTTCATTATTTTCTGAATAAAAAACAGTTTTAGATAACTCTAAATACCAATCACAGAACGAATGCCATACAAATTGATATGCAATTCTTGCAGCTTCATCAAATCGATAACTATCTATTGATTTTTTAATCTTTTCATTAGTGTTAGTGAATTCAACAAATATCCATTTATTAATATTTAGTTTTAAATCATTAGGCGTTTCTATATTTTCAAATTTGCAATCGTTTTGAATTAGAAAATTATTTGCGTTCCATATTTTATTTAAAAAATTTCTATATCCTTTAACTCTATCCTCTGATAACTTTACATCTCGTCCAGGAGATGCCATTGACAAAAGTGTAAATCTTAAAGCATCAGCACTATATTTTTCTATTAATTCTAATGGATCAATTACATTGCCTTTAGACTTTGACATTTTTTGACCTTTTTCATCTCTAACTAATGCATGAACATAAATATTTTTAAAAGGTTCTTTGTTTTGAAATTCCATTCCAAACATAATCATTCTTGCAACCCAAAAGAAAATGATATCAAATCCTGTTACCAATACTGAAGTTGGATAAAATTTTTCTAAATATTCATTTTTTTTTGGCCATCCTAATGTTGCAAAAGGCCATAGGCCTGATGAAAACCATGTATCAAGAACATCTGGATCTCTAATTAATTCAACATCTTTTTTATAGTGTTCTTTAGCTAATTTATTTGCACCTTCTTCTGTTTCATCTACAAATATTTCTCCATCAGGCCCATACCATGCAGGTATTTGATGACCCCACCAAAGCTGTCTTGAAATACACCATGGTTCTATATTATCCATCCATTGAAAATATGTTTTTGTCCAATTAACTGGAAAAAAATTAGTTGTTTTATTATTTACTATTTCTTTTGCTTTAATTGAAAGCTTCTTAGCATCTGCAAACCATTGTTCGGTTAAATAAGGTTCAATTATTGAATTAGATCTGTCACCATATGGAACTTTATTTTTAATTTTTTCTTCTTTAACAAATAAGTTTTTATCGGTAAGTTCTTTTAGAATTCTTTTTCTAGCTTCAAATCTATCAAGTCCAATATAATTTTCAGGTGCATTTTCATTAATTTTACCATCTGGTGTAAAAACATTTATAACCTCTAAATTATTTCTCTCCCCTACTTCATAATCATTGAAATCATGTGCTGGAGTAATTTTAACAGCTCCAGTACCTTGTTCAGGATCTGCATAATCATCTTCTATAATTTTTATTTTTCTATCGACTATTGGAACTATTACATTTTTATTTACTAATGATTTATATCTTTCATCTGATGGATTAACTGCAACTGCTGTATCTCCTAAAATGGTTTCCGGTCTAGTAGTTGCAATAGTTATAAATTTATCTGTTCCTTCGATTGGATATTTGATGTGATATAGTTTTGAATTAACCTCTCTTTGATCTACTTCTAAATCCGATATAGCTGTTTTTAAAACAGTGTCCCAATTTACTAATTTTTTTGATTTGTAAATTAATCCATTTTTGTACATTTCAACAAAAACTTTTAATACAGATTTTGATAGATTTTCGTCCATGGTGAAGGCATTTCTAGACCAATCACAAGAACAGCCTAATTTTTTTAATTGATTAATGATAATATCACCATACTGACCTTTCCAATCCCAAACTTTTTCGATGAATTTTTCTCTACCTAAATCATTTTTATCTATACCTTCAGATTTAAGTTTCTTTTCCACTAAGGCTTGTGTAGCGATACCCGCGTGATCTGTTCCTGGTTGCCATAAAGTTTCAAAATTATTCATTCGATGATATCGAGTTAAAAGATCTTGAATAGAATTATTTAGTGCATGACCCATATGAAGACTACCAGTTACATTCGGTGGTGGTATAACTATAGAAAATTGTTTTTTATTGGTTTTTGGTTTAAATAAATTTTTTTCTTCCCAATAAGAATAAATCTTATTTTCAACATTTTCGTGAATATATTTGTCTGAACTCATGGATAATTATTTTATAAATTAATCATATCAATAAACAACAATGAAATTATCCGTTAAATTTATAGACTAAATTATAAAATTAATTATATATGTCCTCATTGAATATTTAATTCATGGCAACGTGGCGGAATGGTTACGCAGAGGATTGCAAATCCTTGTATCCCGGTTCGATTCCGGGCGTTGCCTCCACAATATATTTTTGTTGAGATAATATAAAAAAAAAGTAAGTTGTGATTTTACATTCCTCGGTAGCTCAGTTGGTAGAGCAGTTGACTGTTAATCAATTGGTCGCAGGTTCGAGTCCTGCCCGAGGAGCCAATTAAAAATTAATTATCCTGTTTTCGAAATATTTGCCTGGTTGATCTGTATATTTTTACTAAACTTAATTTTCTGATCTTGAGTAAGTTCAGA
>CACISK010000030.1 GCA_902589315.1 uncultured Pelagibacteraceae bacterium
TGAAGGTCATCACCATGGTGAATTTGACCCGCACATTTGGTTAGATCCAATTAATGCAAAAGTTATTTTATTTGAAATGTCTAAGCACTTAATTGAAAATGATCCATCCAATGAGTCAGCTTACAGAGCTAATTTAAGTAAGGCTTACAAAGATATTGATAAATTAACAAGTGATGTAACAGCTGAGCTTAACGAAAGTACAGCCTCTATTGTTTTTCATGATGCTTACCAATATTTTGAAGAAAGATTTAAAGTTAATATATTAGGCGCTTTTACTGTAAATACAGATGTATTACCTGGAGCAGAACAATTAGCTGAAATAAGAGAGGTAATTGAACATGATAAAGTTGCTTGTGTGTTTTCAGAACCTCAATTTAATCCTAATATCATTAAAGCTGTTGCAAAAGATATGAATATTAAAACTGGTGTTGTTGATCCATTAGGTGCAACATTAACTCCCGGAAAAGGTTTATATTTTGATTTAATAAAAAATATGTCAAAATCCTTTAAAGGGTGTTAATTTAATTAATGGGAGAAACTAACAAACAAGTTCCAGTTACTGTTTTAACTGGCTTTTTAGGCGCTGGAAAAACTACTCTTTTAAATAGAATATTAACTGAGCAGCATGGAAAAAAATATGCTGTGATAGTTAATGAGTTTGGTGAGCAGGGCATTGATAACGATTTAGTTGTCGATGCTGATGAAGAAGTATTTGAGATGAACAACGGTTGCATATGTTGCACTGTAAGAGGTGATCTAATCCGTATTCTAAGTGGCCTCATGAAGCGTGCAGATAAACTTGATGCAATCATAGTAGAAACTACTGGATTAGCTGATCCAGCTCCTGTTGCACAAACATTTTTTGTTGATCAAGATGTTGCGGATCGTACAAAATTAGATGCAATTGTTACTGTTGCTGATGCTGTTCACTTGAGTACACAATTATCAGATCATCATGAAGCAGAAGAACAAATTGCATTTGCTGATGTTGTATTATTAAACAAAATAGATCTTGTTGATGAAAGTGGATTAGAAGTTGTTAAAGAGAGAATAAAAAAAATTAATCCATTTGCAAAAATTATTCATACCACTAAATGTGGAGTATCTTTAAGTGAGATTTTAAATCTTGATGCTTTTAATTTAAAACGTATTTTAGATACTGAGCCTGATTTTTTAACATCAGATCACGATCATGAACATGATGATGATGTAACTAGCTTATCATTTGTTTCAGATACTCCTTTAGATATGGAAAAGTTTCAGGATTGGTTTAGCAAGCTTTTACAAACAAAGGGACAAGATATATTAAGAACCAAAGGGATTCTCGATTTTACTGGAGAAAATGATAGATATGTTTTTCAAGGTGTGCATATGCTTATGGATGCCTCGCCAATGGGTAAATGGCCAGAAGGCAAAGAACGAAACTCTCGACTAGTTTTTATTGGTCGAAATCTTGAGAGTATGAATTTGAAAGAAGGATTTGAAAATTGCAAATCGGCATGAAAGCTGATTCAAATAAGTTTCCAGAGTTAAATAAAACCAAATTTGAAAATAGAGGAAAGGAGTTTAAGCTTGGAATTCCTGTTACTAATGCTATTACGATTGGGAATTCTGTAGCTGTTGGATTTGGAGATGGAACTGTAAGAATATTTCGCTCAGGACAAATTTCAGAGGTAATAAAAGCACATAGCGGTGTTGTTCTTAGTATTTCAAAAGATGGTGAAGATATTTTAACTGGTGGCGATGATGGTAGATTTTTAAAAATTTCACTTGATGGAGAAATAAACGAAATTGCAAACTTTGGTTCTCGATGGGTAGATCATGTTACTGCATATAATGGTAGTTTGGTATGTACATCTGGAAATATTGTTTATCTCTGGATGCCAAATAAAAAAGAACCAAAATTATTAGAACATGAGAGTACCATCGGTGGTGTAGCATTTGATTCAAAAGGAAGAAGACTAGCAGTGTCTCGTTATGGTGGAGTTACTCTTTGGAAAAAAGATTATAGTAATAAGTGGAGTTCATCCAATTTAATTTGGAAAGGCTCGCACAATAAAGTCATTTTTAGCACTGATGATCGATTTTTGGTTACATCTATGCAAGAAAACCAACTTCATTTTTGGCGCTTAAAAGATAAAACAGATTCCTTCATGTCTGGCTATGGGGCAAAAGTCAAAAGTTTTGCTTTTGTTTATGATTCAAAATTTTTAGTAAC
>CACISK010000031.1 GCA_902589315.1 uncultured Pelagibacteraceae bacterium
TGTCCAAAAGAAAATTATTAAGAAAAAAGCAATCGACTCCAATGAAATAGAATTTGTTGCTATTGCCCATCCAATTACTGGTGGTAAAGCTCCTGATGCTCCACCTATAACAATATTTTGTGGAGTTTTTCTTTTTAACCAAATTGTATAAACAAATACGTAAAATAATATCGTAAACAATAATAGAAATGCTGATAAAGCATTTGTTACAAAGTACAAGCTTACAACTGATATAACTGACAGAGATGTTCCAAAATATAATGCTTGGTTTCTGTTCAGCTTTCCTCTTGGAATTGGGCGCAGGCAAGTTCTTGACATTAATTTATCTAAGTCAGCTTCATACCACATGTTAAGTGCTCCTGCTGCTCCTGCACCAAAGGCTACAATTAATATCCCAACCACTGATTGTTGAAATGAAACTGAAGTAGGAGCTGTTAATAGACCAACTGCACAAGTAAAGATAACAAGAGACATTACTCTTGGTTTCATTAATTTTAATAATTCAGGAATAATACCTAGTTCGTAATGCGATTTTTTTACTTTAGAATACGTCGTAGCCATTTTAATTTTTATATCTTAAGACGTTACTAACTACTAGATTTTTCAGTGCCTTCATAATCTTCAAACTTCGGTAATTCATCAAAAGTATGAAAATTTGGTGGTGATGGAACTGTCCACTCTAATGTTGTGGCCCCTTCTCCCCATGGGTTTTGTGCTGCTTTTTTCTTTTTTGCAAAAGCGTAGATTAAATTAGCGAAAAATACCACTAAGCCAACTACAGAAATATATGAACCGATTGAGGAAATATAATTCCAATCGGCAAATGCATCCGGATAATCAGCGTATCTTCTTGGCATCCCAGCTAATCCTAAGAAGTGTTGTGGAAAGAAAACTAAATTTACACCTATGAAAGTTAACCAAAAATGAAGTTGACCCATCCACTCAGAATATTCATAACCTGACATTTTACCAAACCAATAATAGAAACCTGCAAATATTGCAAAAACAGCTCCTAAAGATAATACATAATGGAAGTGAGCTACAACATAATAAGTATCATGCAATGCCGTATCTACTCCAGCGTTTGCTAGAACTACACCAGTTACTCCTCCTACTGTAAATAAAAATATAAATCCTAAAGCCCAAACCATTGGGGTTTTGAATGATATAGATCCTCCCCACATTGTAGCAATCCATGAAAATATTTTAATTCCTGTTGGGACAGCGATAATCATTGTTGCTGCTAAGAAATACGCTTTAGTATCTGTATCTAAACCAACTGTGTACATGTGATGAGCCCAAACAACAAAGCCTACAATTCCAATTGCTACCATCGCGTAAGCCATTCCTAAATATCCAAAAACTGGCTTCTTTGAAAAAGTAGATACGATATGACTGATCATTCCAAATCCTGGTAAGATTAGAATGTAAACTTCTGGATGACCAAAAAACCAAAACAAATGCTGGAATAATGTTGGGTCTCCACCTGTTTGTGCATCAAAAAATGCTGTACCGAAATTTCTATCTGTTAGAAGCATAGTAATTGCTCCCGCTAATACTGGTAACGAAAGTAACAATAAAAATGCTGTAACTAATATTGACCATGCAAATAATGGCATCTTATGCAAAGTCATTCCTGGGGTTCTCATATTTAAAATAGTTGTAATAAAATTAACTGCTCCTAAAATTGATGAAGCTCCTGCAACGTGTAAACTTAAAATTGCTAAATCCATTGCTGGACCAGGTTGACCTGCAGTAGAAGATAGAGGTGGGTAAATCGTCCAGCCACCACCAACACCTTGTGCACCTGGAGGTCCATCTACAAAAATTGATGAAAGTAATAAAATAAATGCAACAGGCAATAACCAAAAAGAAATATTATTCATTCTTGGAAATGCCATATCTGGTGCTCCAATCATTATCGGCACGAACCAGTTTCCAAAACCACCAATCATCGCTGGCATGACCATAAAGAAAATCATTATTAATCCATGACCTGTAACCAAAACATTATAAAGATGATAGTTACCACCTAAAACATCATCACCAGGATGCATTAATTCCATTCTCATCAAAACTGAAAAAGCTGTACCGATAACTCCTGCAATAATTGCAAAAATTAAATACATTGTTCCAATATCTTTATGATTTGTAGAATATGCCCATC
>CACISK010000032.1 GCA_902589315.1 uncultured Pelagibacteraceae bacterium
CCAAAAATATTTCAGTGGTTATTTCTATTAATTGTTTTCTTTGCTCTTTGTTTTGCTATTGATGTTCCAGAAACATATAAATTCATTAGAGGCCAAGCAGAATTCGTCAAAGACCCTAATCAAAGTAGTTACATATTTTTAGGTAAAGAAGTAAGATATTATGCTTTTGATGTTTTCTGGAGGCTTCCGCCATTACTTGGATGGTTACCAATATGGATAAATGACTCTTTGTTTTTCTTAATGAATGAGTGGATGCCAATGGAGTTTTGGAATGAGGACACTCAAGAGTTTAAAACTAGACCAATAGTTTTACAAATTAGCAGAAATTTAACGGCTTTTATGACCTTTTTAATAGAATTAATTAGAGAAATTCTATTAGGTGGACTTGAAACAATTGTTGCCTTTACAAGTTGGGACTGGATCGATGCGAACCCTTGGGCGGAGTTACCGGGTCTACCTTGGACTATAGTTGCAGCTGGTTTTGCAATACTTGCTTATAAATTAAGTGGCATTGGACTTGCTTTATTTGCTGGTTTAACCATGGTTTACATTTCTATATTTGGACAATGGAAACCATCAATGCAAACACTCTCTTTTATTTTAGTTGCTGCGCCTCTATCTTTTATATTTGGTTTAAGTTTAGGTATTGCAGCTTATAAAAGTAAACGTGTAGAAAAAGCTTTATATCCAATTCTTTTAGTTATGCAAACAATGCCACAATATGCAGTATTAGTTCCTGCACTTGTTCTTTTTGGAGTCGGTGACCATGCTGCAGTAATTATAACTATGGTTGTTGCTGTTCCACCTATGATATTGCTTACTTTATTAGGATTAAGAGCTATTCCTCCAGAAGTGATTGAAGCTGGAAGAATGAGTGGTTGTAATAATTGGCAACTAATGTCTAAAGTGCTAATTCCAACGGCCAGACGAGATATTTTAATTGGCGTAAACCAGGTTATCATGGTGTGCTTTTCTATGGCTGTTATTTCAGCCTTCATTGGAGCGAAAGGTCTAGGTTTTAATTTATTGTTAGCACTAAATCAGCTTAATATCGGATTAGCGTTAGAAGCAGGTCTTTGTATTAGTTTAATTGCAATTTTATTAGATAAAATGTCATTAGCGTGGGCAAACAAACAAGTTGATTATTTTGGCAACTTAAATTTTTTTCAAAGAAATAAAAATTTATTATTTTTTAGTGTCACATTCATAATTGGAATTTTACTTGCTTACTTTGGATCTGTTTATTTTAAAGGTGGTTACAATTATTTATTTGAAGTGCCTCACAACAAAGGAATATCAACTGCTGATTTTTGGAATAAAGGCGTTGATTGGATTTTTGATACCTTCTTTGTTTATATAAAAGCTTTTAACACTTGGTTAATTCAAGAAGTTTTACAACCAATGAGGGCTTTGTATTTAAGGATGCCAGCTGTTGCTACATTGGTTTTAGTTGTTGGTGCTGGTTACTTAATTGGTGGAATTAGATCTGCATTAGTGGTTTGTGGTTTGACATTATTCATAGCTCTAAGCCCTTGGTGGGATAGAGCTTTAGTAACGGCTTACATGGCGACATTTGGGGTAATCGTCTCTTGTATAATTGGTTTTACAGTTGGCACATTATGTTTTCAAAATAAACATTCTGCAAAATTTATGTTAGGCGTATGTGATATATTTCAAACATTTCCATCATTTGTTTATCTTATTCCTGTGATGATGCTTTTTGGAATAACTGACACTTCTGTTCTTATTGCTGTCATTGTTTATGCAACTATACCAGCAACCAGATACACAATTGAAGGCCTTAGAAGTGTTCCAGCAGGTTTACATGATGCAGCGACGATGTCTGGTGTAAATAAATTTCAAAGATTAACAAAAATAGAATTTCCTTTAGCATTTCCTCATATGATGCTTGGTATAAATCAAACAATAGTGTTTGCATTGTTTATGGTAATTATAGGGGCATTTATAGGTACAGAGGATTTAGGACAATATATTTTAAAAGCTTTATCAGATAAAAATGGTGCTGGTATTGGATTAACTTTAGGTATTTGTGTAGCTTTTATAGGTTTAATCTTTGACAATTTGATAAGAACTTGGGTAGAAAAAAGAAAAAAACATCTAGGAATTGCTTAAGTTTAAATGAGAA
>CACISK010000033.1 GCA_902589315.1 uncultured Pelagibacteraceae bacterium
AAATCTGAAGAATTAGCAAAACTTAGAGTTGAAATAGAAAAGATTGAAGATTGTGAACTAAAAAATAGTGCAAAAAATCTTGTTTTCAGTGATGGAAATTCATCTTCAAAAATAATGATTGTAGGTGAAGGACCTGGACAAAAAGAAGATGAATTAGGAAAACCTTTTGTTGGTGATGCAGGAATGCTTTTAAATAAAATGTTGAAAGCTATTAATTTAGATAGAACTAACGTTTATATAACTAATGTTGTAAATTATAGACCTCCAAATAACAGAAAGCCTGAAATTTCAGAAATAAATAGATACTCTGAATATTTAAGAAAACATATTTCGATTATAAATCCAGAAATACTTATTTTAATGGGAAGCACAGCAATGGAAGCGCTCTTTGGGAATAAAATTAAAATCTCTAAAGAAAGAGGAAAATGGAAGGAAGTAATAATTAATAATAAAACATATTTAACAATGATAACTTTTCACCCAGCATATCTACTAAGGCAAGCAGAGCAAAAAAAATATTCTTGGGCCGATCTTAAAGAAATTAGAAAAAAAATAGATGAAACTGGTTTAGAGATTTAAATTTTTAATAATATTTTATATGAAAAAAATTATTGCTGGGGTTGATGAAGTTGGAAGAGGGAGCCTTGTAGGACCAGTTTATGCAGCTGCTGTTATATTAAATAAAGAAATTAATAGAAAAATTCTTAAAGATTCAAAAAAACTTAACAAAATTCAGAGGGAAACTTTAGCTAAATATATAAAAAAAAATTCAGTTTGGGCGTTAGGATCTGCATCAATAAAGGAAATTGAAAAAATTAATATTTTAAATGCTAGCCTACTTTCAATGAAAAGAGCAATTAAGAAACTCAAATTGAAGCCTAAAAAAGTTTTAATAGATGGTAATAAACCACCAGACTTAAAAAATTATGTAATTAAAACTATTGTAAAAGGTGATGAAAAAATTCCTGAAATTTCAGCCGCATCGATTATTGCTAAAGTTGAAAGAGATAAGCTTATGAAAAAGATGTCTTTTTCTTTTAAAAAATACGGCTGGGATAATAATGCGGGTTATGGAACTAAGGATCATATTAAAGCTATTAAAAAATTTGGAGTGACTAGATTTCATAGAAAAACCTTCCAACCAATACACAAGATATTGAGTCTTAAATAATAATCATAACAATTATCAATCAATAAATTCAATCACAGGTTGACGTAGACTCCTGACTGGAGTCTAATTCAAAAATATAAAATGATCATTTCAGATATAAAAAATAAAATTATAAATGGAGATAGTATTAAAGAATTAAAAAAAATTCCGGCTGAAAGTTTTGATCTGATATTTGCAGATCCACCTTACAACCTTCAACTGAAAAAAGAATTAAGTCGACCTGATAGATCTAAAGTCGATGCTGTAGACGATGCGTGGGATAAATTTGATAGTTTTAAAAGTTATGATGAGTTTTCAGTTCAATGGCTTAAAGAATGTAAAAGAATTTTAAAAAAAAATGGATCTATATGGGTAATAGGAAGTTATCATAATATTTTTAGAGTTGGTTCAAAAATGCAAGATTTAGGTTTTTGGATACTAAATGATGTGATTTGGAACAAAAATAACCCTATGCCAAATTTTAGAGGAACACGTTTTACGAATGCGCACGAAACACTTATATGGGCATCAAAAAGTGAAGGCTCAAAATATACTTTTAATTATCAATCACTTAAATGTTTAAACGATGATCTACAGATGAGATCTACATGGAATTTACCTATATGTAATGGAAAAGAAAGACTTAAAAATAATGGTAATAAAGTTCACTCAACGCAAAAGCCAGAGTCTTTATTGCACAGAATTATATTAGCATCGTCTAATAAAGGCGATTTAATATTGGACCCGTTTCTCGGTACGGGAACAACTGCTGTAGTTTCAAAAAAGTTAGGTAGAAATTATTTTGGGATAGAAAAAGAAAAAAACTATTTTGAAGCTGCAAGTAAAAGAATTAAAAATACAAAAATTATAGAAGATGAATATTTAGATACTATAAAAAATAATAGATCCAAACCAAGAGTGCCATTTGGATCTTTGGTTGAATTAGGAATTATTAAACCTGGT
>CACISK010000034.1 GCA_902589315.1 uncultured Pelagibacteraceae bacterium
AGTACTAAGTCTGGATATGCAATAGCAGCAGCAAGAGAAGAATTCTTTGTTAAATTTAAATATTGATTAGTTGTAGGAGGAATTATAATCCTCAATGCTTGAGGCATAACGACTAATTTAAGAACTTGATTAGGAGTTAAACCAATTGAAGCTGCAGCTTCTTTTTGACCTTTACTAACACCCTGAACTCCAGCTCTTACACATTCAGCTATAAATGTTGCAGTATATAAAGATAAAGCTAATGCTAATGAAATTAATTCTGGAGGTAATTTAAGTCCTCCTTTATAAGTAAATGATGTTTTTGATAGTTGTTCAATAACTGGTATTTCAATTGATGCATCAACCTCGCCTAGTAAAAAACTTAATAATGGTAAAATAATTAAAAGACCAATTGATATTAATAAAACAGGAGTTTGAGTTCCTTGATTTTCTTGCTTTTTTTTAGCATATGCTCTTACAAAAAATATTGCAATTATTGCTGCAATTACTGAATAAATAAAAATATCTAGATTATTCCAAATAAAAGCTGGAATAAAAAAACCTTTAATTGTTAAAAAAAAAACTCCAAACATGGGTTCTGCTTTTTCTGGTAAAGGTAATGCTCTTAAAGCAGCAAAATACCAAAAGAATATTTGTAATAGCAAAGGAATGTTTCTAAAAAATTCCACATATATTGCTGCAGTTCGTTCAATAAGATAATTGCTTGATAATCTGGCTATTCCAACAACAACTCCAATAATTGTAGCAAATATAATTCCAATAACTGAAACCAAAATAGTATTTAATAATCCAACTAAATAAGCTCTAAAATAGGAATGTGAACCATCATATTCTATTAATGAAAACTGAACATCAAATGACGATTCTTGAGTTAAAAAACCATAACCAAATGTGATACCTCTATTTTCCATATTAACTTGTGCGTTATATGAAAAGAAACCGAACACTAGAATAACAACCACTAGAGTAAGTAACTGGGGTAATATTTTCTTAAAATTCACTGTTAGTAAGGTTTATAAAAAAAAGGGCTAGAAAAATCTAGCCCTCTTTATGTTCTTTTTAAAAAGAATTATCTTGCTGGTGGTACGTATAGTATTCCACCTTTTGTCCATAACTGATTTGGACCTCTGTCAGGTAGAATTCCAGTATCAGCTATATTTCTTTTATAGCTTTCGCCGTAATTACCTACTTGCTTGATTATTCTTAAACTCCACTCATTATCTAAACCTAGAGCGGCTCCTAATTCGCCTTCAGCACCAACTAATCTTTTAACAGCTGGATTATCTGAAGTTTTCATCATGTCAGCATTTGCTGATGTTACGCCATACTCTTCAGCTTCGATCATAGTGTTTAGTGACCATCTTACGATATCTTCCCAAACAGAATCACCTTGTCTAACAACGGGACCTAATGGCTCCTTTGAAATTGTTTCTGGTAATACCATGTGGTCATCTGGATTACTCAATTTAATTCTTTGAGCAGCTAAACCAGATTTATCGGTAGTATATGTATCACATCTACCAGCATCGTATGCAGCTACAACTTCATCAGCTTTTTCAAAAGTGACTGGCTCATATTTGATTCCTTTTGAATTAAAGAAATCTCTCATATTAAGCTCTGTAGTTGTTCCAAGGTTAGTACATGCAGAAACACCAGCTTTAAAATCATTAACTGATGAAATTCCTGAATTTTTTCTAACCATAAAACCTTGACCATCATAGAAGTTTACTCCTACGAAAGTAAGACCGATATCCGCATCCCTAGAAAGAGTCCAAGTAGTATTTCTAGATAGAATATCTATCTCGTTAGATGTCAATGCAGTAAATCTTTCTTTAGCACTTAGTGGAGTAAATTTAACTTTACTTGCATCACCTAGCACAGCAGCGGCTACTGCTCTACATACATCAACGTCAACACCAGTCCAGTTTCCTGCTGCATCAGCATTAGAAAATCCTGGTAGACCCTGTGAAACACCACATCTCACAAAACCTTTTTTTTGAGTGTTTTTAAGAGTTTTTGACTTTTTTGCAGCCATAGTCTCTGTTGTAAAAGTGAACAAAACAGCAAACATAGCAACAACT
>CACISK010000035.1 GCA_902589315.1 uncultured Pelagibacteraceae bacterium
GATGGAAAATTAGATGTTACCTTTATAAGATTAGATAAAAAAAGAAAAGAACTCCACAAACATATAAATAATAACTATCGTGCTTACCTCTGGCTAAATGGATTTAATAATCCAAAAAAAGTATATTTTACTTTTGCTGATGTAACTAGCCAAGATGGTGGAGAAGGTGGTGTAGGAATGGCATCAATTTTTCTTAAAAGTAAATACAATAAAAATATAAATAGTATGGTTAAAACAGCTGTTCACGAAGTGCATCATGCAATGGGAGGAGGTTTTGCTTGCGTTCCTGGAATGAGTAAAAAAGCACATTTTAAAAGTGGACAAGACACTGATGCAAAACAAATGTTTTTTGGAAAAGCTTATGTTCACGACGTCGAAGGCTGTCCAAAAGGAGAAGACACAGTCTATTTAACACCAACGTCAAAAGATCCTTACGATCCTTTTAAGTTAATCTGTTTGAATGAATGGGGAAAATATAATCATAAAAAACTTGTTAAACTTAGAGAAAAACAAGCAAGCGATCTTAAAAAAGGTAAGTGGAATTATAGGAGTGGTGGATCTGGATGTAAGTTTACTTATTGGGACAGAAATGGTACCGGGGTTATGAAATTATTTAACAACGAACAAGCTAAGAGAGAGTATAATCGAAATCCAAAAGATCATTAAATAATTAAGGAACTAACCAGGCATCTTTATTATTATCAACATCAAATCTAGCTCTACGATGACCTTTTGCAGCTAAATATAACCATTCTATAGATTTAATTTTACACTGTATAACAGTAAAGTTTTTATATCCTTCTTCGCTTTGTTCTTTTGTATAATCAAAATTATCTAATTCAGGTTTTAAGCCAGATGTTGGAATATCAGACTCAGTACCCGGTCCTTTATCTACTAAGTAACATTTACGACTTATATGTTGGGTTTTTTCCCAAGATTGTTTTGTTATGTCGTTATTATAATTGATAATTGCTTCAACTTTTAATCTAACCTGTATTTTTTCATCTTTATCGTAAAATAACATCGATGAATTTGGGTTTTTTTCTAATATTTTAATTTTATCAGATCTAATATCACTGTGGAATTGTACTATATTATTTTGTTCATCTGATTTTCTAAGAACAACAATTCTACTTTCAATATTGTCTTCATTTCCACATGAAAATACAGGTATTCTAAAGGGAGACGATCTATTAGTTACTGCATCAGTTAACATTGACCAAATTTTCTTTTTTATTTCGGAAAAATCCTCGTAGTAGGGAACAGTGGTAGACACAATTATTTTTTCTTTTTTAATCTAGCTATTAAACTTGAGCTATCCCAACGATTTCCACCCATTTTCTGAACTTCAGCATAATAACCATCCACAATTTCAGTTACTGGTACAGGTGAACCATTTCTTTTTGCTTCTTCAATACAAATTTTTAAATCTTTTCTCATCCAATCCACTGCAAATCCATAATCAAATTTATCTGCTACCATAGTTTTATATCTATTTTCCATTTGCCAAGATTGAGCTGCACCTTTTGAAATAGTTTCCATAACTTTATCCATATCTAATCCTGCATTAATTCCAAAATTTACTGCTTCAGATAAGCCTTGTACTAAACCACCAATACACATTTGATTAACCATCTTAGTTAATTGTCCGCTTCCTGATGGTCCGATTAAAGTTACTTTTTTACTGTAACAATCAATTATTGGCTCTGCTTTTTTAAAATCATTTTCATCTCCACCAACCATGACAGTTAATATTCCACCTTCAGCACCTGATTGCCCTCCAGATATGGGAGCATCTAAAAAACCAAATCTTTTATCTTTTGCAGCTTTATAAAGTTCTCTAGAAATTTCAGCAGACACTGTTGAATTATCTATATATACGCATCCCTCTTTGGCATTATGAAATAACCCATTATCACCTAAAGAGACTTGTCTTAAATCGTCATCATTCCCAACACACGTAAAAATAAAATCAGCATCTTTAGCAGCTTCAGATGGTGTATCAGCCATATTACCTTTGTATTCACCAATCCATTTTTCTGCTTTTGAT